>CALKAJ010000075.1 GCA_937983305.1 uncultured Ignavibacteriota bacterium | reverse complement strand
GCCTATTTCTTTAAAATCTGTGAAAATCCGTTAAATCTGTGTTATCTGTGTTCCAGAGTTCTTGCTCTTTCTCTTAACTTAAAATTTATAATTTAAAATTTTCAATTAAATCCATATTCCCTGAACCTCACAAACTTAAACCTCGAAACCTTCTCACCCCCTGCCCCTTCCTCCACAACCCTCTCCGTCGTCGAAGCAACACACTTCATTCCCTTTCCCAACAACTTACTGATTACAGTAAAACAAAAATTCGACTCTCCCATTGTATGAACCGCATTCACGCCATTCTTAGAAAACTTAAAAATCGCCATACACCTCTCCACATACTCCCTTGCCAAAATCGAAACTTCGCTCTCATCAGCATTCGGGTCAATCGGCGGAAACGGTAAATCTATTACCGAACCAAACTTCTGCCTTGCGGCTTCCATCTGCTCAGGTTCCCATTTCTCAGATGGATGATTAGATAAATTTATAAGCATATATTTTTACAAACACTTGTTTAATAAATACCACCCTGCCCGTATAATTTAAGTAACTTTTTTTTAAATCACAATAGACAACCAAAAAATATTTTCACCAAAAATAAAAAAGCCCTCCAGTGTGAATGGAGGGCTTTCTCTCTTTTTTGTTTAATTTACATTGTTCTTTATCATCTCCATAACAGTCTCTCCGTTTTCCGTCAGGTACAACTTATCTCCGTCAATCCTGTAATCAAATGTCTTTCCGGTTATCGTCTGCATAAACTCTCTCTCAAATTCCATATTCGGGCAAGCCATCAAAGTCGCTCCAAACCTGTAACCAAACTTAATCTTATCGCCTTGCACTTCTGCCTCTCCAAAAAAGTTATTGCATCCTGATTTACCCGCAACCTTATTCTCTGAAACATCAAACTTCATAAACGGCTTCACCTTCATAAAATCATTCTCTGTAACATCTCTTCCGTTAATCCTTACAACTGCCCATTCATTGTTCAGCATCTCATTAACTTCATACTTTCCGCATCCCTTATATTCCATCCTGCTTTTATCCGAAATCCGTGTAATAAAAACCCTTACTGAATATGGATAAACAACATCCTCATAACCCGAAGTGCAATCGCCCTTCATTATCTCAACCTGAACCGAATAATCATCCGTCTTGGAAATATAAGACCATCCGGCAGCATCCATTATCGGAACAAATTCCGGCTTCGGCGTCTCAATTTTTATGCCATCAGTTTCCGATGTAAAAAATATTCCGCCGTCAGTATCAATCTTCACATTCCACAGCGGTTCAATTCCAGAACCTGTAAAATCAATTCCGCTCTCCTGTGCATATCCGCTCATAACACCAAATACCATAATCATCATAACCACTGCCATTTGCTTCACTTTCCTTATTACACCATTTCCTTTTCCCATTTCTCTCTTTTCTTTTTCTTTTCCCATTTCTCTCTTTTCTTTTTCTTTTCCCATTTCTCTAATTTGTTTCATTATTCTATCCTTTAATTTATTTAATTTTTAATTCGTTTTATTATTAAACCACCGTTCATTAAAGATTGTTCCCATTAGCAACTATTTTTCTTTCACCTTAACAAACTTGATAAACTTCCCTATCCAATATCATCTACCCATACTGTCATTCCCGCGTTCCTCTGTCATTCCGGCGCAGGCCGGAATCCAGCTCTTTCTTTCAACTTGACAAACTTGGAATTTATCCCGACTTGTCGGGAAACTTGATAAACTTCTCTATCCGTTTTCATCCGTAACAAATCTGTGGCGATAGCCTATTTCTTAAAATCTGTGATAATCCGTCTAATCCGTTTAATCTGTGTTCCAAAGTTTTTGCTCTTCAAAAGTTCTTGCTCTCTCCGCTCTAATCCGTAACAAATCTGTGGCGATAGCCTATTTCTTAAAATCTGTGTTAATCCGTCTAATCTGTGTCATCTGTGTTCCAGAGCTCTTTTCCGTGTTCCAGAGTTTTTGTTCTTTCTCTTCCAAAGTTTTTGCTCTTTTTTTTAAATCCATTTTTTTTAATTTGCATCTCATAAACATAAATGAACACCAACACTCTCGAAATAGCAGCCTTCAACCTCGACTCCGTTTGGATTGCACAATACGCAAACATCCAAAGAATCGAACTATGCTCCGACTATTCCAACGGCGGCTTAACCCCTGACCTCAAAACCATAACCTCCGCAAAAGAAATCCTCAACGGAAAAATCTTCGTAATGATTCGCTGCCGCCCCGGCAATTTCAACTACTCCGCTCACGAACAAAAATCTATGCTCGACTCAATCAAACAAGCAAAATCAATAAATATAAACGGCTTTGTCTATGGCGCCCTTACTGAAAATCTCACAATTGACGAATACAAATGCAAACAAATAATTGAAGCCGCCTTCCCTCTCGAAGTCACTTTCCACCGCGCCTTCGACTCAATCCCCGAAAAAGAAAAACAAATCGAAAAAATCATCGAACTAAACTTCAAAAGAATTCTCACATCAGGCAGACCAGGCTCCGAATCGGAAAATATCAACACCCTTAAAAACCTCAAACTCAATTTCGGAGAAAAAATCACCCTCCTCACCGGCCGCCGCA
>CALKAJ010000074.1 GCA_937983305.1 uncultured Ignavibacteriota bacterium | reverse complement strand
TCCCTACACGACGCTCTTCCGATCTACCGAAAAGTATTCACTTGAAATCAAGAATGGTTTGTTGAAAATGATAAATCAAAAGCAAAATGACACTATTCAAGCACCAAAAGACAGAATGGCCGCATATAAAAACGCAGATAAGGTTTTGAAAAACTTGGACAGTTCAAAGGTTAATACTTTTATCAAAGAAAACTTTGACAAAGAATTGACTTCATTTTGTAAGCAACAAAAATTAGATATCAATGTTGTTAAAGTAAATATGGACAAATTTGTTAAAAGATTTAATGAATTATGCTTATCTCCAGAAGTGAGACTGCAGATTTGTATATCTCCAAAAAAGCTAGTGAATTTATTTGAATCTGAGGAAAAGAGATTTAAGCAAAAATTGGAAGTAGTTGAAAAAGATGAATTCAAAAGAGATAAATGTGAATTAGAGACCTTAAAAATAGGTAGAACATCCGAGAAGCAGTTCAGGCCTATTTATGGAGCTTTATGGGATAGCAATATTGAACTTAAAAACAATATTCTCCTTGCTTATGGCTCAACAGTAGTTGTCCTAAAAGATGATAAAAAACGTATGTCTTCTTTTACTGCAGGCGATACATTAGGAAATGGTGGTGCAGGATATAGAGGAGCATTCAGAATTGGAGAAGCAACAGCAGAAAAATTGTTCTCCAAAAAGGGTGGTAACAATTTAACTTTAATAAAGGAATCAATCTTAGGATTGGAAAATATTGGGGATAGTTTCAATTTGTTAGAAGCACGTAAGTTTTTAAATTTAAATGGTTTTAATTGTGATTATTTTGAAGCACAAATTCTTGGTCAAGTTTTAATTGATGATATTATATATGTTACTGGTGAGATTACTTCTGAACTAAAAATATTATGCGAACAAAATCAAATAAAAACTAAATAAAAGGATATATAAATGAAAGTACCAGCAAAAGAAATAGAATTCTTTAACAAGCCAATCCAAATTGGAAATAGTATTAATGATGAAAATGCTAAGCTCTGGCAAATTGGAACAGACAAGTATCATTCAAAGTATGTGTGTTTTACTGATAAAAATAGAACGGAATTTCCAAAGCAAGATTCTGAAGGATATTATCCAACTCTTGAAGAATTCATCAAATTCGATCCTGATTGGAAATTGTTTTAATTGAGAATGGGGTAACTTATGCTTCAAAGTGAAATTCAAAAAAAGTTATTTGATACCTATCATCAATATCAGAAACAATTTGATGACCTTACACCTATACTTGAAGTAGTATCGGCACTTATTGAAAGGGCGATTTCTGAAAATTTTGATGCTCGTGGTCGTTGGGATGGAAATGAAAATGATATTAAAATATTCTCCGGTGGTTCTCAGAAATGGAAAGCTCTTGCTTCTTCCACAAAGGAGAAATACCAAAGACTTGGTTGGGATTTAGAACCTACATTGAATCGCTCGAAAGGTCTTATGTCAACAATTGAGGTAAGACCACAAGGTAAATCTTCGATAGTTATTTCAGCAAACTCTCCTTATGCGGCTATTCATCAATTTGGTGGAACTTTAACGCCTACCATACCTATTACTTCCAAAATGCGAAAGTTCTTCTGGGCAAAGTTTTATGAAACCGGTATTGAGAGTTGGAAAGCTCTTGCTCTTACGAAAAAGAAAGAGCTGAAACCTGTAATACAGATTCCAGCTCGACCTTATATAACTCTAACAGAAGATGATTTGGAGGAGATAATTATGTTATTTCAAATATAATTATTTCAATTTTATAGTTGTAATACAAGTCCTACTATCGTCTTTGGTAGAAATTGTTTCTGTTCCAATCATGTTATTATAGCTTATACTTATTTTGATGTTTTTATTCCTTGGCAACCAAAGTTCAAAGAATCCGTTTTTAAGAGAATTAATACTTCCATTAAAGGTAACATAACCATTTTCATCAGTTGCATTCACATTCAAAGTTCTTTCTTTTATTTCTCCATCACAGCTTGATGGATAGTGAGTTTCGCAAGTATGTGTACCATTTATGTAAGGTGCAATTGCAACATAAAAAGAATCAGTTGGTAAAGCTTTTTTAACTACACTTCCGTCTGGGAATTCAAAAACAGCTTCTTGAGTTGTTATATGAGTTTTGATTTTTGGGGCAGAATAATGCCAATCGTTTGCTAATGAAATTGCAGCTTTTGCATCTAACCCGGTTAAAGAATCATAATATTGATTGTAATCAGGATCAGTTGAATTTGAACAACTGACAATTAAGAATCCAAGAAGGAATAATAGTGCATTTAAATTTTTCATACATCTCCTGTGTTAAATTAAAAAAATATTTTCTATTTATTTCATAACTCTCATAGCATTCAAAATAGCAATAATGGCTACACCCATATCTCCAAAGACTGCTTCCCACATAGTTGCAACTCCTAATGTGCCAAGAACAACAAAAATTAGCTTTACACCCATTGCAAACAGTATATTTTGCCAAACAATAGTTCTTGTTCTTTTTGCTACATCAATTGATTTAACAACTGACATTGGTGAGTCTGCCATTAAAACTATATCTGCCGTTTCAACAGCCGAATCTGAACCTAAAGCACCCATTGCTATTCCAACATCAGCTCTGGCAATTACCGGAGCATCGTTAATTCCATCCCCAATGAATGCTACTTTGCCTTCTTTGTTTTTTGAGATTAGTCTTTCAATGTGTTCAACCTTCTGTTCTGGTAACAACTCGTAATAAAATTCTTTTATGCCAAGTTTATTTGCAAAAATTTTAGCAGCACTTTCATTATCACCTGTCAGCATAACTGTTTTTACATTTCTTGAATTAAGTTCTTTTATAGTTTCAATAGCTTCCTCCTTTAAGGAATCTGAGATAACAATATATCCTGCATATTTTCTATTAATAGCAACATGCACAACAGTGCCATCAACATCACATATCGAATGATTGATATTATTTAAGTGCAGAAATTTATCATTCCCGACTAATACATCATTTCCGCTTATTTTAGCATTGATACCATGTCCTGATATTTCATTAACTTCACTAATCTCATTTATTAGAATTTTATTGTTGAAAGATTCTATAATAGATTTGGCTATTGGGTGGTTTGAATTTGCTTCGGTATATGCTGCAAATTTAAGAATATCCTCTGCTTTATATCCGTTTGACGGAACTATTTCAACAACTTTGAATTCACCTTTTGTCAGGGTACCTGTTTTATCAAAAACTACAGTTTTTACTTTTGTTAGTGCGTCCAAATAGTTTGAACCTTTAATCAATATACCTCTTCGTGAAGCACCACCAATTCCTCCGAAGTAGCCAAGCGGGATGCTTATAACAAGAGCGCAAGGGCATGATATAACAAGTACAACCAATGCTCTGTAAACCCAATCTATGAAAGCTGCACCTTCAATAAAAACTGGCGGAATTATTGCAATAAGTAAAGCAGCAAATACAATAACCGGTGTATAATACTTTGCAAACGTTGTGATGAACTTCTCGGTTTCAGCCTTTTTGCTTACGGCATTTTCAACCAACTCCAATATTTTGGATATTGAAGATTCCCCGAATTCTTTAGTTACCTCAATTGTCACTAATCCTGATTTGTTAATCATACCTGATAAAACTGTATCGCTTTTATTAACAGCTCTGGGAACTGATTCTCCGGTTAATGCAGAAGTATCTACGAAGGAGTTCCCTTCCAAAATTATTCCGTCTAATGGAATTTTTTCACCAGGTTTTACAACAATAATTTGTCCGGGATGAACATCATTCGGAGCAACAATTTGTAAATTACCATTTTCTTTAAGATTTGCATAATCTGGTCTGATAGCTAATAATGCCTTAACTGAACTTCTTGAACGATTTACTGCAATATCTTGGAATAGTTCACCTATTACATAAAATAGCATAACTGCAACAGCTTCAGGCATAGCGTGTATTATGAATGCACCTAATGTAGCAACGGTCATAAGGAAATGTTCATTGAAAACCTTTCCTTTAATAATATTCCTGATTGCACTTTTTAAAACACCCCAACCACTTATAAGATATGCCACTACAAATACAAAATATTCAATCCATTGAAACTGAGTTCCATGTATTATATTTTCAAAAACCATCCCAAATATCAAAAGAGCTATAACCACAGCAATTCTAATTATTTCAAATTTATTCTCAACCAATTCATCTTTTAATTGAAAATTCTTATGTGATTTGCTTGTTTCTTCGGCTTGCTCCAAAATTTCAACTTCCGGTTCAATCTCTTTTATCTTTCTCTTAACATCTTCAATATCAGGTGTATCAATTTGTAAAGAAGAATTTGCAAAATTCACTGAGACAAATTTGACATGCTCTAATTTTGCAACGCCTTCTTCTATCTTTGCCGCACATGAAGCACAATCTAACTTTTTTAATATGTAGTTTTTCATAATAATTTAATGTTAAAATGGATAAACAATTTTAAAT
>CALKAJ010000073.1 GCA_937983305.1 uncultured Ignavibacteriota bacterium | reverse complement strand
TTAAATAGCTGGGAATTATAGTTTTATTTCTGTTTCAAATTGCTCTTCTTGAACAATATCTTCAATGTTTCTTCTTTGGCACTTTCTTCGCTTAACATTGTCTTATCAATTTTCAGTGTTTTTATGAGTTTTGCAAGTGCCTTTGAAAATGGGTTACCGGTATCTTTTCTTTCGTTCCAGATTATAACCGCATATCCGTTTGCTCTTAATATTCTTCTGAATTCCTTCTGTGCTTTATCCGAATCAAACCAGTGAAATGCCTGCGCAACGGTTATAACGTCAACACTGCTGTCGGCAAGCAAAGTCGCTTCGGCTTTTCCCGGAACGCTCACAAAGTTGTATTGATTCTTCAGACTTCTCTCGGCAACTAATCTCATTTTCTCGTTTGGCTCAACTCCGAAAACAAGATTTTGGTTTTGCACAAAAATCTTTGAGAGCTTTCCCGTGCCTGAGCCTATATCGGCAATATCCATTGTAGGATTAAATCCGAAAACGCTTTCGAGAACCGAAATAACTTCAAGGGGATATCCCGGTCTGTATTTTTCGTAAAGCTCAACTCTTTTGTCAAACAGTTTAACGGTATCCATTATCCAAACCTTTCAAGTTTAATTTTTTCCGGATTTACTCCCTCATCGAGCAGGATTTTTTCCATTGCGTCAACCATAACCTGCGGTCCTACGATATAAAAAACCGGCTTTGTAAAATCAGATAAATATTTTTTTATTTTTTCCGCATTGATAAATCCGTCTTCATATTTCCAGTCTTTGTCCGGATTATCAACGAAGGGAATAAATTTAAACTTCGGATTTATTTCAGTCCAGTGAATAAACTCATCGAAAAAGGCAAGTGTTTCCTTTCTCGGACTTGAATAAAAAAGATGCATTTCATAATTCTTCTTTTCGATTGTTGCGTATTCAACCATACTTCTTACGGGAGTTATTCCTATTCCGCCTATTAAAAAAACTGCGGGAATTGAATCGTCTTTGTGAAGATTTGTATTTCCTCCGGGTTCGGATATAATTGCTTCAGTGCCGATTGGCATTTCAAGAATGTTCCTGTTAAATGCGGAATCGAGCGCCCTTGTTGAAAACATAAGTATATCTTTTCGCGTGGGGGAATTTGCAATTGAAAAAAGTCTTGAATTTCCTTCGCTGTCATCGTGAACCGGATTGAGCAGTGTTATCTTTGCATATTGTCCGGGTTCGTAATCATATTCTATTCCGCTTCTGTCAAACCAGATTCCGATTGTATTTTCGCAGATGAGTTTTCTGTCTTTAAGTTTAATTATCTTTTCGGTCATTTATGGTCATTTATGTATTTATTCAAAAATAACAAAAATATTTGTTTAATATTATTCAGATTGAAATATCACTATAATTAAAATTTTAAGATAACTATATTTTACGAAATTGTTCTTTTTGAAAATTCAGTTATAAATTAAAAAAATATTTATGAAGAAAACACGTTTATTTATTTCAATTGTGATTCTATCTACAATCTTCTTTCAGGATTTCGTATTAGCGTGTACGAACCTGTTAGTAACTAAAGGAGCCTCAAAAGACGGCTCAACAATGATTTCTTACACTGCCGATTCGCATACTTTATACGGCGAATTGTATCATTGGCCTGCGGGCAAATGGGCTGAAGGAACTATGATGGATATCTATGAATGGGATACAGGTAAATTTCTTTTACAGATTAAACAAGCCGCCGAGACATATAATGTCGTAGGTAATATGAACGAATGGCAGGTAGCTATAGGCGAAACTACTTATGGCGGAAGGCACGAACTTCACGATACTACAGGCGGAATTGACTACGGCAGTTTGATTTATATCGCATTGCAAAGAGCTAAGACTGCAAGGGAAGCTATTGAAATTATGACAAGTCTTGTTGCAGAATACGGATATCACAGTGAAGGTGAATCATTTTCAATATCAGATCCGAATGAAGTCTGGATTATGGAAATGATTGGAAAAGGTCCCGGCAGAAAAGGTGCCGTTTGGGTTGCAATGCGGGTTCCTGACGGATATATCTGCTCGCACGCAAATCAGGCAAGGATTCAGACATTCCCTTTGAATGACCCTGAGAACTGCCTTTATGCACCTGACGTAATCAGCTTTGCAAGAGAAAAAGGATATTTCAGCGGTGCGGATAAAGATTTCTCATTCTCAGATACTTATGCTCCGGTTGACTTTGGCGGAGCAAGATTTTGTGAAGGCAGAGTATGGGCAATTTTCAACCGCGTTAAAAAAGGATTCGGCGAGAAATATCTCAATTATGCAATGGGATATGATTTAAAAAACAGAATGCCTTTATGGATAAAACCTGATGAGAAGATAGCCATATATGATGCATTTGAACTAATGAGAGACCATTTTACAGGAACACCTATGGATATGACAAAAGACCCGGGAGCAGGACCCTTTGCCTGCCCTTACAGATGGAGACCATTAACATTTAAAGTTGACGGAAAAGAATATTTAAACGAAAGAGCTATATCCACTCAGCAGACCGGGTTTTCATTTATCACGCAGTCAAGAGGCTGGCTTCCGAATGTTGTCGGCGGAATAAACTGGTTTGGAGTTGACGATACATACAGCACAGTTTATACTCCGATGTACACCTGTATCACACAGGTTCCTCCTTCACTTGCAGTCGGAAACGGCTCAATGATGGAATTCAGCGACAGCTCAATGTTCTGGCTTTTCAATCAGGTTTCAAATTTTGCTTATACGAGATATAAAGATATGATTCCCGATATCAGAACAGCACAAAAAGAACTTGAGATGACATTTATTAACAACACTTCGGAAATTGACCAAACGGCACTTGATTTATATAATCAAAATCCTGAAGATGCAGTGAAATTTTTAACGGAATATTCTGTTGCCAAAGGGCAGATGACTTTTTCGGTTTGGAAAGATTTGTATAAGTATTTATTTACGAAGTTTATGGATGGTAATATAAAGGTTTCCGTTCCCGGACAGAAATTCCCGAAAGTATCACAACCTGGCTATTCAACCGAATTCTTAAAGGAGATTGTTAAAAAGGCAGGCGACCAATATAGAGTCCCTGAAGAGCCGAAACATTGATTTTCATATTTGCTTGATTTAAATAAAAAAAGCCGGTGCATTTCTGACCGGCTTTTTTACTTTATGAACTTGACAAACTTTATGAACTTGACAAACTTTTCACTTAAGAAGTACCATCTTCTTCACATCTGAAAAGTCTTTCCCGTCATTTACAAGTATTCGAAGAAAATACACTCCGCTTGAAAGATTACCTGCATCAAAAATTTCTTTGTGAATGCCCGCCTGTCTTATTTCGTTTACAAGTATTTTTACTTCTCTGCCAAGTATATCGTAAATAACCAATTTCACCCTTCCCTCATTTATCATTTGAAATTGAACATTTGTCATTGAGTTGAACGGATTTGGATAGTTTTGCCTAAGTTCATAGCTCGTTGGTATTTCTGTTTTTTGCACCATTGGTTTCTCCGATTTTCCTGTCCCAAATATTTTTCTCAAATCATTGTTTATTATCTTAATATGGTTTTGAACTGTTTCCGGTTTCTTTAGCTTTACTGTTTCTTTCAATACCTTCATCTTTTCAAGCTCTGTTCTTGCCTTGCTTCTCTGTCTGTCATCTTTGCCCGTTTCCGATATTTCCTCATATCTTTTTAACTTCTCTTCCTGATATTGCCTGTCATCTTTTACTATTGTTTTGATTTTTTCGTAATATTTTACTATCTCAATGCTCTTTTCGGGCTTTGTAATTCTTGCGTCTGTGTTTCTTGTCTCGCTTTTTACCAATCTGTTTATTGTCTTGCTTATCAATGTGTCTGAGGGTTGATTTATCTCCTCCGGCTCTATTATGGTTACATTGCTCTCTGCTCCTCCGTTTCCCATCAGCAGATATACTGCCGAGTAATCCCAGCTTGATACAAGTCCTTCATAGCTGTAAGGGTTCTGAAGCATTATTAATTGAAATCCGTCTAATGCAGATTGATATTGCCCGAGTTTTACTTTACATTTCTGTATAAAATAAAATGCTCTTCTTACCAATCCGTAATTATTTCCGTTCTGCGATATAAGGTTTTCAAGAAATGATTTTATCTGCCCTATTTTATTTCCGCTTGAGTCTAATCTTAATCCCGATAAATATAGCTTTGATACTGCGGATATTGATTCTGTACTGTCCGGATAATATTGTAACAATGTCTTTGCCTGTTCCTCTGCTGTTGCATAGTTATGTTTTCTTATGTTGATATTCAGGGAGTCTGTTATCTTGCCGTAACTTTCCGTTCCGCTGATTTCTGTTCCTCTTACTCCCGCACCGCCGGTTTCCGAATAATATACCGTATCGCTGAAATCATCATAGACAAATACATCAAAATCATTTGGAGCGGATAATTCGCAACTGTATGGAGTAAATGTGAAATTTACTTCTGATGTATCCCAGTACCATTGTATGTTCGCTTTTCCCTCACGGTTTGTTATGCTGTCTTTATGAAAGCAGTTCTTTACCGCATCCAATCCCGCACAGGGCATTCCGCTCATAAAACCGTATAAATAATCCGATGTTGCAGTATCATTCAGATCAAAATCATTCTCGCCGCAATCAATATTGAAAAATGAGTTGTTTACTTCTATGTTCCTTGAACCTGTCCCGTAGTTTCTGAAATAGTTGTATCCTCCAAGCATATATCCCGATACTTTCCCCATTTGAAATGAACTCTGTGAGCCAAGCATTATTCCCGTTGAGTTTTCCCTGCCTAAAAATTTATTCCCGTATATATCCATTGTTGAGCTTAGTCCGGTTATGCTTTGTTTAAATCCCGTAAATAAGCTGTTCTTTACTGCTCCGCCTGTTACTCCGCAAAGCATTACTCCGCAGGAATTACTGTTTGATGTTGAAAACATACACCAGTCTATAAGTGCAGGTACCGTAAATGATGCATTGGAATATATACTTATCGGACTTCTGCCGCTTCCCTGCATATCAAATGTTGAAATCTCTACTTTGAAAACAGGGCTTAAATCATCCACATTTGTATATGAGGATTCTATTCCGCCGAAGTTTTCATTACTGCCTGATGCCTTTATCATACTTCGTCTCATTTCAAAATCAAAGCTGTTAATCAGTCTTATTGCCATAGAATCGCTTTCCGGATTATTTGATATATGTTCTATTGTTGTTGAATATATCCCTGCCTTATCACAGCCCGTAAGTTGTATTCCGTTCCAGCCCTTGTTTATATCCTTTGCCTTTAGCTGAACAGGGTTTGCATTATCTGAATTTTCTCCGCAAATAAAACTGCCTCCTGTTAAATTTATTCCGGCATTCTCATAAAAATTTATTGTCTTTCCCGGAAGGATTACAAGTTTCTTTCCTTCTCCATATAGCATTCCCTTGCAGTCAATGGAATTTTTTAAAGTATCATCCGTAATAAGCGTTCCCCCTTCCTGCATTACAGGTGCGATTTTATATAGCTTTCCTTCTCCGGGCAGATACCAGCCAAGGTCAAGCAATGCACCGGCGTTTTTGTCAAAAGTAATTGTTGTAGTGTTTGAGTCAA
>CALKAJ010000072.1 GCA_937983305.1 uncultured Ignavibacteriota bacterium | reverse complement strand
TCCCTACACGACGCTCTTCCGATCTTTGAAGGTTGTTTAATGAATAATTGTATCAATTCAGATTTCAAGTTTGAAGAAGATGCGAATGGCATACCAGGAATGTTATATTCGATTCGGGATAATAAAAACAATCCACATGTCACGTTCACTATTCATGATGATGGTCTTTATTTTGAGTTATCAGAAATTAAAGGCAAATGTAACTCCTTCCCAAAACTAAAATATTTTACAATATTTATAAATTGGATAAAGGAAAAAGGAATAAAAAACCTTAAAATGTCTTTGGATTTGTCTAATAATCCATCCACTCTGATAAAACAAGTACTAAAAAAAATGTCTTTCTTATCATCAATTAAATTATGCACAAAAAAAATCTCATCAATACCATTTAAGGATATTCGTCAATTAAAAAATCTAACCAGTCTGGATATTAGTCATAGTTATTTAAGCGAATTACCGGAATGGATTGGTAAACTCAAATATTTGGAGTATTTGTATCTCAATAATAACAAACTAATTCACCTGCCGGAATGGATTGGCAGATTGAAGAATCTCAACTTTCTGGATGTCCAAAACAATCAGCTTGTAGAAATACCTGCGAGTATAGGTAAGCTTACAAAATTATTTGGATTTCTCGTATACAATAACAAACTTAGCTGTTTACCTGAGGAAATCGGAAAGCTCAAACATCTCATGATATTGGACGTAAGCAATAATCAATTGACGGAATTACCGGATTGTGTAGGTAACCTAACTAATTTATCCGGTCTCATAATGAGCAATAATAAAATAACTGAATTACCTGATTCGATAACTCAATGCATTCATCTAATTCTCTTTGATTTAAGCAATAACCGTATTAAAAAACTGCCCGAAGACATCGGAAAAATAAGTCAGCTACTCTTTTTCTATTGCAATAATAACTATTTGTCAAAAATACCTGAAAGCATAGAGGACTTAACCCTGCTGAGTAGATTTAATTTTAATAATAATTTTTTGCCGAATTTTCCTGCATGCATTGAAAAATTTTTACATAAAAATACAAGGTAAAATGAGTAAAATATTTTGTAAAACTGTATTAATGATTTTTTCCAATTTTGATTATCCAACTCAAGTAAATGGGGCTAATTTATGAAAAATCACACCCAAAACGAACTTTTTGATTTAATCAAAACACTTTTCGGGCATATTCCGTTTTGCTATGAACTGGAATCCTATCACAGCAATGAGCAATATCTTGAGGACATTGCGGCTCTTTCTATATTTCAGTCACGATTAATTTTACTTAAAAAAGAACTCTTTGGTAATGCCCTCCGATTAAAAATCCAAATTAACAAGTATGATTATTTCGATATAATAAATGAAAGCGAACAAGATTCTTCTAATGATAAAAAAAATATGAACTCCTATAAAAAGAGTTTTATGGAAATCGCCCAAGTAAAAAGCTTTCTAAAAATGTTTTATAAACAGTTTCGAAATATAGTTAAATCAACTATACAGAAAGGACATACGGTACTGTTTTTAGAAGAAATGTACCAAAAGCATAAAATACCAGAATTTGATAAGTACATTTACTATTACTTTGTCGGAGGAAATATTATATCTATTTCTGAAGAAAATCCTTATGTACGAGACAGTCTAATTCAACTGTTTGATTATAACGTTAGAATTATGACTCAGCTTGAGCGCTTAGTTTCAAATGATTCTAAATTAATAAAAAGTGGAATGTTGAGATGCGAAGATCCCATTTACGGCTCTAGTAACAGGCTGTGTGATATTGTTATCCCACAGAGAGTGGTCTCATTAATTTTTGGCAACGATCAAGAAAATCCTGAAATACTGGAATATGCTAAAGTATATAAACCGACAGTAGATTTGGAAGATATAGTTATAAAACCGGAAATAAAAAACCGTGTTATTGCTCTTGTAAAGGGATTTAATGAATACGAAAAAATTAAAAAGAGTATGGGATTTGAAAAAGGATTGATAAAAAAGAACGGGTATATAATCATGCTTGAGGGTCTTTCTGGAACTGGAAAAACCCTTCTTGCTGAAGGTTTGGCAAAATATATTGGTAAGAAAATCATGAATATAGATACCAGCAGTTTCGTTTATAGGTCAATGAAAAATGAAAGAATTCTCAGTTCTGCCTTCAATGAACTATTGCTGGAAGCGAAGATGAATGATGCACTGGTTTTCTTTGATGAGTGTGAAGAATTGTTTAATCCATGGCACAGAAGCGTTTTTTTACCTGTTCTTGAAAAGTTTAATGGGATTATTTTATGCGCTACTAACCTTTCACAGCGTTTCGTTGATGATGCACTCAATCGAAGAATTCTTTTTCGAATTCACTTTGAGCTTCCAGAATTTAATGAAAGAGAACTTATCTGGAAAAAACATATTCCAGATAACGCCCCTTTGGAAAAAGAGGTTGATATTTAACATCTTGCAAAAAAATACGAGTTTTCTGGCGGCTTAATAAAAAATGCAATTATAAAAGCACTTAATTATACCATCGCTAACGGGGATAAAAGAATTAAACTTTCGACGTTGGAAAACGCTTGTGATGAAATTTGTGAATCTGAAAGTTATGATACTTTCACCGAAAAAACTGAAAAATTAACTCAATTTGAAGATCTAATTTTTGATAAAGAAACAGCATTGTCAATAAAAAGACTAATTGCAGCATGTAAGAATAAAAGAAAATTATTTAATGATTGGGGATTAGGTGAACAATTTCATTATGGCAACAATATTGTGAGTTTATTTTATGGGATTTCTGGTGTTGGGAAGACTGCTTGTGCTGAAGGAATTGCAAACGCTCTTGGATGTAGTTTCATAAACGTATCGCTTTCTGATATTCAGAGTAAGTGGGTTGGAGAAACACAAAAAAATATTAAACATTTATTCAGGCAGAACACAAATAAAAATGTAGTGCTGTTTTTTGACGAAGCCGAAGCCCTTTTCTCCCGTAGAACAGATATTAAAAATTCTATGGATAAAGAAATGAATAGAGATGTTAACATTCTGCTTCAAGAACTTGAAAAATTTGAAGGGATTGTTATATTAACAACGAATAAACCAGATGTATTTGATGATGCATTCAGCAGACGTATTCATTTCAAAATAAATTTCAAATTGCCAGATAGTGAAACTCGTTTAAAACTCTGGGAACATCTCATTCCTGATAAAATAAAGCTCGCTGATAACATCGATTTTCGATATTTATCTGAAAAATATGCTTTGTCTGGTGCAGGAATAAAAAATTCTATTTTCAGAGCAGCAACCATTGCTATAAGCGACAGCGAAAATAAAATCGAGATGCGCCATTTTTTGTCGGCAGTTGAAGAAGAATTACATGATATGGAATTAACCAGAAAAACCATAGGTTTTTAGGTGGTATTCTTTTTAGAAAAAGTTAGTAGAAATGATAATTATTTAGACAATGAATATTTGTAAAAATCATTTACTATTTCTATTACTCTTATCAAAAAAGCAGACCGCAAGTGAAATGTATTTTAACAAAATTCTAAATTTTTTTAACGCACGTCATGCGGAGAAAAAATTCTTTTCTCGATAAAGAATTATCCAATGAATGAAGTAACAAAATTTGCATCTGAGAATATACAAAGGATTAATGGGAGATATTCATTATGCTACGTACGATAACCTATTAGCAGTGAGAAACATCAAAATAAATTGTATTAGTACTAAATTAAATCTTGACTATTATAGTATGAAAATGCAAAATTGGATTAATCATTTTATAATTACTAATTAAATAAAGAGGACCCCATGAGTTGGAATAATCTGTTTAACAATGTTTATAAATTCACAGATGAAGGTGTTTTTTATAAAAATTCAAAAAATGACTTTAAATATGAAATAATCAAAGCAAATCCTGATATATTTTGGTATCCAGGGAGTGGTACTGATTTATATCCATTTATTCTTGATGTACCTGATAATCCTACAAAGTATCGTTTATTTCCAAATTTTGCTAAAGATCAAAAAAAACCTGTAATTCTATGGATGAATGATTATCGACCATTGTTACTAAATTTTCCAAAGTGCATTAGTAGTTTTGATTTGTCTGGAGAAATATTTCGCGATAACTTTGAAATTAAGTTTTTAGAAATAGAAGGGTTTGCAGTTTTAGTCGAAGACCACAGCGTTGTGATTCCATTTTATATCTTTAAAATCAATATTACAAATAATCATATAGGGAACTCTTTCAATAAAAGTCGCCCTAAAGATGGCGACGATTACATCGGAATTTTTACTTTTTGTGAAAGTGAATTTTTATTTAATAATTTGTTTTTAAAGAATAGATTTACTATAAAAACTGTTGCATTAATTTGGCAAGGTGGGTATAGTTTACAAAGGAATGATTTTTCACAGTACGAAGATATCCCTCGATTATTACGTAATAATCAAGGATATATTGGTAGAACTCAGTATATCATTCAAGATTTATATAAAATAAAAAGCTATATAGCAAAATGTGGACATTGGGGTTTTAACGGTTCGTTTATGACACATTTCGATGAATTCGGCCAATAGGAACAGCTTGATTAGTAATACTTTGCAGGTCAACGAACAGCCGTTGGATGTCAAATTTTTATGGACTGTAAACTCAAGTCGTGACTATTACAAATAAATGAATTATCGAACGGTCATAACCAATCTGTGTATACCTTTTTTTTATTCTTATCTCATCAGATTTCTTTACAGAATACATAGATCCTATCAAAATTTGGTGGTTTAGTTTTGCTGTATTTTGGTGGTTTGAGTTTGCAGTATTTGGTGGTTTGAGTTTGCAGTATTTGGTGGTTTGAGTTTGCAGTATTTGGTGGTTTGAGTTTGCAGTATTTGGTGGT
>CALKAJ010000071.1 GCA_937983305.1 uncultured Ignavibacteriota bacterium | reverse complement strand
ACTCCAAAAAGCAAGCTTTTTACGAGATTCGCCTTTTCAAAACTCCAAAAAGCAAGCTTTTCTCGGAAATTGTCTTTTTAGGCGTCACGGAGGCAACCTTCTCGAGCAAGTTACCATTTTAGGCATCACGGAAGCAACCTTCTCGAGCAAGTTACCATTTTGAGCGTCACGGAGGCAACCTTCTCGAGCAAGTTGCCATTTTAGGCGTCACGGAGGCAACCTTCTCGAGCAAGTTGCCATTTTAGGCGTCACGGAGCAAACCTTCCCGAGCAAGTCTGCTCCGTGACCCCTGTTTTTGCGGTTTTCTCAAGAAGTGTTGAATTTTTAAACATATTTAAAAAACTTTTCTACCAAAAAATTAAAATCAAAAGGAGAAACAAATCATGTCAAAAAACTGGCATTATGCTTCAAATCAATTTGAAGTAGTAACAAACGAAAACACAAAGCTTTTAGCAATTCTCGCACCGGACCACCAATCGAGGATGAAAGCATTAGCCGCTGATGCGATTATTTCATCGCTGAATGCCCGAACCGAACCGCTTACACTCGCATTTAACACTTCATACCAAAACTGGCTCACAGCAAATGGAGTTTATCGCGGAGCAACACTCGCATTTGAAAATATGCTTTCAGAACTTTTAAAAACTAAGATTAAAAAATGGGATATTCTGGTTCAGGTTGAATATATCGAAGGCACTCCCGAATATATCTCGATATTTCCGAAAGGCAGAGCGGCTTTCAACAGCGGTCCCTATGACGTAAGAATTAATGAAGTCAAGGCACTTGGCGATAACCTTGCCGCTTATGCATCGCTTGCCGCCGTGAAAACTGAAGTAGATACCGAATATGTAAACCTATTAAATGCCCGGAATACTCAACAGCAAAAAGAAGAACTCGTACGCGAGAAATCGTCATTGCTCGCTACCGCAAAGAAAAATATGTGTAATATGATGTATGCAAATCTTGGAATCCTGATGGATAAATATAACGAAACGCCCGAGCAAATCGAAATGTTTTTTGAACTTGAATTAATAATGAAACCCCCTAAAGAGAAAAACACTTTTGCCGGAACCGTTGCAGGCGGCGATACCGTGAATATACTCGAAGGCGGCTTCGACGATAACACTGAATTTCAACTCTATAACTCCGGCGATACAGCATTGCTTTTCTTCACAGCAACCTCGCCAACAATAACAAGCGGAGACGGCTTCAAACTCGAACCAAAAACCAATGCAACAGTTCTCGCAAGCTCACTCGGACAACCCGGCAATACCTGCCTCAATGTCTTTAATGTTGATGCATCAAATCAGGGAAGCTGGAGCGTAATCATTGCCTGAAAATAATTTGACTTAAAGCCATTTTGCTTTAAAGCCATAAAAAAGCTCCCTGTTTTAGTCCCCGAAAGCAGGGAGCAACTTTGGAAAAAGAACATTTTAAAAAAAGGAATATAAGAATGAAAAAAGAAATAATAAAAACTTATAAGACGTCAAATATATTTTACAGGTATATTTATTCTGTGATGAGCATTATGATAAACGAAGATGAATCAAATGCTGTTATTGAATTATTCATAATACTAAACGAAAGTAAATATAACGAAAACAATGTTATTCTATTCGAATACAAATTCGGAAAACCAATATGCGATTTGATTAAAGAGGAAAGCGAGAATATAGAGACCGGAATCATCAGGTATGGTTATGAGTTGTTAAAAGAAATAATAGAATGGGAAATAATTTTTAAGAATTACGGAAAAGATGAAAACTATATTACTTATCTCAAGAGAGAATTTCCTCTATATGAAGTTGACAATTTTCATTTAATTGATATTTGGTCGAGAGAAAGAAATAACCCGGTAATTTTTATTGCTATAAACGATTCAACAAGAAATGAAAAGCTTAAAGATTTATTATTAAAGCTTCATAATTTGAGCCCAAAGTCTTTTAACAAATCTAATAATTAATCATGGATAAATACGAAGCGTTATATTCATACGCACAAACTGTTTATAGAGAGCGTGCTGATGCATTCCAACACATACAGGAAAAAGCTGCGAAATATTTTACAGTGTTGACTTTCCTTTTGGGGTTTGCAATTTATTACTTCAAATGGTTTTACGAACAAAATCAAAATATTTAAGTGAAAGTTACAATCTTTTAAAAGCAGATACTATTTTAATTATATTTTCACTAATTTTATACATATTAAAACAAATACTTTAAAAAATGGAAGACAACAATAAAAACAAAGAAAAAAAATCTTCGGGTAATCAAATCAACGAATTGAAAAAAGAAACCGAAGAATTAAAACCAAATAAAAACATAAAACCTCCGCGATTCTACAGTCTTTCCGAAGGCGTTGACCCTAAGAAATTTGGAGATTCGGTGGTAAAAGAAAAAGAGGAGAAAAAATATAATGACGGACAATGATTTTTCCAAAGAAATTGAAAACAATATTAATGAGTAATTTAACATTATGACCTCATACCAATTAAAAACACAGACGATATATTGCGGGGATAACCTGAAGATGTTGAAGGATATTCCGGATGAGAGTATTGATTTGTGTTATATAGACCCGCCGTTTAATTCCAATAGGAATTATGAAGTTTTTTGGGGCGATGTTGCGGAAAAGCGTGCTTTTGATGACAGGTTCGGAGATGCACAGGAATATATAAAATATATGCGTCCGCGAGTTAATGAGATATACAGAGTTCTGAAAAAGACGGGCAGTTTTTATTACCATTGCGATTGGCACGCCTCCCATTATGTTAAGGTTATGCTGGATGAGATTTTTTCGTTTAACAATTTCCAGAATGAGATTATTTGGCAAAGGACAAATGCACATAATGACCCTAACAAATATGGACGGAATAAAGATAATATTTTCTACTTTGTTAAATCTAATAAATATACATTCAATACATTATATACAGATTATGATGAAAATTATATCAAGAAAACTTATAACCTTTCAGATGAAAAAGGAATGTATAAATCTGATGATTTAACTGGTGCAGGAATTAGCAAGGGTGAATCGAGTTCTTCTTGGAGAGGATATAATCCTACTGAAAGAGGAAGACATTGGGCAATATCAGGTTATATTATAGAAAAATTACTCGGTAGTGATGCTTTAAAAAGAATGTCAACATTTGAAAAACTTGAATATCTCTACAAAGAAGGATATATTTATTTTACTAAAAATGGGACTCCAAGATTTAAAAGATATTTTGATGGAACAAAGGGAACACCACTACAAGAAATTTGGACAGACGTTTCTCCTATTTCATCTCAAGCCAAAGAACGTCTCGGCTACCCCACACAAAAGCCAATCGCATTAATGGAAAGAATAATCAATGCAAGTTCGAATAAAGGCGATGTTATACTCGATGCTTTTTGCGGATGCGGAACAACTCTTGTTGCGGCTGAAAAACTTAACCGCAAATGGCTCGGCATTGATATTTCCCCTACTGCTTGCCGCGTAATGAGTCAACGGCTTTATGACCTTTATAAACTTCGCGAGGGAAAAGACTTTTGGGTTGAAGACCTTCCCAAATCCGAAGAGGAACTCAGAGCACTTCCGCATTTCGAATTCCAAAACTGGGCTGTTATCGCTCTCGGTCAGCTTACAAATACTACGGGCATTCCGAATAAAATCAAATCGGGCGACTTCGGTATTGACGGTCGGCTTTACCCGATTGAACAGGAAAAGAAAAAACAGGAAGGCAAAGACCTTTTCGGCGATGTGGATAAATACTATCCCGTACAGGTGAAGCAAATGGATAAAGTCGGCAGACCTGATATAGATAATTTTTACGCCGCAATAAAGCGTGACGGAAGAAATAAGGGCTATTTTGTTTCATTCGCATTCAGCAAAGATGCCGAAACAGAAGTGAAACGCCTCTGGAAAGAAGGCGATGTTGATATTAACCTCATTACCGTTGCTTCTCTTTTAAAAGCAGAGCAATTTAAAAAATAAAGATTTCAATATAACTGTTCTATCAGACTCGATGAACAAAATAATGGTGTCAAAAGAACAATTTACCGAATGATTTAACGATAAAGTTTTAAAAATATTGTCATAAAATTACTAGATCGGAAGAGCGTCGTGTAGGGAAAGAGTGTAGATATCGGTGGTCGGC
>CALKAJ010000070.1 GCA_937983305.1 uncultured Ignavibacteriota bacterium | reverse complement strand
TTTCCGTATGTTGGCGAGAACAAAACATTTGATTCTGCTACATATAACAAAGGAATAATGAATTATGGGACACCGCCAACTAAAAGGGATTCAAATGTTTACGGACAGAATAAATATCTAAAAGTATGTCAGATAGACAGTATGTTAGAGAAAAGAGGACCATATATAATGAGTTTTAAACCGGAATTAACAAAGAACTGTGCATACAGAAATGAAGCAGAAAGAATTCCATTTTTAATTTATACATATTTTTCAGATATAGTAACATATAAACCCGGAACAGGAATTCCACTATGTATGTCTGATAATCCGGGAGGAAGTTTACCGGACGGCTTGACTTATGAATGTAATGACGAAAGATATTTACAGGCGGCAGTATTTAAAACTAACTCAAACGATGTAAATAAATATTTTATGATTGTAAACAGGAGATGCTCACCTTTCATTAACGAAACAACAGAAAATCTTCGAGGCGGAAAAAGGTATCTCAGGATAAAGATTGATGCAAATTCACCTGAATTCAGCGGTTATAATAACTGGAAAATAATAAACCTTGACTCAAACACTACAACAATTACTTTTGACAAAAACGCCGGTGCATTGCTTGATCTTGGCTGGTATCTGCCCGGAGAAGGAAAGCTGTATAAAATCACTCCCGTATTGCAGTAACAAATATTCAGGAAGAGAAAACTCAACGGAATTGTAAATAATTAATATTATTTTTAGATTAAAGAAAATAACAAGATGGGCAAAAAACTGATAAGGATAACAGCTGTAATAATTGCGGGAATATTTTTTGCGTGTGGGAAATTATATGCAGATACAACAAGAGTTTTATTTGTTGGGAACAGTTATACATATTTTAATAATTTGCCTCTGATGTTTAAGAGTTTTTCGGAGGCGGGAGGGAAACAAGTTGCAGTGGACTATTCCGCACCGGGAGGTTATTCTCTGGAAATGCACCTTAGTAATCCGGAAACGCTCAATAAAATTAATTCGGGTTTGTGGGATTATGTTGTGCTGCAGGAACAAAGTCAGATGCCGACAATAGATTTTTACAGATATAATTCGATGTATCCTTCGGCAAGGAAACTTGATTCGATGATAAATGCAAGAGGCGGAGAAACGGTGTTTTATATGACGTGGGGCAGAAGATACGGCGGGCAGCAGTGCATAAATTCATATTGCAGTCCGGTGTTTACCGGTTTTTATCATATGCAGGATTCGCTTTCTTCGGCATATGCTCAAATCTCAAATGAGCTTGGTGCGATTACCGTTCCGGTTGGGAATGCGTGGAGATACAGCGTTTCGGCAGATTCAAATATTGTGCTCTGGGATTCAGACAACAGTCATCCCTCGCTTGAGGGAAGTTATCTTGCGGCGGCTGTTTTTTACAGAAAGATTTTTAATCAATCGCCGCTTGGAATCCCTTATTCAGGCGGACTTTCACCGCAGACTGCAACTTTTCTTCAGGGAATTGCTTCCGGATTTCCTCTGAAAATTTCCGGCGAACAAACTTTACTTAACAGCATTGAGTTATATGAATGTTATCCGAATCCGTTTAA
>CALKAJ010000069.1 GCA_937983305.1 uncultured Ignavibacteriota bacterium | reverse complement strand
TTTGAATCCATTATACTTGAATGGATTATGTGAAGCTGTTATCATAACCCCAAACGCTAATCCCTTGTCTCTCGAAAGAAGCGATACAGTTGGAGTTGTTACAAATTTATCCGTTAAATATACTTTTATACCTTCATTAGCAAATACCTCAGCAGAACTATGAGCAAACTCCTTAGATAAAAACCTTGTGTCATAACCAACCACTATCCCTTTCCCAATTTTTGGATGATTTTTAAATCTCCTTGCTGTTGCTAAAGATACTCTTCTTACATTTTCGAATGTATATGTATCTCCTATTACGGCTCTCCAGCCATCTGTTCCAAATTTGACAGGTTCTTTCATTTTTAGTTTATTTGTTTATTTTTTACAAACTCTTTTACATAATCTACTATCTCAAAAGTTGGTGCTCCCGGAGTAAATAGCTTTCCTATTCCGGTGGACTCCAAAGTCCGGATGTCTATTTCCGGAATTATTCCTCCTCCAAATAATAATACATCATCTAACCCTTTCTCATCCATCAATTTCTTGATTTTTGGGAATATTGTCATATGAGCTCCACTTAATATACTTATTCCTATTACGTCAACATCCTCTTGTAATGCTGCTTCAACAACTGTTTCAGGAGTTTGCCTTAAACCTGCGTAGATAACTTCTATCCCGGCATCACGCAAAGCTGCCGCAATAACTTTCGCTCCTCTATCATGCCCGTCAAGTCCCACTTTTGCTATTAATACTCTAATTTTATCCTTTGACATAATCTATAATTTTGAAAACAATTTTTAATTTAAATTAAATATGGTATTACTTCAAGTGATTTCTAATTATTTGTTTTTTCATTATTAATTCCTATTTCCAACGATTCAAGACTTTTAATATTTGTTGTTTTTTCATATACTAAGACTGCTATCACACCTAATATTACCGCAAACCAAAGTGTTGCTATTCTGATTATAATCGTTGATGCTGCCGAAATATCTTTAGGTATCTTTAAAAGAACCAATAATCCTGTAATTGAGGCTTCTGTAACTCCAAGACCTCCGGGTAACATCGCTATAGCACCTATTAGGGTTGAGAATCCGTATATAAAGGTGGCAATTAGAACATTTACTTCAATCAAAGAAGTTTTTGAAAATACATCTAATACGAAATACAACCCAATACATTCTGAAAACCAGGCAAAGAAACTAATAAAAGTTCCTATTATCAAAGGCTTGATTTTCAATAACTGATATGTACTTTCGTACGCATCTAAAAAATGATTGGCATATTTTTCGAGAAACTTAATTGAGCCAAGCTTATTAATAAACCATAGCGAAGGTTTCCTGAAACCAATTAATACTGCAAATCCAATGAAAAATAAGCCTATTATTAAAATAATTTCCTGTCCGTAATCAAATACAAATGCTCCGATAATTGATAGTATCACAACTGAAATGAAATCTGTTACTCTCTCAGCAAGTACAATCGGCATGGACTTGCTCACAGGTGTACCATTCTCTTCCCTGAGCAAATATGATTTCAATATCTCTCCCATCTTTCCCGGTGTTACACTCAATACGAATGACGAAAAAAATATTAAGAAACTTCTTGATGTTTTTACTTTAATTTTTAAAACAGAAAGATAATATTGCCACTTATAAAATCTAAAAATATAATTCAAAAATGAAAGTCCGAGAATTACCGGGAACCACCACCAGTTAAACTTCCCAAAAGCTGTTACTAATTTTCCGAAATCTGCGTACAAACTTATGAGAAGAAATACTATTCCTCCAAATGCTACAGATATTAATATTTTTCTTTTATACTTTGAAAACAATTTCTATTTCAGAATTAGCAAAAGTGTTTCATAAAATTTCGTTAATGGCATACCCACTACATTATAATAGTCACCTGAAATACCTTTAATAAACAAGCATCCGAAATCTTCCTGAATTCCGTATGCCCCCGCTTTATCTGTCGGCTTATATTTATTAACATAATAAGAAATTTCATCGTCTGATAATTTCCTGAAATCAACTATCGTCTTTTCATAATTAAAAATTTCAACATTGTATTTTGTATCAATTATATTAAACCCTGTATAGACCTTGTGTTTTCTACCGCTTAATTGCCTTAAATATTCTTTTGCTTCGTTTAAGTTTTTTGGCTTATGAAAAATTCTATTATCCAATAAAACTATTGTATCTGCGCCAATAATAATTTCTCCGGTATATTTTCTTGCAACTGATTGAGATTTTAAGACAGAATTCTTCATTACAATATTAATAGGACTGCCCTTTTCAGATTCTTCTTCAGATACATTACTCACATCAACTTTAAAATCTAAACCTATTTGTTTTAAAAGTTTTTTTCTTCTTTCTGATTTCGAAGCAAGTATATACTTTCTTCCAAATATTTTCTTTAAGCTCAATTTTTTATCAATTCAATAATTTTTGAAAATACATCTTTCAAACCAATTGTCATTCTTTCACCGCTCTTTCTTATTTTTATTTCCACTTTCGACTCTTTAAAGCTTTTTTCTCCGAAAATCACCTGAATAGGTATTCCAATTAAATCAGCATCATTAAATTTAAATCCCGGTCTGATATCCGCCCGGTCATCATATAAAACATCTATGTTATTTTCTTTAAGTTGGTTATACAATAAATCCGAAGATTTTTTTAGCTCTTCATTGTGAACACTTAAACACAACAAATTAACCTGAAAAGGAGTAATTTCTCCACTCCATATAGATCGGAAGAGCGTCGTGTAGGGAAAGAGTGTAGATCTCGGTGGT
>CALKAJ010000068.1 GCA_937983305.1 uncultured Ignavibacteriota bacterium | reverse complement strand
CCACCGAGATCTACACTCTTTCCCTACACGACGCTCTTCCGATCTAGAAAATTACGGCGAAGGTTCTTCAAGAGAGCACGCCGCAATGGAGCCTCGCTTCCTCGGAGGAAAAGCTATCATAGTAAAATCATTCGCCCGCATACACGAAACAAATCTGAAAAAACAGGGAATGTTACCTCTTACTTTTGTAAATCCTTCGGATTACGATTTGATAAAAGAAGACGACTTATTTGATATTGACCTTTCCGGTTTCAAAGTTGGAAATAACTTAACAATGACTTTATTACATTCAGACGGAACTAAAGCTTCTGTCGAATTGAAACATACTTTTAATGAACAGCAAATTGATTGGTTCAAGGCAGGAAGTGCTTTGAATTTAATTTCGAAATTGTAAGAAAATTTATGTTTAAATTATTTAGCAGGAATGTAAAAGAAAACATTGATGTCGAAAAGTTCGATTCACTGAGAACTGAAGGATATAAAATCATTGATGTCAGAACACCGGAAGAATACAATGAAGCAAGAATTGAAAATTCAATTCTGATTGATTTCTATGAATCGGATTTTTATTCTGAAATTGATAAACTCGATAAAAGCGAAAAATATATAGTATATTGCCGCAGCGGCAGAAGAAGTTTAACGGCTGTTAAATATATGAATTCTATTGGAATCGAAAATGCTTTTAATCTCGAAGGCGGCATAATTGACTGGAAGTCCAAAGGCAAACCGGTAGTTAAATAAAACCTTCAATAGTTTGCTCCATTAATACCCTTTTTGCCTTGAAAGAAGCGAAAAATGTTGTCATTTTTGTATATAATTCTATTTATTACGCATCTTTTTTATGGAACGAATTACAAAGCACCCGGTGCTGCCAACTAATCCTGAGACAAAACAGGTACCCTTCAAATTTAACGGTGAAAGAATTTTCGGACTTGAAAATGAGCCCGTTTCTTCAGCTCTTTTTGCCAATAATATCAAAGCTTTTTCAATACACGAAGTCGAAGACGCCCCACAGGGAATTTTCTGTGCAAACGGGCAATGTTCACATTGCACATTGATTATAGACGGCTTTCCACTTAAATCCTGCATCACTCCCCTGAAAGAAAATATGGATGTAAGAACGCTTGTTCACGCTCCCGAACTTCCCAAAGATGATTCGAAGTTAAGCAATTTCCAAATTCTTGATTTAAAGTGCGACGTTCTTGTTGTTGGCGGCGGACCTTCAGGTCTTACGGCATCTATAGAGCTTGCTAAACTCGGTTTTGATATCATTCTTGTTGACGACAAAGAAAAACTTGGCGGAAAACTCCTTCTTCAGACACATAAATTTTTTGGTTCGATTGAAGATTGCTATGCGGGAAAAAGAGGTATTGAAATTGCAGAGCTTCTTGAAAAAGAAATCAGAACTTTTCCGAATATCAGAATTTTCACAAATACATCCGTTGCTGCAGTTTACAAAGATAAAAAAGCAGGACTTTTTATTGACTTCAAAGAATATGCAATTGTTGATTTTGCCGGAATGATTGTTTCGGCAGGAGCGAGGGAAAGAAGTTTAATATTTCCGGGAAATGACCTGCCCGGAGTTTACGGAGCAGGTGCATTTCAGACACTTGTTAACCGTGACCTCGTAAAAGCCGCAAACAGAATCTTTATTATTGGAAGCGGTAATGTCGGCTTAATTGCTGCTTATCACGCTCTACAGGCAGGTATAACTGTTGTTGGTATTGCGGATATTCTTAATGAAGTTTCCGGCTATAAAGTACACGGAGATAAAATTCAAAGGATGGGTGTTCCGGTTTATCTGAAACATACTATTTTAACAGCTGAGGGTGACGGGAAAGTTCAACGAATTACTATTGCAGAAGTTGATGACAGATTTAACCCGATTCTTGAAACTGCAAAAACCTTCGAAGTTGATACGTTGCTTATTGCAGTCGGGCTGGCTTCGATAGATGAATTTTATAACACTGCGAAAAGCTACGGATTCAAAGTCGTTAAAGCCGGAGATGCCGATGAGATTGCGGAAGCAAGCTCGGCAATGTTTGGAGGAAGAGTTGCAGGTTTACAACTTGCGAAAGAGCTCGGAAAAAATGTAGAAATCAAAGATGAATATTTCGAAAAAGCAGAAATCTTAAAATCGCGTCCGGGTAAGGTTCATACCGAACCTGTTACCCATATTTCCGAAAAATATATTCCGCTCTTTCATTGCAATCAGGAAATCCCCTGCAATCCCTGCACATCTGTTTGCCCTGAAGGAGCAATAAAACTCGAAGATGCATTACATTCGATAATGGATATTCCCTATTACGACGGTGATGAATGTACGCGGTGCGGGCAGTGCGTTGCAGTCTGTCCCGGACTTGCTATTTCTCTCGCAAAAAAACTTTATGGCGAATTTGCCGAAGTTATTCTGCCTCACGAATTCATTCCAAATTTCACCGTTAATGAATTTATTCCTGTTACGGATATTAACGGAAATATTCTCGAAAAAGGCGAAGTGATGAAAATAAATTACAGCAGAAAATATAAAACATATCTGATTGCACTTAAAGTACTCGCTTCAAATGCTACTAAAATTGCGGGTATAAGAGTTCAGGATGAAGAAAAAACAAAACCGCTTCCGGAACCTGTTTATAATTACATACCGGAAAACGGAGTTGTTTGCAGATGTGAAAGAGTTACTATAAAAGAAATTGTCAGCTTTATAAAAGAAAATAATATAAGGGATGCAAATCAGTTAAAGCAAATCAGAGTCGGTATGGGAGCTTGCGGCTCGAGAACCTGTTCAATACTGCTTCCGAGAATTTTCGCAATGGCAGGTGTGGATTGGAAAGATGTTGAAAAGCCAACAAAGAGACCATTGAGTATAGAAATACCGATGGGAGCGATAGTAAACGAGAAAAAATAAAATACTAAGAAAAAATGAAAAAATATGATGTCTTAATTATCGGAGCAGGCAGTATCGGTGTTCCAATTGCTTTTTATCTTGCAAAGAAAGGACTTAAAACAGCCGTAATAGAAAAATTCCCTTCGGAAGGAAGAGGACAAAATCGTGCGGCTATTGGCGGCATTAGAGCAACACATTCAGACCCTTCAAAAATCAAGATGTGTCAGGTTTCCATTGACCTTGTAAAAAATTTGAAAGAGGAATATGGTGAAGATATTGACTGGATTCAGGGCGGCTATCTTTTTCCGGTCTATACAAATGAAGTTGAGAAAGCACTTAAAAATATTCTGATTAAGCAAAAAGAATTTAAATTAAATATTGACTGGGTCTCTCCGGAAATAATTAAAGAACTTGTTCCGGGAATAAATCCTGACGGATTATCGGGCGGGACATTTTCACCGGAAGACGGCTCAGCTTCTCCGCTAAAACTTCTTGGCGCATATTACAGACTTGGTATTAAAGCCGGAGTAGATTATTATTTCAATGAAACCGTAACTTCAATTAAACATACAAAAGGAAATATTGAAAAAGTAATAACCGATAAAGATGAATATTCTGCAGGACTTGTAATTAACGCCGCCGGAGCTTACGCAAAAGACATCGGCACTATGACAGGATTGGAAATACCCGTCAACCCCGATTGCCACGAAGCAGGTATTACCGAGCCGGTAAAAAGATTTTTTGAACCGATGGTTGTTGATGTAAGAGCAGACGGAGAATCTGCAAATTATTATTTTTATCAGAACCGCGAAGGACAGGTTGTCTTCTGCATAACACCAAAGCCGAATATTTGGGGAACAGATACGGATAACACTTCAACTTTTCTGCCCCTTGTAATTAGAAGAATGCTTGAACTTTATCCGCGATTAAGAAATCTCAGAATTCGCAGAACCTGGCGGGGGCTGTATCCAATGACTCCGGACGGCTTCCCGATTATTGGTTATACAAATGAAATTAAAAATCTTTTCCTTGCTGTTGGAATGTGCGGGCAGGGATTTATGATTGGTCCGGGGCTTGGACTTATTGCATCGGAGATTATCGCTGATAAATCCGAAAAGTTTAATTTCATTCTTGACCAACTTACCTTATATAGAAATTTCTCAGGTGTAGAAGTCCTAAAATAAAAAAGTTTTTCTTATCTTACTAAGACCATTTTTCTCGTTTCGGAGAAATCACCTGCTTGTATCCTGTAAAAATATACTCCGCTCGAAAGTCCTGTTGCGTCAAACCTTGTCTGATATGTTCCGGGTTGTAAATTTTCATTAACAAGAGTCCTCACTTCTTTTCCAAGTATATCATAAACTTTCAAGCTCACTATTCCATAATTTATAATTTGAAATTTAACATTTGAACTTGAATTGAACGGATTCGGATAATT
>CALKAJ010000067.1 GCA_937983305.1 uncultured Ignavibacteriota bacterium | reverse complement strand
TTTACCTTTTTTTTTGTTTAAAAGAAGCTTTATAATCCCAAACGGAAAAAGTTTTCCTTTCATTTTAATGAACACCTGGTTCATGTCAGGAATTGCAAGAGAAAAGCCGATTGGTTTTCCTTCATACATTGCAAAATATACAAGGTCTTTATCAACTATTGGTTTTAAAGAATCTGCTATAAAATCCATTTCACTATCCGTCAATGGGACAAAGCCCCAGTTATGCTGCCATGCATTGTTATATACTTCTTTGACCTTAGAGAGTTCATTAGAAAAATCATTCATGTTCAGGGTTTTAATCTCAATCTTTTCTCTTTTTAAAACCATATCACTAATTCTTCGCAATTTATTCATTACCTTGTCATCCTGTATGATATCAGACCTGACGAGATAAGCAAATAAATCTTTAGTCTTTGCAAATCCGCTGGAAAGTATGAGTTGTTCATAATATTTCGGATTGTAAAGCATAAGAATAACAGGAGGCATATCGAAGCCATCTACGAGCAAACCTACTTCATCATTTGTTGATAGATTTATCGGACCTCTCATATTGTCCATCCCATTTTCTTTTAGCCAATTTCCTGCTTCATCGAATAATTCTTTTGCAACTTCGGTATCGTTTATGCATTCAAAATATCCAAAAAAGCCGGTCTTATCATTATGAACTTTATTATGATTATCATTCACAATAGCAGCTATTCTGCCTGCAGGCATTCCGTCTTTATATGCAATCCATAATTTTATTTTTGCATGGGTATAAAATGGGTTCTTTGTTGTATCAAGATTCTTCTTTACATCAAAGTTTAAGGGCTGAACCCAGTTTTTATCACCTTTATAGATTGTTTTAGGGATTTTCATGAAAAGGCTTTTTTCCGATTCATTTGTTACAGGTTTAGTATAAATTATTTTTTCCATTGTCAGATTGAATTGAGTAATTCTTCTATGTGTCCTTTTACTTTTACGTTTCTGAATATTTTTTTTATTTTGCCGTTCTCATCAATAACGAAAGTGCTTCTTTCTACTCCCATATATTTTCTTCCGTACATACTTTTTTCTTTCCAGACTCCATATTTCTCTAATATTTCAACATTCTCATCTGATAATAGTGTGAATGGCAAAGAATATTTTTCTTTAAAATTTTGATGAGATTTAATACTGTCTTTACTAATGCCTAATATAACAGCGTTCTTTTTTGTAAATATTTTTATATTATCTCTGAAGTCACATGCTTCCGCAGTACATCCGGAAGTATTATCTTTCGGGTAAAAATACAGAATAACCATTTTTCCTTTAAAATCTTTCAGTCTGTATGTTTTACCGTCATCAGCATTGAGTGAAAACTCAGGAGCTTTAATTCCTTCTTTCAACATTGGCTAAATAACCTCTTTTTGTTTTTTAAAAAATTTTCTTAATGATATTATACTTCCAAAAACTCCCAAAGAAATTCCGGTTAAAATCAAATACAGGATGTATTCAAATCCTACTGAACTTATAATAGGGGAATCGTTAAAATATTTTGAGTTAGCATAGTAATAGAAGCCTGTCAGGATTATTAAAGATAAAACTCCTCCCGCAAATCCCTGTAAAAATCCTTCCAGTATAAAGGGAGTTATAATAAAATGTCTTTTTGCACCGAGTAGTTTTAATAAGTCTATTAACTTTTTTCTTGAAGATATAACGAGTCGTATTGTATTTGATACGAGAAATACAGAAGTTATTGTTATTATCAGAGAAACAATTAAATTAACAAACAACAAAGCCGAAGAATTTTTTTCAATAACTTCGAGATATTCCTTCTTAAACTCTACATCCGTAACTTTTGGAATTTGTTCGAACTGGCTTTTTATTTTATCCATCCTCTCGGTTGATTTATATTCATCGTATAGATTTATTTTTAAAGAAGCCGGGAGCGGGTTGTCATCAAGGATTTCGAGCATATCTTTGCCGAATTCACCTTCAAATATTTTCTTCGCTGAATCCTTTGATATGTAAATTATTTTTTTGATTCCTCCAATAGTTCTAATTTTTTCTTTAATGTTAGAAAGGTCTTCGGAAGTGCAAGTCTCATCAAGAAAGAGTTCGAATTCAACTTTATCTTTAATTGATTTGATTAATAAATTTGAATTTACATAAATAATGAAATAAATAGAAATCAATATTAATGAAATTGCGATAGTAAACACTGAAGCCAACGTTGAGAGTTTAGCATTTCGAAAGCCTCTTAATGATTCTGTAATATAATAATTTAATTTCATTTAGTTTTTAAATCCTTTCTGCTAAGATCAAAAAATATTATATATCCTGCAATCAGACCAATAGCGATAAATATAATTCCGGACAAATACTCCTCAAAAATAATTCTTCCAAAGCCGAATAGAAACATATAAACTAATATTATTCCACAAATCCAGTTTAATATCAAGCGAGCATATCCGGAATCAGGTTTTACCTCAGGGTTGAGCGCAGATACGGACTTCCACCCATAACCACCGGGATGAACTCTTTTATAAAACTTTGTCAGGGTTTCCTGAGTTACGGGTTTAGAAATGTATGTTGCAATCAGCCAGCTTAAAGTTGTAACAGGTACAATGATAAAGAGAGAATCCGGGAATTCGATATTTATTTTAAAGATTTTCATTGCACCAAAAATTATGAAAGGTGTAACTGTTGCGGTTATTTCGCTTATTGCATTCACTCTCCACCAGAACCATCTTAAGATAAGAACAAGTCCAAGCCCTGCACCACATTCAATTACAAAACTCCATACACCGGAAATAGAGGTCATTTGTGTAGTAACAAGAATAGATAGAAGCATTAATGCGATTGTAAGTATTCTACCGGCTTTGACATAAGCTTTCTCTGCAGTTTCTTTATCTTTGTATTTAGATTCTGGAGATATGAATCTTTTAAAAAAATCGTTTATGAAGTATGAAGTCCCCCAGTTGAGGTGAGTGGCAATTGTTGACATATATGCTGCAAAAAATGCTGCAAGCATCAGACCTTTTACGCCAACAGGCAGAAAATCGTTCATTGCTTTTACATATCCAATTCCTTTGTCTTCCATACTTAATTCGGGATAAAGCACAAGCGAAGCAAGTCCGACAATAATCCAGGGCCAGGGTCTGATTGCATAATGTGCAATTTGGAAAAATAAAGTGGCTTTCAGGGAATGTTTTTCATCTTTTGCACTCATCATTCTTTGGGCAACGTATCCTCCGCCTCCGGGCTCGGCTCCCGGATACCAGGAAGCCCACCACTGAATACCAACGAATGCCAAGAGAGAAGAAATTGTCATTATCAAAACACCTCCTGTTCCGGTATTTGATGTTTCAGAACTTATAACCGGTAAAAATCTTAATGACCATTCAGGTAATTTTTCTTTTAACCCTGCTATTCCACCTATTTGCGGCTGATTTACAACTATTACTGCTAAAATTATACATCCTGTCATTGCTAAGATAAACTGGAATGCATCGGTAATCGTCACACCCCACAGTCCGCTGATTGCAGAATAAATTGAGGTTATTAATAAACAAGCCGAAATAAAAATCAAGACATTCGATTCATTGACATATTCCGGAAACATACCGATTAATATTTTCATCATAGCAAGGTTTACCCAGCCCATAATAATAATATTCATAAACAGTCCAAGGTACAGACTTTTAAAACCTCTTAAAAAAGCAGCACTCTTCCCGGAGTATCTCAGTTCAATAAATTCTACATCGGTTAGAATTCCTGCGCGTCTCCAAAGTTTTGCGAAGAAAAAAACAGTCAACATTCCGCCAATAAGCATATTCCACCATAGCCAGTTGCCTGCAATACCATTTTTACCGACAAGTTCCGTTACTGCGAGCGGAGTATCTGCGGCGAATGTAGTAGCAACCATAGATAATCCTGCAAGCCACCAGGGCAGTTTTCTTCCGGAAAGGAAAAAGTCCTCTTGCGATTTTTCGGCACGTTTTTTATAAAGTAAACCAATCACAAGGGATACAAGAAAATAAAATACTATTATTGCCCAATCAATTATCTGCATATAAATTATTTTGTGTAAAATACTTAAAAAATTATTAAAATTATATTTGCAAATTTATAGAGTAAAAATGTTTAGGTGTTTTTCATTTTTTATAAATTAAACTTTACAATTTTTTATTCCTTATCGATTTTTATTCATTTAATTTGAATATATAAAATTGTAATTTCTCAGTTCTAAATAAACTAAAACTTTTGTATTGAAAAAGATATACTTTTTACTGATTGCTATTCTTTTTGCCTCGAATTCGCATTCGAGTGATATTACAAATTTTTTCCCGTTTTCAAAACCGGATAATTTGAAATTCGGATTTTATAAAGATATGAATCTTTTCAAGGGTTTGATTCCGGGAAAAATTTATGATGATGTTAATAATAAATATACCACGGTTGGTAATATTTCATTAACAGTTACAAATTACGGTACGCTTGGTAAGGGTTATTGCGGCTCACAGCCTTCCTGTCAATACCCCAAAAATTCCGGCATTGAACATTTATGGCTCGGTGGAATTTGGGTTGGAGGTATTAAAGGCGGACAAACCCGGGTTTCTACGGGCGCAATAGATGTTTCTAATGCACTGAAGCAGGAAGGGTTTGAGTATTATAATGGACCCGGTTCAATTATTCTTGAAAGGTCTTCTCTGCAAACTTCTCCGAATTACAGACCTGACGCAATTTCACATCAGGATTTTGTCTGTGAGTTTTTTGATACTGTGACTACAGGTGTTCAGAATCATACTCCAATGGGTGTTAAGGTTTTACTTGAAACTTATACTTATGATTTAAACTTTGCAAATTTCTTTGTGATTTTAAATTACAAGATTGTTAACATTGGATATAATAACGATTTTTCGCCGATTGACAGTCTTTACATAGGGCTTTGGAAAGATTGCGTTGTCAGAAATATTAACGTAACTCCGGGCTGTAATGTTGGAACTTCTTTCTTTTCAAAAAGTGCAAACGGTTATATTGATTCAATGCGGATGGAGTATATTTACGACCACAGCGGTGATATAGGTTTTACGGACAGTTATGTTGGGGTAAAACTTCTCGGTGCAAGTCCTAAACCGGTTGGGGATACCGTGAAATCTTTTTATACAATCTGGCAATTTAAAAATACAACAGACCAATATTATTTTTCTCCTCTGTCCGATGATGTAAGAATGATTAAGATGAAAGGATTCCTTACAAACAGTCCTCCAACAAGAATTGATACAACAAGGATAAATTCTCTCAGATTAAATCCGGGGAATCGTACAACTCTTATTTCTTACGGACCATTTAAACAAACTAACGGAACACCATTAACTCTCAGATATCAGATTGATACGGCTAACATTGTATTTGCGATTGTTGCGGCAAAGAAATTTGGAACCGACCCCGCAAGCAACGATACTTATGAGCAAAAGAAGAATTTATTTAATAATGCCGCGTGGGCTCAAAGGGCTTATGATAATGGTTATAAACTGCCTTCTCCTCCTGATATTCCTTTTACAAAAACTGAAATCAACAGCAGTAAGGTTACCTTGTACTGGTCGAACAATTCCGAGAATTCGGTTGACCCGATTTCAGGTAAAAAAGATTTTGAAGGTTATAAGGTTTACAGAACAAATCCGGGAAATGATGTTAATCTCAATCAGGATTTAGTAAATCAATTTAAACTAATTGGCGATTTTGACAGCTGCTGCAACGGTTATAGCAATAATACAGGTTTTAATTTTATTAAGCTGAATACTCCGCAAACCTTTGCAGGCGATACGAATAAGTATTGGTATAGATTTGAATTCCCGAATCAACTGAACGGATTCCAGTATGTTTATACTGTTTCCGCTTATGATAAGGGCGACCTTACTCAAAATCTTGATCCACTTGAGAGCTCGCTTCTTGCAAATTCGAAAAGATTAATTGTCGGAACCACGCCACAGGATAATGACGATGCAGAGATTGGTGTTTATCCTAATCCATATTATGGAAGTGCAATTTGGGATGGCACAGGTCAGAAGAAAGAAACTCTTCGCAAAATATATTTTTATAACCTGCCTTCGAAATGTGAGATTTCAATCTGGACTCTGGCAGGTGATTTAGTTGACAGGTTCAATCACGATGCGGGTACTTACGACGGTACTGACATCGAATGGTTCAAAACTTATGGCGACGGGAATCAGAAGTTCTCAGGAGGAGAGCATGCATGGGATATGATTTCGAAAGATGAGCAATCAATTGCAACAGGGCTCTATTTCTTTACGGTGAAAGATGAAAGAACAGGTAAGATTAAAAAAGGAAAATTTTTAGTAGTAAAATAAATATAATTAAATAAAATAAAATGAAGACATTTAAATTTTTACCACTTTTCGCAGTTATTGGTTTTCTGGTCTTTGCTATGGTTTACAGCGTTGACTGGAATCCGAGAACTATTATGCAAATTCAAACCAAATCTTTAGACTCTTTAGCTTTAGGTAAGGATAAATCCGATTTCAACGGTGATACTGTTGAAATTATCGGCAGGGTTGTTGCACCTCCTCAGGTCAATACTCCCTGGGGATTAAAAAGTTTATTAAGAGGTACAACAAGCTGGACTTGTTACATTCAGGATACAAATAATAATCTTTGGGGCGGAATTGTCGTAAGGCAGGCAACCAGAAATAACAATACTTTTATTCAGAATGTTGATACCGGTAATATTATTAAATTAAGAGGCAGAGTACAGGAGTTCTTTTCAACAGGTGTTCCCGGTACTTCAGGTTTCCTAACGCAAATTGATTTAGATTCCACAGGTCCAATTCAGATTTTATCGCTTCAGGGTTCAAGACCTACTCCGAAATTAGTAACGGTTGCAGATTTTGCAAACGGCGATTATCCTAATGGCGGTACAATTAATTATGTTGACGGTGAAAAATACGAAGGTATGTATGTTGAATTCAGAAACGTAGAAACATCAACAGGTTTGGCAAACAGACAGCCGTTCAGCATTGTTGATGCAAACGGAAACAAAATCTATATCAGAGATTATTCAAACTTTTATTCCGCTTCTCCGAGTCCCTCTACCGATACACTTGCAAAATTATGGGGCTGGACAACTCCAACTCCCGGAACTGTTGTAAACTACATCAGAGGAGTAATCATAAATGCAAATAACGAAGGTGTATTTGGAACGCAACTTCCTTATGCCTTAGTTCCGCTTTATCCTAATGATATAAGTCTTGGTGCCGCAGCACCTTTGCTTTCAAATCCGCAAAAATTACCGGGAGTTCCGACTCCTTCAGATAGTGTTACGGTAAGCGTTGCGGTTACAAGCCAAACTGCATTATCTAATGTAAGCGTACTTTTCAGAGTTAATGGAGGTGCATTCACAACAAAAAATATGAACCTTTCAACAGGTACAATTTATGTTGCAAAACTTCCTCCTGCTCCTACAAATACACTTGTAGAATATTTTATAAAAGCAACAAACACCGGCGGATTATCAAAATTATTACCTGCCGATACTTTAAAATCAAAATTATTTTACGTTGTAAAAAACAGTGACTCGCTTTCAATTCAGGAAGTTCAATACTGCCCGAATAATGGCGGATTCTCAGGATATCAAGGTGCATTCGTAAGAGGTATCGAAGGAATTGTAACTGCTGATACTTCGGATATTAGAGCTTTTGAGTATAATGGACCTGGTGGATATCAAAGCAGTCCGCAGAGAGTAATTATTCAAAACGGACAAGGACCTAACAGCGGTATCTGGATTTCAGGCGTAGCAACAGACGTAATTTTGAAAGGACAAAGAGTAAGAGTCAGAGGTATAGTGGAAAGTTATTTTGGAATTAACAGAATATCCGTAGCAACACCAACTGATGTTACCATTCTTTCAAGCGGCAATCCATTGCCGGCTCCGCAAATACTTACAACTGCCGAATTAGGAAATGCAAAGCTCGGCGGCGATTCTACAATTAAGAAATGGGAAAGTGTTCTGGTCAGATTAAACAGCCCTGTTTCAATTACCTGTATTAATGCTAACAGAGGTACTGCCTGTATTTCAGGAGAACCTTTACCTGATACAGCTTTCAGAAGAAATTACGGTGAAATACTCGTAAGAGACTATTCGGGCATTGAAGCAAGAATAACTCTTCAGGGCGGAAATCATACTTTCACAAATAACTGGGACGGCATTACAGCAGGTAAAACTCTGCTCACAAAAAACGACTCGATTTCGTTTGTAGAAGGTATTCTTTATTATTCGTTCACGAATTACAAAATTACTCCGAGAAGAAATACTGATTTCGGAAATGTTGTTCCCATTGGAATAACTAATCTCAGCGAAGTTGTAAACAATTACGATTTATCTCAAAACTATCCGAATCCGTTTAACCCGGTTACGAAAATTAAATATGCAATTCCTGTCAATGCTTTTGTTTCGGTAAAGATATATGATATTCTCGGAAGAGAAGTTGCCGTTCTTATTAATCAGCAAATGAATGCAGGAAGTTATTTAATTGATTTTAATGCTTCGGAATATGCAAGCGGTGTTTACTTCTACAGACTTAATGCACAGGGCAGAGACGGCTCTTCTTTCAATATGGTTAAGAAAATGGTACTTGTTAAGTAATTTAATTTTATAGATGCAAGTTTATTTCGGTAAACTTGCATCTTCTTAAAATCTTTCGTAGATGAAAATATTTTTAAAACTTACTTTTTTACTCGTTTTTTTCAATTTCTTTGCATCGTGTTCAGACCCGGTTTCCGAGAAGTATCAATTGCTTCCTCCCGAAACTCATCTCTCCGTTTTCTCAATGCCGGGAGATACAATTGCACCGGGAGCTACAATTAAAAAAATTAACTGGTGGGGCGACAGCCCAAACGGGTTTGTAACAGGATATAGGATTTCATTTGACTCCCTAAATTGGGGATTCACTACAAAAAACGACAGCACCTTTATTTTCACTATTCAGGGCTCTGATAGCACTTTTAGAATCTGGGTAGCAGCTGTTGACGATAAAGGCAGAGTTGACCCAACCCCGGCTTCTAATCTATATCCGGTAATAAATTCAGCCCCAACTATGGTATTCGATGCCGGAACTGATTTACCTGATACTACTTACCCCGTATTAACATTAAAATGGACTGCAACAGACCCGGACGGTAATGCGACGATAAAAAATTTCTTCTGGTCGCTTGATGATACTAATAACTTCAGACCTGTTTCAGGTAATTTAAGTATTATGACTCTCACTAAAGACAGCGGAATTACTGCCGGTGCTCATAGAATCTTTATGAAATGTATTGATAATGCCGGTGCTCAAAGCAACATTGTCAGAATGCCGCTTGATTCTACTAAGAGTTTTTACGTGAAGCCCGTCACCGGAAGAGTTCTTCTTATTAAAGATATGCCTTTGAATGAATTAAATGATTTGAATAACTATTTCACGCAGTCGCTTGATACCGTTAAATATGATGTGCTTGATATAAAATCATACAGCGGAAAACTTATTCCGAAAATTGTTAACCCTATGTTCATTGAAACTTTGAAATTATATAAGGTTGTAATATGGTCAGGGAACAGAGGAGGGCAGCAAACTGCTTATGACCCAAATTTTACGCTTGCTCAGAATTCTATTCCATTCTATCTCGCTGCAGGCGGAAAACTGCTTTGGAGCTCAGGTATCCCGGATAATTTTATTGGTCAAGGTTCACTTTTTAACTTTGCTCCCGTTGATAGTATCAGATCGTCTTGCTTTATACAGTTTAATTTCCCGGGCGATACGCTCACATCAACAATGTCGGGTTATCCAGATTTAATCGCAAATCAATTTATTGCTACTACTCGCGGTTTATATTTTCCGCCGAATGTCAGCTCTGTATATAAATTGAAATACAACCCTGCAAGACCTTATTGTCTTGATGATTCATTTATCGGAATAAAAGATATTAATAATAACCCAAAATTAATACTAATGGTAATGCCGATTTATTATTTAAACGGTAATACCAATAATTCAAAAAGTTTTATAAAAAAAGTTTTTACGGAATTCGGAATTTTATAATATATGAAGAAACTTTTAATCTTACTAATTCTTCTTTTTGCCGGTTCGGCATATTCGCAACAAAACGGAGTGCTTTTCGGCATTGTAAAAGATTCTGCTGATATTCCTCTTGAAGGTGTATCAGTTAAGTTGAAAGGAACATATTCGGGTGCAGTATCTGCTCCTGATGGTTCTTACAGAATTGAAAATGTCTCTCCCGGAATATATACTGTTGAAGTATCAAGTATAGGTTTCAGAACACTTGAATATACCGGCATAAAAATTGAGGCTAATAAAGAAAGGTCTTTGATAATATTTCTGACAGAAACATCATATACAGTTGACCAGGAAATACTCGTTATTGGTGACAGACCGCTGCTCGATATCGAACAAACATCAAGCAAACATATCATATCGAGCGAAGATATAGAAAAGACAACTGTGAAAGATATCAAAGATATTGTTACTCAGCAGGCAGGTATTGTTACGAGTGATAATGAAATCTTTATAAGAGGTGGAAGAAGTTATGAAAACTCTTACCTCCTTGATGGTGTATCTGTTCAGGATCCTCTTTCAGGAACAGGATTTGGATTGCAGCTTTCCGCAAATTCTCTTGAAGAGGTTGAAGTTATAACAGGCGGATACAATGCTGAATTTGGTCAGGCAACAAGCGGTGTAATTAATGCAAGAACAAAAGAAGGGAAGTACGGCCAGTATAATTTCTATCTATCTTTTCAGAAAGATAAATTCGGTGATTTTAATTCCGCAAACAGTTTCAATACCGATATATTGGAATTCAATCTCGGAGGTCCGGAACCGATTTCAAAATATATTCTTAACAAATTAAAAATAAATCCTCCTGGTGAAATTACTTTTTTTGGAAACTTCTTTATGGGAATTTCCGACGGATTTTATTACAGACAAACCGGCTTTAAAGCAAAACAATTAAATTCTTCAATCTTTGGCGGAACGCGTTTTGCCCCGAGACAGGATAATAACTGGTATTGGCTCGGGAAGGTAACCTGGAGAATGACACCGCAAATGAAGTTATCATATTCATATAACCAATCAATTTCTGTTAATCAGAATTCAAGTTCATTACAATCAAATCTTGAATATGTAGAGCCGTCTCCCGGATATCAATTCGATTTCCAGGAAATTCTCGACAATGCAAATACATATACATCCAATACTACATTCAATACATTGACATGGACTCATACACTTAACGGAAGCTCATTCTACGAAATTAAATTAACTAAATTTTATACACATTTAAGAGCCGATGCTAACGGTTTGAACTGGGACCAATATTCCGAACCGCTTGATTTAATAAAGCCGCCATTTGTTTATTATCCCATTGATTCTACAAGATGGGGAATAGTCCCCGGAGACGGTTTCTATGATATTGGTAATCCCTACACCTGGCACGACCACTTTGTCGAAGAATATTCGTTAAAAGCAGATTATACTAATAATTTCACAACCAAAAGCAAATTCAAAGCAGGCATTGAAGCGAGTTTTCAGGAGATGCAGCTCGTTGATATTTATCAACCCTGGGTTAAACCTTATGGATTGAATAACGACGTTTATAAAGTATATCCGGCTTTTGGTTCAGCTTTCGCTCAGCACTCCATTCAATTCAAAGGTATGATATTAAATTACGGATTAAGATTGGATTACTGGATGCCCGGAAAATATGTTGATGATGCAATTAATAATCTTTCGATTGAAACCATTCCCGATGAAATCAGAAAGAAATATCTTGATGAAACTTTTAATCTTTTCGGGAATAGATTTAAAGCCCGGCTTTCACCGCGTATAGGTATCTCACACCCGATAACTGATAACCAGACTTTATTTTTCTCATACGGACATTTTTCCAAAAGGCCTAAACCGCAATTTCTTTATGCAAAACTAAATCCCGTTTCCGCTCAATCTTCATTCCAAAAATTTGGAAATCCAGCCTTGAATCCGGAAACAACCGTTTCCTATGAATTAGGTATTAGAAATCAATTCACCGATAATGATGTTCTCACTATAACAGCATACTATAAAAATATTTACGATTATGTGTCAACACGTAGTATTGTTATTAATAGCGGAAGATACATCGGTAAAAACTTCATAAGCTATTTCAATCTCGATTATGCACGTTCAAGGGGAATAGAATTTGAATATAAGAAAAGAATCGGAAACTGGTTCAACGGAAAATTTAATCTCTCATACTCTGTAGCCACCGGTAAAAGCTCAACTTCAGATCAAGGATTCCTCGTAGTTACAAGAGGAGCTACCGAGACTATTTCCGAGAATTTTCTGACTTGGGACAGACCAATACAGGCAAGTGCAAACTTGTTTTTCAGGCTTGAAAAAGGAAAAGGATTATTTGGATTTGGAAAAGATATTTTTGATGATATAAATTTTAAAACGAGAATTTTCTTCCAGTCCGGGAAAAGATATACACCGATGCTTCTTTCAGGTTATCTTGAAAACGGAAGACCTATATACGAACCTGATTATAACAATATCAACGGTAATATAGGAGATAATTGGTTCTATGTAGATTTTGATATTGATAAATATGTTGAAATATTCGATATGGATGTAATTTTTAATATCGGTGTCAAAAATTTATTTAATAATTTGAATTCCACAATCATAAATCCTGTAACGGGGAAAGCTTACGAATATGGAGACCCAACACCTAACGGATGGAACGATCCTCTCTATCCGGATTTACAATCTCCTCTTGATCCTTTCCCTTATAACCCGGCACGTTATCTTGCCCCACGGAGTATAAGATTCGGAATTTCTTTAAAACTTTGATAAAAAATAAATTAATTATAAATTGAAAAAGTTTTTATATATATTATTTCTATTCACACTGATAAGTTCAGTTAGCCATTCACAGCTCATTCCTAATCTTGGCGGACAAAGAACAGGAACCTCATCATTCCAGTTTCTGAAAATTGGTCAGGGTGCCCGAGCGGTTGGAATGGGCGAAACTTTTGTTGCAGTTTCTGACGATATATCTTCATTATATTACAATCCTGCAGGTTTGGTAGAATTTAAAGATAATGGAATAATTATAAACCATACTCAATGGTTCGTTGATACAAGGATTGAAGATGTAGGTGGTGTTTATCATTTCAATAATAATGCAATAGGATTAAGTGTTACATCGCTTAGAACAGATGATATGAAAGTAACAACGGAGCTTCAACCGTTTGGTACAGGGGAATACTTCAGATATTCCGACCTTGCTATCGGGCTATCATACGCACGTCAGATGACTTCACAATTTTCTTTCGGTGTAACCGTAAAATACATAGAAGAAACTCTTGGTGCTTTGAAAATGAGAACTGTCGTAGGTGATATTGCGACCTATTACAAAACAGGTCTTGGAACTTCAAGA
>CALKAJ010000066.1 GCA_937983305.1 uncultured Ignavibacteriota bacterium | reverse complement strand
GAGATGGTGATTCGTGACTGGAGTTCAGACGTGTGCTCTTCCGATCTGTGAGAGTACCGGCAACGGTTCAATAACGGTAACAGGAAGTTCAGCAAATTGTGTTGTTCAGGGAATTAATTTTGCGGGAAATGGAGCTATAACAGTATCAAATAACATAATTGGTTCGATAACGGCAGGAAATACGAATTCAGCATATTCAACGAGCATATACGGTATTAACAGAACGAATACGGTAACAACCGTAATTAGCAATAACTTAATCGGAAGCACATCTACTTCGCACAGTTTGCAGGCAACATCGCTAAGCACATCATACAACCAGAGCATATTGGGAATCAGGAATACAACAGGCGGAAATACAACATTTTCAGGAAATACGATTGCAAATCTGACGAGCTACTCGGAAAATTCAACAGAAGGAACACTCGGAATTGTTAACGGAATATTATCGAATTATGGAATCACAACAATTACAGATAATACAATTTATAATTTAAGAAATACAAACAGAAGCACTTCATCATCAAGTTCGGCATCCGTTACAGGAATAGCGGTCGCAAGTACAAATGCGTTAAACACTATTTCAGGAAATACAATTTATGGATTATCTAACACAAACACATCATTTGCGGGAACGGTAATAGGATTGTATTTTGGTTCGACGGGAATGTACACTTATACATCTCATACGGTAACAGGAAATTTTATACACAGCTTATCTGTAAGTTCGTCATCAACAACGGCATCAATATATGGAATAAAAATAAACACAGGTCAGACAACTTATGCGAACAACATTATCAGTATTGGCGGAAATACAGAAACAACGATATTCGGAATATATGAATACGGCACACTAAATAATAATAACAGTATTTATTTTAACACGGTATATATAAGCGGAAGTCTGAGCGAAGGAGTAACAAATAAATCTTATGCACTATTCAGCAATGCTACGGCAAATGTAAAAAATATCAGAAACAATATTTTTGTAAATGCCCGTTCAACAACTTCGGGAAGTAATCTGCATTATGCGGCATATTTCAACTATTCAACTTCAAGCTTTTTATCACTGAATTATAACGATTATTATGTATCGGGAACCGGCGGTGTTTTAGGATTTTATGCAAATGCAAACAGGACTTCCCTGCCGATAGTAACAGGCAAAGATACAAACAGTTTGACTTTGAATCCGGTATTTAATTCAGCAGGCGGAACACTTGCTGAGAATTATTATTCCGCAACAACGTTGCCGGGAGTATCAGGAACTATAATAACAACAGATTATGCGGGAGTGACGAGAGGGGCAACACCAAAAATGGGAGCTTATGAATCAAGTACAAGTACATACACCTGGCAGGGAAATACAAGCACAGATTACGGAACGGCATCGAACTGGGTAAACGGAGCAGTACCGCCTGACGGCTCGAATATTGAATTTGCAGTCTCTCCGGCAAATAACTGTATATTAGACCAAAACAGAACTATACACAATATTACAAACGCACAAAGTACATATAAGTTAAATTTAAATGGACATCAATTAACACTAACAGGAAACCTCACTTTATCGGGCAGTGCACAAGTAGATGCAAGGACAGGTTCATCGGTTATGGTATTTTCGGGAACTTCTTCACAGAGTATTCCTTTGGGTGCATTTGTTGATAATACGGTTGACGGAATGACGATTAACAACAGCAGCGGAGTTACGATAAATAACAGTTTGACAGTTCAGCAGGGATTCACATTAACAAGCGGAGCATTTTCAATCGGTGCTAATACATTAACATTAAACGGAGCAATAACAAGAACAT
>CALKAJ010000065.1 GCA_937983305.1 uncultured Ignavibacteriota bacterium | reverse complement strand
TTTCCCATAAAGTCCTCCTTCAGGACTAATCAGTATTTTCTTTAAGGAAATTTTTCAAAATCTTTCCCGGTTTGAAATGCATCTTCCTTCTTCCGGGAACAAATACAAACTCACCGGTCTTTAAATTTCTGGCTTTTGGTTTAGGTTTAGTTTTCTTAACCTCGAAAACACCAAAGTCACGGATTTCTATTCTTGCAACCGGATTTGCAGACATAATAAGCTCTCTCAGTGATTCAAAGAGAGAATCAACTATTAGTTTGCGAGTTACTTTTTTACCTTCAAGTTTCTCTTCCATTTTTCGCTCAACATCTTTTCTTGTGAGTGTAGGAATTCTTTCGGGTTTTTCAGTTTTATTTTCTATTTCTTCCATTTCAGTTATCTCCCAAGGAGTTTAAAAATCTTTTAAAATATAAAAATGACGAATAAACTATTAATATTACCGACATTAATAGTAAAAAACTAATTGCTTTATTAAAAAGTTCATTATTAAGTACTGAAAATAATAAAATTAATCCAATGCTGAATACTGCAGCTTTCCCTGGGAAGTTTGACATAAGAACTTTCCCTTTCCTCTTTTTCAAAAATAAACCAAATATTAAAATAATTACATCTCTCGAAATTATTAAGATAAAAAACCATAATGGCAGCAATTCTTTATAGAATGATAACAAAGCAATTGCAGCTACTACAATTTTATCCGCAAGAGGATCAATTATTTTACCTGTCTCGCTAATCATATTAAATCTTCTTGCTATAAATCCGTCAGAAATGTCAGTAAGCCATACCAAAGCAATTAAACTTGCAATAATTACTCTTGAGCTCTCAAAATCTGTTATAAAAAAATAGGTAATCGGAATTATCAAAACTATCCTTAAAAGAGATAAAATGTTCGGTATTAGTAAAAATTCTTTATTCAATAATTATTACTTAATTTGTAAATATATTCTAAATAAAAACAAAAATAAAGATTAAATATTGTTTATTAGTGATTTAGCTAAAAGTTCTTTTTATTATATTAATGGGATTCTTTATGAAATTAATTAATGATTTGATAATTCCTGAAAGAACATAAATGATACATAAAGGAAACGAAGCTATTCCCTTTGTAATTATTATTACGAGAATGGCAATGAAAAGTAAGCTAAAAACAAGCTTATTGGCTTTTAGAGATTTTAGTGAAACCTTTGGAAAAACAGGATATTGGAATTTACTAACCATTAAAAGAGGAATAGCGATACTAAGAGCAAATATTGCCTTTTCACTTTCTTGCTGCGGTAAAATTATATTATGGAAAAATAAAATATAAGTAACAATTGTAAGAGCAGCAAGCGGGGTTGGTACACCATAGAATTTATTTTTATCGAATCCAACGAGTTCAACATTAAATCTTGCAAGTCTGATAGCTGCAAATGCCATCATCATAGAAGCAATTGCAACACCAATAGCTTCAATGTTTTTAAAATAAACGCTGTAGAGTAAAAAAGAAGGGGCAACTCCAAAAGAAATCACATCTGAAAGAGAGTCAAGTTCAACACCAAATTCGCTTGAAGATTTTAATATTCTGGCAACAATCCCGTCAAACATATCGAACAAAGATGCATAAAAAATAAAAAGGGCTGCGGTTTTATAGTCTCCATTTGAAGAACTAACAACAGAATAAAATCCGCAAAATGCATTCAAAATTGTAAACAGACTTGGGATAAATCGTTTAGAAATTATCATGCCTGTTTCTTAAACATTATCATTTTGGTTACACCTGCAATAACTTTATCACCCTCTTTTAGGAGAACCTCGCAGTTTTCATCAAAAATTAAATCCATTCTCGAACCAAATTTAATCATTCCAAATCTCTCGCCTGCTTTTGCAGTGTCACCAACGTCAATTGGGCAAACTATACGTCTTGCAATGTAACCTGAAATTTGTTTGAACAAAAGTCTGTAACCTTGAGCAGTTTCAATACCTATTTCGGTCCTTTCATTTTGTTCTGAAGCAATTTCTTCAAAAGCAGCTACAAATTTTCCGGGGATATACTCAAAGTAAGTGATTTTCCCTGAAATAGGGAATCTATTAACATGAACATTCAGAGGAGAAAGAAAGATACTAATCTGAATAAGCTTATCTGTTTTTGAAAAGAAATCTCCGTTTCCTGTAATATTTTTAATCGAAACAATTTTCCCATCAGCAGGAGAAATGACTTCTCCATCTTCAAGAGTCGGTACTTTTCTTTCTGGATCCCTGAAAAAATAAAGGGTGAAAAGCATCAGTAAAATTGAAAGAAATAAAAATATAATTTTAAAAATTATTCCTGAAATAAAAGCAAAAGCAATTAAAACGACAGAAATAATTAGAATTTTAATGACAGTAAATCTTCCGTATGGAGTAATCAATTTGATATTCTTTTAAATATTTCGACATAGGCATCAATAAGGCTGCCTAAGTCAAATCTGAAATTATCTTTATCAAGTTTTTTATTAGTATCGGCATCCCAAAATCTGCAAGTATCAGGCGAAATTTCATCTGCAAGAATTATTTTTCCTTTGTTATCTTTTCCGAACTCAAGTTTGAAATCTACCAGTTTAATATTTTTTAGTTTTAAGAAATCAACTAATAGTGTATTAATTTTTATTGTTAATACTTTAATGGTATTTATTTCGCTTTCGGTTGCTAATTTAAGCTCATAAATATGCGATTCATTAAATAGCGGATCTCCGGCTTCGTCTGATTTATAATAAAATTCAATAATTGGTTTATGAAGCTCAACTCCTTCTGCAAATCCATATCTTTTTACAAGGCTGCCTGCGGCAATATTTCTACAAACTACCTCGATTTTAAAAATAGTAAGTTTCTTTACAAGCATTTCATTATCGGAAATCTTTTCCAGAAAATGTGTAGGAATCCCATTCTTAATAAGGAATTCGAAAAAGATAGAGGAAATTTTATTATTTAAAACTCCTTTGCCTTCGATTTCATCTTTTTTTATTCCGTTAAATGCAGTAGCGCTATTTTTAAATTCCTGAAGATAAATATCCGGCTTTCCGGCAATTGAATATATCCTCTTTGCTTTTCCTTCGTATAAAAGTGTTTTATCCATAAAAATATTATTTAAGACAAATTAAGAATTTTGAAATTCATTTTCTATTAATAAAAAACCCGAACTAAAAATAAAGTTCGGGTTAATATATTCAGTTTTAATATCAAATTATTCTGTTTTAGGTTCTTGCTGTGAATCTTCCGGAGTTGGTTTTATCTCAGGGGAGATTTCTGTGACAACAACAGGCGGAACAATCTGAGGAACAACAGGATTAGTCGAGGAATCAGTAGGAGGAGGTACGTTTATTACAGGTACATCTTCACCGATGATATCTTCAATCCTGAAATCAATATGTTCTGCTTCATAGCTTCTTGTTTTTTCAATTAAATCTTTAGCGCTAAATTTCTTGGGAAGTTTAAAGGCAGCGATATAATCATCAATTTCCTGTTGCTCTTTATCTTTGAGGTATTCGATTACAGAAAGAACAATTTTTTTGTTGTTTTTATCAAATTCGATTACATCTGCTTTAATTGACATTCCGGGTTTGAAAAGGTCAGCTGTATTCCTTATTGGAGCAACCGCAAGTTGCGAAGCTGGAATAAAAGCATCAACGATGTCAGGTAACTCAACTATAATACCTTTTTCAATTGGTTTAATTATTTTACAATCTAATTCTGTGCCTACTTTATATTTATTTTCTAAAGTATCCCATGGATTATCAAGTAATTGTTTATGTCCAAGTGAAATTCTTTGATTCGCAACATCAATACCAAGAATGACTACATCAATTGGGTCTCCAATTTTCTTGAATTCGTTAACGTCAAGAATTTTCTTTGTCCAGGATAAATCAGAAATGTGAACAAGACCGTCAACACCATCTTCAAGTTCAACAAATAATCCAAAGTTGGTGATATTACAGACTTTTCCTTGTTGTTTTGTTCCTATTGGGAATTTATCAAGCAAGCTCTGCCAAGGATTAGGAGTGAGTTGTTTCATACCAAGTGAAAGTTTTCTGTTCTCATAATCAATATTTAGAATTTGAGCTTCAACTAACTGACCCATTGTAACCATCTGGCTTGGATTTGTAATATGCTGTGTCCATGACATTTCACTTATGTGGATTAATCCTTCAATACCTTTCTCAATTTCTATGAATGCTCCGTATTCTGTTAATGAAACAACTTTTCCGGATACTTTATTTCCAAGTTGATATTTTTCCTGAACATTATCCCATGGATGGGTTTGCAATTGCTTTAATCCCAGATATACTCTTTCTTTTTCTTTATCAAATTCTATTACATAAACGTCTATTGTTTGATCAAGTTTAACAACGTCTCCGGGGTGATTAATTCTTCCCCATGATAAATCAGTTATGTGAATTAAACCATCGAGTCCTCCAAGGTCAACAAATACTCCGAAATCTGTAATTGCTTTAACGGTTGCTTTCAATATCATACCTTTTTCAATAGATTTCAGTAATTCTTCTCTTTGGCCTGCCATTGACTCTTCAATGAGCACTTTATGAGAAACAATAATGTTTTCAATCTGATTATTAATTTTTATAACCTTGAAATCCATTAGTTTGCCTACATATTCATCATAATCTCTGATTGGCTTTGTATCAATTTGTGAGCCGGGAAGGAAAGCAGTTAAACCTGCAATATCTACGACAAAACCACCTTTTATTCTTCTGAGACATCTACCCTGTACAACAGTTCCGTTTTTGTTAGCATCCTGAATTCTTTCCCACATTTTAATCGAATCGGCTTTTTTCTTTGATAAAACAAGTTGCCCTTCTTTATCTTCAATCTTTTCTAAAAATACCTCTATTTCATTTCCTACGACAGCCTCTTCAGGGTTAGAGAATTCGTTTAATGAAACTCTGCCATCTGATTTAGAGCCGATATCAATGAGAACGTCTTCTCCATGGATGGCGACTATTTTACCTGATACTACTTCATTTTCTTTAATGACGTTGAAAGTTGTTTCATACAACTTAAGCATAGCCTGAAACTCGTCTTCAGTATATTCATCGTTTACGAGTTTTTTGATTGATGTCTTTTGCTCTTCCGGTTTTTCTTCAACCGCTGATTTAATTTCGTCTGACATTTATTTATGTTTCCTTTTTTGCGTAAAAAAAATACGCTTCCGGACTATTTCCCGCCCGGACGGGTTTAATTTATAAAATTCCCTTAATAAAAGGGAGTGTTATTCTAATTCATTACCGTTAGCAGAAAGGATTCTTTTGTAAAGGCAGTCAACCTGTTCTTCAATAATCATATTCGTCGTGTTTATTTCATCGGCATCTTCTGCTTTTTTCAACGGTGCATCTTGTCGTTTCATATCAATTTCATCTCTTTTTTGCAATTCAAGAATAATCTTATCCAAAGAAATTTTTTGACCTAAATCAAGGAAATCCTGTTTTCTTCTGTGAGCTCTTGTTTTTATGTCGCAAGTTAAATAAAACTTGTAATCTGCATTCGGAAAAACTGCTGTTCCAATATCTCTTCCGTCAATCACAACACCCTGTTCAGAGGCATATTTCCTGAGCTTTTCGTTTACTATTGCTCTGATTGACTTAATTTTACTCACGCTGCTAACTCTATTTGTAACATCCAATCCTCTTATGTGCGAGGTAATGTTTTCATTGTTCAGAAAAATCTCATCATCTTTAAAAGTAATATCACATCTTCTTGCAATTTCATCAATTTTCCTAATATCGTTTGGTTTTATATTATTCTTAATTACGAGATATGTTATAGTTCTGTAAAAAGCTCCGCTATCAATGTAAAGCAAATTTAATTTTGCAGCGAGCAGTTTTGCAGTTGTGCTTTTGCCTGTACCCGAGGGTCCATCAATAGCAATAATCATTTTTTTCATCTTTTTATCTAAAAAATAATCAATTTGAATTCCAACCAATTCATTTCGTTAAAATAGTACGAAACTTCACAGGTAAACCCGCAAGTTTATCAATATAATATTGAATTTCAAGGTATTTATTTCGTCAGTATATCAATCATATCTTCTTCAAGGCTTTTAATTGGGGTTTCAATAATTCTACCAATTTCACCGCCATTTTTATAAAAAATTATTGTGGGAACGAGTTGAATATTTAAGCCCTCTGTTTCATTAAATAGCCCCTGCTTTTTTCTGTTAACAGCTACTAATGATAAATTACTGTCAGGGAATTGAATTTCATCCAATATTTTATAAAATCTGGGTATTTCTCTTCTGCTGTCGCCGCACCAAGTTCCCATAACAATCAATATTTTGTAATCATTATAGCTTTTCGAAATAGAGGAAAGTATCTCTTGTTTTGATAAGTAATCAGAATATTCTTTGGAAAACCAATCAGAGAAATCAGATGTTAAAAATGCTTCTCTTGAGCAAATTCCCACAAGCATAGGATTACCTGATTTTTCGTCAATTTCTACCTTGCACGACTGCGAGTATAAATTGAAGAAAGCAGTTACAGAAAACAAGAAAATTAAAATAAAAGATTTCATATTTATATAAAATTTTAGTTCAATAAATATAACAAACTAAACAATAAGAGTAAAGATTTTTGTATTGAAAAACGAACAAATTAAAGTTAAATTTAACGTTTATTAATATTTATTAAAATACATCGTAAACTAATGAAATTATCGCAATTTAAGTATCCTATCCCAAAAAATCTGATTGCAAAGGTGCCCAAAACTCCCCGAGAAAATGTAAAAATGATGGTTTTAAATAAAGAATCCCACGATATTAAAAGTGATAAATTCAAAAATATCATTGACTATATTAACGAGGGTGATGTAGTTGTAGTAAATGATTCCAAAGTGTTTCCTGCAAGATTGTTTGGAACGAAGGAGAAAACAAGGGCGAAAATAGAGGTTTTTTTGTTAAGGCAACTATCCGAAGAAGAAAATATTTGGGATGTTGTTGTTGATCCTGCCAGAAAAGTTAGAATAGGCAACAGGATATTTTTCAATAAAAATTTATTCTGCGAGATTATTGATAATACTACTTCAAGGGGGAGAATTGTAAGGTTTAATGTAAAAGATGATTTTAAAAAACTTGTTGATAAATTAGGTAAAACTCCGCTGCCTCCTTATATCAAAAGAGAGCCTGATGAGAAAGACAGTGAGTATTATCAGACTGTTTTCGCAAAAAATGAAGGCTCGGTTGCGGCACCATCAGCCGGAATTAATTTTACAAAAGAACTGCTGAAGAAAATTGAAAAGAAAGGTGCAAGAGTAGTACCTATTACTTTACACATTGGTTTAGGAACTTTTAGGCTTGTTGAAGTTGAAGATTTATCTAAACATAGAATGGATTCTGAATACTACGAGATATCAAAAGAAAGTGCTGAAGCAATTAATTTTTCAATAAATAGACACAAGAACGTATTTGCAGTTGGAACTTCTGTTGCAAGGGCACTTGAATCAAGCGTAATAACAGGCAGGTTAGTAAGACCAAACAAAGGATGGACAGACAGGTTTATTCATCCGCCGCAATCGATGAGTATAGTAACAAAATTGCTTACAAAGTATCATTTACCTCAGAGTACACATCTTATGCTTGTGGCATCTTTAGTAGAACGAGATGCAATGATGAAAGCATATAAGAAAGCAGTCAAGGATAAGTATAAGTTTTATGCATATGGTGATTTGATGCTAATTGTATAAAACTCACACCATGTCAAATTATGCTGTAATACCGGCATCCGGTTCAGGATTGAGATTTGGAGGCAGAGTCCCTAAACATTTTTTAAAGGTAAATGGCAGGGAAGTTATTTCATATACAATAAAAAAGTTTGAGTCTATAGAATTAATCAAAGGTATTGTTATTGCAGCAAAACCGGAATATTTTTCTTTATTATCGGAAATAGCTGCTAAGCATCGTTTCAAAAAAATAATTTGTTTTGTTTCCGGAGGTGAAACGCGAATGGAGTCAGTTTATAACGGGCTCACGGCTATAAACTGTCGTAAGACTGATATTGTTGCAGTACACGATGCAGTAAGACCCTTTATAAGCAAATCACTCATTATTAATCTTTTTAAATTCTGTGCAAAATACGGTCCGGTTATACCAGCTTTGCCCGTACCTGATACCGTAAAAGAAATAAAAATGAAAAACGTTGTAAATAGAACTATCTCAAGAGAAAATCTTATGTTAGCTCAGACTCCGCAGGTTTTTAAATATGGAGAAATGTTGAAAAGTTATGAAAAAGCAATGAAAGATAACTTTATAGGAACAGATGAATCATCAATACTTGAATATGCAGGAAATCAAGTAAGGATAATCGAAGGTGAAAAAGGGAACATAAAAATAACTACAAAAGAAGATATAAAAAACTTCAATTATTATAATAGATAATTTGAAAACAGTATATTATATTGTAGTATGGAACCTGTAGTTATTTCAACATGGAAGCATGGTTTAGATGCTAACGAAGAAGCATATATACATCTTATTGAAGGTAAAT
>CALKAJ010000064.1 GCA_937983305.1 uncultured Ignavibacteriota bacterium | reverse complement strand
GATATTACAAACTTAAATATATCTCTCGGAGGAGAATATTATCCGGGAGATAAAAAAGCCGAGATAAAAAATATTTCTTTTAATACTAATTCCAAATTTCAATTACAAAAACTTGCTTTCAATGCTTCGCTTAGCAAAAAATACCATGCCATTGTAAATAATTTAATATTCCGGACTGACAGGTCTAACGTATTAATCAGGAAAGCATCAATGGAAAATCTTAATCCTGCGAACATAGATTATGAAGCATTTGTAGAAAATCAGACTGAAATAGATTTAACGGTTGATAAATTTGACGCGGAAGATCTGGATTATTTTATTCACGATGTTGAATTTCTACAGGGTAAGGTTTACCTTGATTTAAAGGCAAGCGGTAATTACGGGAATATTCTCTTTGACAGATTTACGGTAAGCACGGAAAGAACTTCAATAAGTTTTAACGGAAGAGTAAAAAATCTTCATAAACCGGAAAACCTTTATATTGATGTTTCTGCTTATAATACCGTTCTTGACCCGACTGATATAAAAACCAAATTACCGGGATTGAAAATTCCTGATTACAGCAATGTTGGGATAGTATCAGGTAATTTTACTTTTGTCGGAGAGCCGCTCGATTTCTATACAAAATTTGATATTAAATCAGGTGTCGGAAATATTTCAGGTGACGGGAAATTAAATCTCAAGCCGAACGATATGGTTTACAGGGCAAGCGTGAAAGCCGATGGAGTAAATCTCGAAAAGATAACAGGTATCAGCGAATTGAGAGGTCCTATCAATACGGAATTCAAAGTTGAAGGTCAGGGAGTTGATTATCGCACTATGCGAACAAAACTCGACTTTGTTATTAACAATTCATCGGTTTACGGTCAGAACATTTCAAGAAGCGAAGGACAGATACAATTAAACGGAGGAAGTGCAAATCTCGAAATTAAATATCTGTCGCAGACACTTGGGTCGGTTATTAAGGGAACTATAGATTTTAAAAACGAAGCGAATATTTCTTATGACCTGAAAGGTCAGACAAGCAAACTTGACTTCGCAACTCTGACTAATAATCCTGATGACAGAACGGATTTAAATCTCGATTTCGCATTGGTAGGAGCAGGATTTAACCTTGAAAGTATTAAACAAGGAACAGGATTTAAACCTGATGATTTAACCGGCGAATATTTATTCAAAGTTGACAAATCCGAATACACGGGATTGGAAATACCTCCATCGGATTTTGCGATTGACATAAAATTAGAAAACGGCGAAAAATTAATTAACGTTAAATCTTCTTTTGTTGATTTACAGGCAAGCGGAAATTACAGATTTGATATAATTCCGATTATTCTTGCGTCGAATATAAAAAGAATATCATATCAATATGCTGAGAGATTAAAACTCGAATTGAAAGACAGTCTTGGTGCTCCGATAAGTATTTCCGACATGCAGGATTTAAATACTCTGCCGCCGGATATGAAACTTGTTTATAATATTAATATTAAGAATTTCCTGCCAATCAGACTTGTAATGAGGGACAGCTCTATGACTTTTACAGGAAAGATTAAAGGCGAAATTTCTCAGAATAAAAATAAGTTTAAATTTGTAGCTGTTGGTGATATTAATAAATTTTCATATAAAGATACCGTTTTCAATTTAGATGAAACTCATTTTGCCGTTAAACTTGAAGATAATAACGAAGGGGATATTTTTGAGGATATTACTACAAAAATGTATATTTCTGCTTCTAAATTAGGATTCGGAAAAAGCACCATCATTGATACGGTTAATTTTCATTTCCAGACCTTAGATACAAATAATTTATTCAGATTATATTCCAAAGTTGACTCAAATCTGAAAGGATTCCTTAAAGGTGATATTATTGTTCTCGAAAACGGTGTCGGTATTTTGGTTGACTCTCTGGATCTGGGTTATAAAAATTATAATTTCTTTAACAGAAGAGATGCCAAAATTTATTTTCTACCAAGGGACAGCATCAATAACCCGGTAAACAATATTTTCGTTGACAATCTGGTTTTAAAGGACAGCCTGAATCAAAGAATAAAAATAAACGGAATATACTCAATCAACGGAGCAAGCGATATCACGGTTTCCGGTTCCAGAATTATAATTCCTGAGATATTTAATCTTGCTCAGATACAAAAGCAGGAACAGAATATTAATGGAAATGTGAGAAGGTTTAAAATTAATTTCAAGGGAACGCTTGAAAATCCTGAAATATATTCCGAGTTAAACACTGACCCTCTGAAATACGGAAAAAACAACATTGGAAGAATGGATGCCATCATTCAGTACAAAGACAATGTACTTTTACCTGACCTTGCGTATTACAACCAGAACAGCACAGGAAAGCTATTTATAAACGGTAACTATCCGCTGGAAAATCCCATTATCTCAGATCAAACTGACGTTGATTATCTTGATAAAGATGTAACACTAAAAATAATTGCGGAAAACTTTCAGATAAAGATACTTGAAAGATTTATTCCTTTAATAAATCATCTCGATGCAAAGCTCAACAGCGATTTGACCATCAGGGGAAAGATTTCCAATCCGGAATTTTCAGGAAAAATGACAGTTGACGACGGCAGGTTCACGGTTGATATGACAGGTGTCAGATATAAATTTAATACCGATATTTCGACTGAAGGAAGAAAATTACTGATGAATAATTTCAAACTCCTTCACCCTTCAAGTGACACAAAGTCTATCAATATTGCAGGGTATATTGATATGGCTAATTTAATTCCATCTGATATTAACCTCGATATAACAGGAGATGTTTTAATTTTAGATCCTGCCGTTTCTTACAATAAACTTGGAGTCTATGGAAACTTGATTGGCGGCAGCGGAACTCCCCCGCTAATCATCAGAGGAAATGCCGATAAAATTTCAATGACCGGTAACTTTTTAGTGAAAAAGGGAAAGGTATTTATCCCTGCTCCAAAAACAGATGCGTACAATATATACAGCGATAATATAAAGTACGGTATTTATTATGACAGCACAATTATTAATAATGACAGTTTATTTATCTCAGAGCTTTTAAAATTAGATACTGCAAAGGTAAACAGAGAGATTTTCCTTAATGATCCGTTTGATGATATATTTTTACAAAAAGATAAGAATTTATCCAAGAACGGAAAAAAAGGCGGTATCTTCGAATATAATATCAGCATAACTACCGAGGATAAATTGCTTGTTAGATTTATTGTTGACGAAAAAACAAAGCAGGAATTTAACGGAGAAGTAACCACGAAACTTTTTGCCGATAATATTGAAAACGGGGAAATGCAAATAAGAGGAAGGGCAGATCTTCTTCCGGCTTCTTATTATAAGTTTTATAAGAATTTCAAAGCAGATGGATATGTAACTTTCAAAGGACCGATGACAAACCCCGTATTGAATATAAAAGCTCAATATTCAGCTAATTCTACTACCCCAAATTCTCAATCTACAAGAACAGTTGACATTATTCTCGATGTAACGGGAGAAGCGCAAAAACCCGATTTAAAATGGCAGGTTTTGGTAAACGGAAGTTCTGTTGGAGGTGCTGACCCATCGGATGAAGCTATTAGTTTTATAATATTCGGGAAATTAAAAGACGAGTTGAATGCATCGCAAAGGCTTGATTTCGTAACAAATATTGGCGCAAATGTTGGTTCATCATTCCTTTCGGGTTATATATCAAGTTTTGTTCAGGATTTCCTTCCGTTTATTCTAAGCACGGATATAAATTATGTTGATAGCCAGAGCGGTTCATTTGCCCAGAATACGGATATAAGATTCACTGCCGGTTTTGGTGATGCAACAATAAGATTTGGCGGTCAGATTTTAACGGATTTGAGTAATACCAATTTTTCAATTGAATATCCTTTAAGTAAATTACTGGGTATGAATCTTTTATCAAATAATTTAGTTGCAAAGTTTGAAAGGATAATAGACCCGTTCAGCCAAAATCAAACCTCTAAGGATGTTAGAACCGGCGGAGGATTAATTTATAGAATTAAATTTTAAATAAAATCAGCGACCATAATCAAATATTGAAAATATTAAGGCAGGAAAATAAGCCCTTAAAGTTTAATGTTATCTTAAATAAAGCAGGTTATCACCTAAGCGAGAAAAATAACATCCGGGCAATTTTAGAAAGCCTTATAAAAAATGATAAGATAGAAAAGACAGGAAAATTTTATACACTGAAAGAGGGAGCTTTTGCAAGCGAGATACAGTCAGGAGTGGTGGAAATCGGCAGTAATGAAAGATTTATAATAAATTACAAGGGGAAAGAAATAAACGTCAAATCGAATCCCGGAATATTAATATCTGCAGGAGATAAAATCGAATTCATAATTTCAAAGAAAAAGAAAACCGGAAAAGAATTTGCAAAAGTTATAAAGGTTATTAATAAAGAGGTAAAATCTATAACAGGAAGACTTGAGCTTATAAAAAAGAATTTTTTTGTCATACCGGATTCAAGACAGGTAAAAAAAGATATTTTAATTCAGCAGGCAAATATTAATAAAGCCTCGCCGGGAGATAAAGTGGTTTGCGAAATATTAAACTACGACGATTTGGATTCGCCTTTTATTGAGCTTGAAGGAAGGATTGTGGAAATCCTCGGAGAGGCCGGAGAAAAAGATGTTGAGCTGATTTCCGTATTGAAAAAATACGGGTTTTCAGTTGAGTTTCCACAAAATATAGAAGAACATTCTAAATCGGTTGGCATTAAAGCAAAAGAAGAACTTGAATCCCTGCCAAAACCTCATGCAAGAAGGAAATTATTCGGAGATAGAGTTGATTTAAGAAAAACCAATTGCTTTACAATTGACCCCATAAATGCAAAAGATTTTGACGACGCTGTTTCAATTGAAAAAACTTCCGAAGGATATAAACTTGGAGTTCATATTGCCGATGTTTCCAACTATGTAAAAGAAGGAAGCGAAACAGATATCGAAGCATTGAAAAGAGGAACAAGTGTTTATTTAGTTGATATGGTCGCTCCGATGCTTCCTGAAGTTTTATCTAACGATATCTGCTCACTGAAAGAGGGAGTTGACAGATATACATTTTCTGTTTTTATCTACCTTACGGCAAAAGGTAAGGTTATAAATTACGAAATTTTCAAAGCTATAATAAACAGCAATAAAAGATTTTCTTATGAGGAGGCACAGGAAATACTCGACGGTAAAAGTCATAAATATGCAAAAGAACTGCTTACTATGTACGAGCTGTCAAAGATGTTGACTGCTTTGAGAATGAAAGATGGAAGCATAGATTTCGATACGCCTGAAGTTAAATTTATACTTGATGAAAATGGAGATATAGCTGAAATAAAGGCAAAAGAAAGACTTGACTCGATGAAATTGATTGAAGAATTTATGCTGCTTGCAAATAAATGCGTAACGGAATATGTAACTAATTTGAGCAATAAATATCAGTCTCCTTTTCCGTTTGTTTACAGAGTTCACGACCTGCCCGATAAAGATAAACTTGCCGATTTATCGAGGTTTATCAGGCAATTCGGATATTCAATCAATCTTGAGGATAAAAAATCAATAGTCAATCTAACCGCTCAAATAAAAGGTAAACCGGAAGAATATGTTATCAACAACCTTCTGTTACGCTCAATGGCAAAAGCCATTTATACCCCCGATAATATTGGTCACTACGGTCTCGGCTTTAAGGATTATACTCATTTTACTTCTCCAATCAGAAGATATCCGGATTTAATAGTTCACAGAATTTTATACGATTATCTCAATACTGATTCCGAAATAGAAAAAAAGAAATCTCACTACAGAAAAATATTAGGAGATGTTTGCAAACAAAGTTCTGCACAGGAACAAGCCGCAGTAAATGCCGAACGGGAAACCATAAAGATTAAGCAGGTAGAATACCTTTCTCACAGATTAGGAAAAGAATTTGAAGGAATAATTTCGGGAATTATTAATTACGGTATGTTCGTTGAGCTTGACGGATGCCTGATTGAGGGTCTTATAAGATTCAGAAATCTTGAAGACGATTATTATGAGTACAACGAAAAAGAATACTATGCAGTTGGGGTAAGACGCGGCAGAAAATTTTATGCCGGTCAAAAAGTAAAAGTGAAAGTGATAAGTTGCGATTTGGAATCAAGGAAAATTGACTTTTCATTGGTAACCGATAAAAGTCAAAGAAGCAATAGCAGCCAGGGTTCAGCGAAAAATAATCGCAGGAAAAATTCATCAGGCGGGAAAAATTCACAGCAAAAAGAGCGTATCAGATTCAGAAGAAGCAGGTAATTTTATTTTCTTTGCCCGATTAATGTAAGAACGAGTTTTCTTGGAGAAGAGTAATTTATATGCTCACAAAGATAAATCCCCTGCCATATTCCGAGATTTAATTTCCCGTTTGTAACAGGTATATTTAAACTGTTGCCTATGATTGTAGATTTTAAGTGTGAAGTCATATCATCAGTACCTTCAGCTGTGTGCATAAACATATCGGTATCTTCCGGAACAGCATAATTAAAATAAGTTTCGAGGTCTTCCCTTACGTCCGGGTCTGCGTTTTCATTTATAGTCAGAGATGCAGATGTGTGTTTAATAAAAATATTCAACATCCCGCTTGACATTTCTTTTAACTCGGGTATTGATGAAATAATTGTGGATGTGATTAAATTAAAACCTCTTGGCTTAGGAGAAAGACTTATTTCTTTTTGAATAATATCCATATAATAAATACGGGCTGCTCCGTTTAAAACGGAACAACCCTTAGATTAAAATTAATTATTTTTTAGGCATTTGCAGGCGGAGTAAACACTCTCGCAGAAAGCTCCTGGTCGAGCATTAACAATCCGGGACCGTTTTCTCCAATGTATTTCAGTTTGCCGAGAATTTTATTGACTGTAGCTTCTTCTTCAACCTGCTCATCTATGAACCATTGAAGATAACTTACTGTTGCGTGGTCATTTTCTTTTTTCGCCAAATCCATAATTTCATTGATTCTTCTTGTTACTTCTTTCTCGTGTGCCAAAGTTTTTTCAAAAACTTCAAGTGCTGACTTGAATTCAACTTCCGGACCCGCAATGGGTTTTAAAACAATTTTTCCGCCTCTTTCAAGAACGTAATTATAAAATTTCATTGCATGAAAATGTTCTTCCTGTGTTTGAACATTGAAAAAATTTGCAATACCATCGAGGTCGTTTTCCTGAAAGTATGCTGCCATTGAGAGGTAAGTGTATTCGGAATACAATTCAAAATTTATTTGCTCGTTAATTGCATCCTGCAATTTTTGTGATAACATAATTTTCTCCTTTAATATTTTTTAGTTTTCAAGATTAATAACAAATTCTTTTGTTTAAAAGTTATTTCTTACTACGGTTTTTCATGTAAATAAATCTTAACGTATTTCCCTATCCGGCTCTGGTGATTGCTGTCATCGGAGTCCCAGAGACCATTATGGAAAGTTAACTTGAATATTGCTTCCTTTCCAAGTAAATCTTCAATATGCAGGGAATCAGCCGTTTTGAAATTTCTGATAAAATATTTCTCACCCTGAACTTCAAAAAAATAATCATAAACTCCGGGAATTTCTTTCCCGATTTTATTGACAAAAGGTTCTTTAACTATTTTCCCGAACAGGTAATATAATTTCAGAAGCTCTTCTACCTTTGTAAAATTGAATTCGCTTCCTTTTTCATCGTCCTCTATTCTTACACTTAGTGCCGGTTCGTTGTAGCCTTTAAATTTATAAATTATTCTTTTGGGATAGTCGTGATTTAAATTTTCAAACACAAAAATTTTATCTTTCTCATCATACGATTTAAGTGTATAGCATATTTTTTTACCGTCGTTTTGTGCGAACACAATGGCACAATAATTTAAGTTTCCATTATCTAACTCGAGGCTCAGTATTTCATTAACACTTTCTTTTCCGTTTTGCACAAAATAACTTGTTCCTATTACATCTCCGGACGCATTTGTGTTCCATTCTTCAAATATTTCAGCATCCTGAATGTCTGTCATAGTCCATTTACCGAGAAAGAGGTGTGTTTTAAAAACTTCCTGGCTGTAAGAACTAAGACTCATACAAAATAAAATTATAAAGATAAAAATAATATTTTTCATTTTCCGAGTAATTTAAACATATTTTTTTTGTATTCCTCGACTCCGGGCTGGTCGAACGGATTTACTTCAAGAAGGAGTCCGCTCAAAGCACAAGCATATTCAAAGAAATAAATTAACGCTCCGAGATTCCTTTCGTTCAATTCCGGAATACTTATTTTAATAACGGGAAGTCCTCCGGCTTTATGTGCCTGCTCTGTTCCCAGCATCGCTTTTTCATTTACTTCATTGATTCGCTTTCCTGCAATATAGTTTAATTCATCATAGTTTGCTTTATCTTCGGGAACCGTAAGCTCTTTCCTTGGTTTTTCAACCCAAAGAATCGTTTCAAAAATATTCCTGACACCATCCTGCATTAATTGTCCCATAGAATGGAGGTCAGTCGTTAAATCAGCTCCTGCCGGGAATATACCTTTTCCCTGTTTGCCTTCGCTTTCTCCGTATAACTGTTTCCACCATTCGGTAAAGTAATGCAGAGAAGGGTTATAGTTTACAAGCATTTCAATAACCTTCCCTTTATTGAAAAGAAGATATCGGATTGCCGCATAATAAAATGCAATGTTCTTTTCAAAAGAAGAAGTACCTTTTATTGCCGCAGACATTTCTTTAGCTCCTTCAAGTAATTCGCCTATATCCAATCCTGCTATTGCTATTGGAAGTAAACCTACCGGAGTCAGGACGGAGAACCTTCCTCCGACATCATCGGGTATAACAAATGTTTCATATCCTGACTTTCCAGAAAGCTTCTTCAAAGAGCCTCTTGCCTTATCTGTTATCGCAATTATTCTCCTCTTTGATATATCTTTACCGTATTTATCTTCAATATGCTGCTTAAGAATTCTGAATGCTATTGCCGGCTCTGTTGTAGTTCCGGATTTCGAAATAACAATTATGGAATAATCTTTTTTATCGAGAATTTCGAGTAAATCGGAGAGATAATCTTCACTTAAATTTTGTCCTGCAAAAAGTATTAAAGGATACTTCCTTGCCTTTTGACTTTGAATACAGCTGAAGTTGTGCGTTAATGCATCAATTACGGCTCTGGCTCCGAGATAGGAACCGCCTATACCAATTACAACAACTAACTCAGACTCATCAATAAATCTTTCTGCGGCATTTTTGATTGCAATTATTTCCTCTGCCTTGATTTTACCGGGCAGATCTATCCAGCCGAGAAAATCATTTCCCTTACACGTTTTTTCAAGAAGAGCATCCGAGCAATCTTCCATTCTCCCTTGCAAAGAGTTTAAATCTGCTTCGCTTATATGTTCAAAAACATTTCCCTTGTCAAGTCTGATATCCATTTATTTGTGTTTTTTTGGTAATTTCCGAAAAATTATTCATATAAAAAAGATTAAAGTAAAGTATATTTATTTTTTTTGAATATTTCTTTCAAGATTGAATATAATATGCAAATAAATTATTTTAATAAAAATCTAATTTAAAATGAAAGCATTAAAATTATTATTATTTGTTATCTTGCTCTCAACCTTAGTTTATACTACCGGTTGTGACAAACAACAAGAGGGCGAATTTAAACTTCCTGACCAGCAGGTTACTTCCGATAAAGATAAAGAACTTCAGGTCAGAGAAGATATGCTGAATCAGAAGACAAAAGAGCTTGATGAAAGAGAAAAGCTTCTGAATCAGAGAGATTCAATCCTTACCTCAAAAATGCTTGACTTGGAAAAAGGAATATTAAACACTGATACTTCCAAAACCAAGAGCAACAGTAAAGAAGAGAAGAACAAAAAGAATCTCGAAAAAGAAAAAGATTTGAATAAACGACTCGACAGTCCTACAATAACGGTAAACGACTACCTCGAATATATTAAAAGAGGGACAGAAGGAAATTTTGACGATAATATGAAAAAGGCGAGTACTTTCTGGAATAACAGACCAACGGATGTTTTCAAAAAAAATTACAAAGATGTTAAAAAGTTCGTTGTAGTCTCTGAACCCAAAGTCGTTAAGCAAGAGGGCAGTAATGCACAGGTGAAGGTTACCGTGATGCAGACCATTAAAGGCAAAGACGGAAAAGATGTTGAAAAGAAGGTAACGATTACATACAATTTACAAGCAGATAAAAACAGTAAATGGAAAATTAAAAGTAATATTGTTAAATAAATTTTTAAATTATATCAAAAGAATCAATGAGCATTTTAGTTAACAAAAAATCAAAAGTTTTAGTACAGGGAATTACCGGAGGAGAAGGTACATTCCACACAACTCAAATGATTGAGTATGGTACAAATGTAGTCGCAGGCGTAACACCCGGTAAAGGCGGAACGATGTGGCAGGAAAAAGTGAAAATCTTCAATACAGTTAAAGATGCAGTTTTGGAAACTAAGGCAGATGTATCTGTTATTTTCGTTCCTGCCGGATTTGCTGCCGATGCTGTAATTGAATCCGCAGCTGCGGGAATAAAGGTAATTGTATGTATTACCGAAGGAATTCCCGTAAAAGATATGACAAGAGCTTATGACTTTATTCAGAGTATTAGTAAAGATGGAGACGAAATAAGTTTAATCGGTCCTAACTGTCCGGGCATCATTTCCCCCGGCGAGAGTAAGGTAGGTATTATGCCGGGATTCATACACAAAAAAGGTAAAGTTGGTGTAATATCAAGAAGCGGAACACTAACTTATGAAGCTGTTGACCAGTTGACAAAACTCGGAATCGGTCAATCAACCTGTATAGGTATTGGCGGTGACCCTGTTATCGGAACAAGATTTATTGACGCAGTAAAATTATTTAATAAAGATAAGAATACGGAAGCAATTTTAATGATTGGTGAAATTGGCGGTAATGCAGAAGAAGAAGCCGCTTACTACATCAAAGCAAAAGTGAAGAAACCGGTAGTCGGCTTTATTGCAGGAAAGACAGCGCCTCCCGGAAGAAGAATGGGACACGCCGGAGCAATTATCTCAGGAGGAAAAGGCACTGCGGCGGAAAAAATTGAAGTTATGAAAGAATGCGGTATTCTTGTTGCAAATTCACCCGCAGAAATCGGTCTTACCGTAAAAATGGCTCTTGATGCCCGGAAAAAAGCTTTGAAAGCAAAGAAATCGGATAAAAAGGATAAGAAACACGACAAAAAAATCAAGAAAAGTGTTAAAAAATCTATAAAGAAAAAGAAATAATATATTTGTGACAACAATAAAAATAAATAATGCCAAGTTCTACGGTTTCCACGGTGATATGGATTACGAAAGAGAATTCGGCAATCAATTTGAAGTTGATGTTGAAATGCTTTGTGATTTAACAGGTCTTGACGGGACAGATAAGCTTAGCAAAACGGTTGACTATCTCGCCGTTTACAACGAAGTGAAAGAAGTATTTCATCACAAAAAATTTTATTTAATAGAAACTCTGAATCTTGCAATTTGCGATGCGATACTTAAGAAGTTCTCTCAGGTCACTAAAATCAAGGTAAGCGTCAGGAAAAGAAATGCTCCGCTTGGTATTATTGATTCTGTGGAAGTTACAAACGAAGTAAGCAGATAAAAATGCCGGAGATATTTCTCGGACTTGGCTCGAATATTGGAAACAGAGAGAAACATATTTTAAAAGCAATTGAATTTATTAAGAACATCTCAGGAATAATATTTCTGAGATGTTCTTCATTTTATGAGACGGCACCCTGGGGAATAGAAGTTCAGAATAATTTCATAAATTGTGTTATTAAAATATCATCGGAAATTGAGCCGAAGGAGTTATTCCGGATTTTGAAGGATATAGAATTAAAATGTGGAAGACAAAAAAGAGATAAATGGACAGAAAGAGAAATTGATATTGATATATTATTTTACGGGGATATTGTTTATGAGAAAGACGGTATAATTATTCCTCATAAGGAAATCAGTAACAGAAATTTTGTGTTAATACCAATGAAAGAACTTGAACCGGACTTGATTCATCCTGTGACAAAAAAAACAATTTCGGAAATTCTTTTGGAAACAGGTGATAAATTGATGTGTAAAAAAATAAATTTTATCTGAAAAATTAAGTCCTGTTTTTTAATCAAAATTATATTAATTTTGTTTTAATCTTTATAAATTAACCTATGTATATTGCAATCGAAGGTGTAATAGGAGCCGGGAAAACCACTCTGGCAAAGAAAATAACCGAGAAGCTCAATGCCAAGCTGGTATTGGAAAGTTTTGAGGATAATCCGTTTCTTGATAAATTCTATCGTGACCCGGAAAGATATGCTTTTCATACACAGATGCATTTCCTTATGAGCCGGTATAAACAGCTTGCTCCGTTGAAACAGAATGATTTGTTTCATGACTATATTATCTCAGATTATATTTTCGAAAAAGATAAAATTTTTGCATATCTTAATCTGAAAGATGACGAGCTTGAACTTTATGAAAAGATTGTTTCTCTTATTGAAAGACAGATTAGAATTCCCGATATAGTGATTTATCTTCAATCAACCGTTGAAAGATTGATGCATAATATAAAACACAGAGACCGCGAATATGAAAGAGAAATGAAAGAAGATTATATTAAAGATTTGAATGAAGGATATAATTATTTTTTCTTCAGATACCGTTCAACTAAAGTTATGATTGTAAATGTGGCAGAAATTGATTTCGTGAACAACGATGAGGACTTTGATGCTTTAATTAACGAGATTTTAAAACCGGAACATTCGGCTCTTGAATATTTCAATCCTGTCTATAAAAATGCTTCGGGGAAATAGAACATTATGTTTAGAATAATTTTTTATGCGGTTGTTTTTTTTCTTGTTTCCTTTGTATTAAGAATTATTATTAACTTCTTTTTAAAAAGTAATAAATCGGTATTCGTAAAGAAATCAAAACCGGAAACAAAGCCCAAATACGACAAGAGTAAAATAGTTGATGCAGAATTCGAGGAGATTAAATAGAAATTCCGTCAGGAGCATCCTTATTGTAAAACAGCATAATCAGCTTGGGGATATGCTTTGCACCCTTCCTCTTTTTGCATCGGTAAGAAAATCTTTCCCTTATTCAAATATACGGTTAATTGCTTCGAAAGATAATTTCAGGGTTTTTAACAGCACTTCAGAAAAATATATTGATGAACTGCTTTTGTATGACAAATCAAATCCCTTAAAGTTTTCAAAATTTCTTTTAAACCTGAAAAACAGACAATACGATATTTCAATTGTTCCTTCAACTTTTTCGTTTTCCAAAACTTCTCATCTGATTGGTTATCTGTCAGGAGCAAAATTCAAAGTCGGCGTTAAAAGTGCTGACGGCAAACCAAATAAATATGCAAAATATCTTAATGTAAAGGCAGACTTTGAATGGGAGAGCAAGAAGCTTCATCAGGTTGACAGGTTTCTTGAAATCGGGAAGATTATTGGATGCGAGTTTACAGACGAAGATAAAAATTCGGTCCGGTTAACTTTTAGTAAGCATGAAAAAAACACCGCTAATGATTTCTATCGTATAAACTTTGGAGCCGGCAGCAGAAAAGTGGTTGGTATTCATACGGGAGCAGGAAAAGTTCAAAACAGATGGAGCGGTTATAACTTTGCGGAACTTATGAAATATTTATTTGCCAAAACAAACTGCTTTTTCTTCTTGACAAACAGCCAATACGATTCAGCATCAACAAACGAATTGCTTTCTCATCTTGATAAAAATTTTATTGAGAAAAATATTGTTTTTGATAATGGAATGGAAATCAGAAACCTTGCGGCTGTTCTTTCGCATATTGATTTATACATTACCAATGATACGGGAACGATGCACCTTGCCGCATATTCAGGAACTAAGGTACTTTCTCTTTTTGGACCTACGAATGGATATGAATGGGCACCGGTTATGAATAAGAATATTTATCTGCAATCTCCGGATAATGATATTAATTCAATCAACGTTAAAACTGTAATTGATAAAGCTTTATTTTTAATTAATGAATAATAATATACTTTCTGCAATAGATATTGGTACAAACTCTTTTCATCTTGTGGTGGCACAGATAAATGATAAGGGCAGATTTAAAATCCTGACGAGGGAAAAAGAGGTCGTAAGACTTGGTAAAAGCTCGCGTGATATGAAGTATATATCCGAAGAAGCAAAAGAGAGAGGTATTGCAACATTAAAAAGGTTTAAGCTCATCAGCGATTCTTTTAACGCCGGCAGAATCAGAGCAGTTGCAACGAGCGCCGTAAGGGAAGCAGTAAACAGAGAAGAATTCATAAACGAAGCATCAGAAAAGACGGGAATAAATGTTGAAGTGGTTTCCGGATTTGAAGAAGCAAGATTGATTTATCTCGGAGTTTTGCAGGCTCTTCCCGTTTTCAAGAAAAAAATCCTGTTGATTGATATTGGAGGAGGAAGCACTGAATTTCTTATAGGGTTAAAGGGAGATGTGATTTTTGCAGACAGCGTAAAAATCGGAGCGGTGAGATTAACGGAGGGCTTCTTCCCGGATGGAAAATTCAAATCCTCGATTATTGACTCTGCAAGGATGTATGCGAGAAGTGTTTTAAATCCGCTTATAAGAAGGATTAAAGAATACAGTTATGAAATGATAGTCGGAACATCGGGAACTATAACAAATTTAGGTTCGATGATTTATTCCGTAAAGCAGGAACTTGATGATGAAGCAACTTTGAATAATTTCACTTATACAGCTTTTGATTTAAATAATATAGTTAAAAAAATATTCAAGTGCGGAGACAGTTCGCAAACCGCAAGAATCCCCGGACTTGATACAAATAGGGCAGATATCATTACTGCGGGCTCTATAATACTTGAGCAGATTTTTACTGAGCTTTCAATAAGACAAATAACCCTTTCTGCTTTTGCTTTGCGTGAAGGAATAATTCTTGACACAATTGACAAAGATTCCGGCAACAGAAATCTTGGAGTTATCAGCGATATCAGATATAAAAGCGTTCTTTCTTTGGCTCAGCATTGCAACTACGATAAAATACACTGCGAGAAAGTTCTCGATTTAAGTGTAAAGATATTTGATTATATCTACGATAATTTCCCCGAGTTTAATCTGAATATACAGGATAAAGAGTTTCTCGAAGCCGCATCTTTGCTGCACGATATAGGACACAGTATTTCACACTCGCAGCATCACCGACATTCATACTATCTTATTAAAAATTCGGAAATGCTCGGTTTCAATTTTGAAGAGCTTGAAATTATTGCAAATATTGCAAGATACCACAGAAAATCTCATCCTAAACAAAAGCATGAAAATTTTTTAAGGCTGTCTGAGGCAAATAAATCAAAAATCAGAAAACTCTCTTCAATACTCAGAATATCTGACGGATTGGACAGAGGACACAAAGGCTCGGTTGATAGAATCGAATTCGAAAGGAAAGGGAAAAATCTGAACATAAAACCCATATCTACAAAAGGATATGACTTAACTTTGGAAATATGGGGTGCTAACTTGAGAAAAGAATTATTTGAAGAAACATATAATTTTAAAATAAATTTTAACAAATGAAAATTGCCATTGTTTGTTATCCGACGTACGGAGGCAGCGGAGTGGTTGCAACAGAACTCGGTAAATATCTTGCGACTCGCGGACACGAAATACACTTTATATCTTATGCAATGCCTCACAGATTATCAGAATTTGTTGATAATATTTTTTATCACGAAGTAGAATCATACAACTATCCGCTGTTTGAGTTTCCGCTTTATTCAATTGAACTTGCGAGTAAAATTGTTGAAGTAGTGAGATATAACGATATTGATTTAATCCACGCCCATTATGCCATTCCGCACGCAACGAGTGCTTATCTTGCGAGAGAAATTTTGAAAAAAGAAAAAGGCAATTGCAACGTTAAAGTCGTAACAACTCTTCACGGCACGGATATAACCCTGATAGGACTTGAGCCTACATTTCTTCCGACAATGAAATTCAGTATTGAGCAATCGGACGGAGTAACCGCAGTTTCCAATTTTCTGAAAGAAAAAACTATTTCAGCTTATAAGGTAGAAAAAGAAATTGAAGTAATACCAAACTTCATTGATACAGAAAAATATAACAGGGAAAAAATTAAGATTTGCAATCTTAAAAATCACTTTGCACCAAATGGAGAAAAAATACTGGTGCATACTTCTAACTTCAGACCGTTGAAACGTGTGCAGGATGTAATTAAAATTTTTAATGAAGTCAGAAAGAAAGTTAATTCTAAACTTTTACTTATTGGCGACGGACCCGACAGGAGCGAATGTGAACGACTTTCAAGAGAGCTTGGTATTTATGAAGATATAAAGTTTATGGGAAAGCAGGATTCCATTGCAGAGCTTCTCTCATTATCGGATTTATTTATAATGCCTTCGCAGTCTGAAAGTTTCGGGCTCTCGGCTCTTGAGGCGATGAGCTGTTCGGTTCCTGCCATAACAACAAGTGTGGGCGGGCTTCCCGAGTTAAACATACACGGCGAAACAGGATATATTGCAGAAATAGGAGATATTGAAAGAATGTCGAAATATGCGATTGAACTTCTTTCAAACGAAAAGAAATATAAACTCTTTTCGAAGAGAGCAAGAGAAAGGGCAATGGAATTCAATCAGGAAGACATCATCCGTAAGTATGAAAAATATTATGAAACTGTTTTGAATTCTTAATTGCTTTTTTTATAAGGCTTATCTCTTCTGATGTAAAATCCGGGCAGATTTGTATTAACCGTACTGATTAAATTTTCCGGAACATATTTCCCGACAGGGTCTTTTTCGATTTTCACTTTATTAACTTTTTGAGCCGTATCAAAATATATAACCATATTCTCCCCTTCGAATATATTCAGTCCGTTTGCTTTTCTATCTTCGTACGCAAAGTATAACCCGTTTGAAGTGCTGTCAACTTTTACGAAATTAATTTTTTCGTTTTCAAAGAATATTGAAATCTTTTTCCCCGATATCTGGTCATATCTGTTTTCAAAAGTGGAGTCGCTGTTATTAATTAAAAAAGAATATTCACCGTTAAGCAATCCCCAAATTTTAATTGCATAGACTGTTTGGATTTTACTGTTCTTAATAATTGCATAAATAGAATCTGATGTCATTTGCATTTTGCCTTGCCAGACAACGGGCTTTTTTGAAAGTGCAAAAACATCGAAGATCGGAAGAGCGTCGTGTAGGGAAAGAGTGTAGATCTCGGTGGTC
>CALKAJ010000063.1 GCA_937983305.1 uncultured Ignavibacteriota bacterium | reverse complement strand
TAACGTCAGGAATTTATTTCTACAGAATGAAAGCCGGTGATTTTGTTGAGACTAAGAGAATGGTTCTTGTAAAATAAATATTCTTTAAGTAAATAAGAAGCAGTATGATAAAAAATAAAGATTGATTTACGTTTAGTTTGTAATTATATTTACATAAGCTGTTAAAAAGCGGTAAGAAAATGAGTAAAAGAAAAGTGAAAATATGGAATCAAATTACTCTTATAATCGTGATATTACTGCTTTTATTATCTGCAGGAAATACGCAGACTGTAGAGTTTAAAAATGGTATTTATCCTGAAATTACAATAAAAATTGACACTTTTTATTATGACGATGTAAATATAAACGGACTGACTGAAAAAGCAATTAAGATTAACGAAGTTTTTATTCCTTCCGGTCCCGGAAATCCTGATTTACCTGTAATAACCCGCTTACTAAATGTCCCTAAAGGTTCAAATATTTCTTATGATATTATCGAATCTGTTTCTTATAAAATACAAAATATTGAGATTGCACCGTCTCCGGTAATTCAGAAAAACTCAAGCAATGTTCCTTATATTTATTCGAAAAATCCGGAAATTTATTCCGAAAATAAATTATTTCCAAAAGATGTAATTCAATTTTCCGGTATTACAGATATCAGAGGTATTTATACTTCACTTATGGGGCTGACTCCTTTTCAATATAACCCCGTCAAAAAAGAATTAATAGTTTATAAAAAATTAAAATTCCGTATAAAATTCAACGGAGGTACAAATTATTTTGAACAGAGGTTGAGAAATCCTTTCTTTGATAATATTTTATTACCGAATATTTTGAATCCCGAAGCACTGAAAGTTAATTCGTACAACAGTGTTGATAATCCCGGACTTATAGGTTATGAATATATTATTATTACACCTGATAATTCTTATTTTAAAAAATGGGCTGATACTTTAAGTAACTTCAGAAATGCTCAGGGAATTAAAACCGGAGTGTACAAGATTTCGGAAATCGGAGGAAATACTTATCAACAAATCCGGGCATTCATTGATAACGCATATAACAGCTGGGAGATACCGCCTGTAGCAGTATTAATTCTCGGTGACTATGGTTCAAACGGAGCTTTAAATATTACTTCAGGTGTCTATAACAGCGTAATTACTGATAACAGGTTTTCGGATATGAATAATGACGGATTACCTGATTTAATATTATCAAGAATACCTGCAACAAGTGAGGCAGATATATCATACGTAGTATTGAAGACAATAAATTCGGAAAGAAATCCATCCGAGAGCAATTCATACTATAATAAGGTTGTTACGGCACTTGGATGGGAAACGACTAAATGGTTTCAATTATGTTCGGAAGTTATAGGGGGATATTTAAGAAACAAATTATCTAAAACAACTGCAAGAATTAACGCAGTATATAACGGAAATCCCGGTGTTGATCCCTGGTCATCCGCAGAAAACACACAATCTGTTCTTAATTATTTTGGTCCTTCGGGATTAAATTATATACCCGCAACACCGCAATTACTTGGCGGATTTTCAGGAGGAACGGGAAGTATGATTGTGAATGAAATTAATTCGGGTTCGTTTTTTGTAATTCACCGTGACCACGGAAACTATTCTCTTTGGGGAGAGCCGTATTTTAATACAAGCAATATAGATCAGACTACAAATTCCACTCCAATAACAGTCTTATCAATTAACTGTCTTACCGGCGGATTTGCGTGGACAGGCGGAGACTGCATAGCCGAGAGATTTCTAAAACACAGTTATAACGGAAATTATTCAGGAGCTGTTTCAGTAACAGCCGCTTCGGGAGAATCTTATTCGTTTTATAATGACGTTTATGCTTGGGGCTTGATGGATAATCTGTTCCCTGATTTTATGCCGTCGGTAAATGGTTCATATATTTCATCATTTGCATATCCGGCGTTTGCAAATGCAGCAGGTAAATATTTTTTACATCAGTCGGTTTGGGTAACAGATTCAGCCATGAAAAAGGAAACAAACTTTTTATTTCACCACTTCGGTGATGCATTTACTCAGTTCACTTATAATGTGCCAACTTCGATTTCAATAAACCACAGTGATACCATAATTGCCGGAGCAAAAAGTTTTACGGTTAACTCTGAAATAAATACATTAACGGCAATATCATTAAAAGGAGTACTCTTAGGTAAAGTATTTAATAATAACGGCGGTCAGGTATCGGTTCCTCTTTCGGGTAGTCATATTTTTGGTGATACCTTAAAAATTGTATCTACAAAGCAAAATAAAATCAGATATGAAAATAAAATTGTTGTTAAGAGAAATCCGAATGCACTGCTTAATGTAAGCAATGTAATTCTTACTGACCCGCCGCCATACGGTAATGGCAACGGATACCCTGATTATACGGAAACAAATTTTCTTACCATAAAGGTTACTAATTCAGGTCTTTCCGATGCAATCAATTCAACAGCGATACTTACAACATCTGATACAAATATAACAATTACCGACTCACTGGAAACTATAACATATATAGCTTCCATGAATTATGTAATATTAAATAATGCGTTTAAATACAATGTGAAAGGGAGTGTTCCCGATAACAAAAAAATTATTTTTAAAGTTAGATTGAATTTTCCCGGCAATTTCACCGAATATTTATTTAATTATAATGCAAAAGCTCCTGTCATTAATTATTTAACAAAGGTGATTACTGATTCAACCGGGAATATAAACAGACAAGTTGAACCCGGAGAAATTGGAAGGATTATTTGTCCGTTAAGAAACAACGGCAATTCAATCTCACGAAATATATCCGCTAAATTAACAAGCTATTCTTCTTATATCACCACACATATAGACAGCATTAATTATCCTGAAATCGGATTAGGTGATTCGGTAGCAAAGTTTTTTGTTTTTTCAATTTCGCAGAATGCACCTATAAACACGAAGGTTCCTTTTAAAATATTATACCACAATACGCTTCAGAATTCGATAAGGATAGACAGTTTCAATTATACTGTGGGAGGCAGTGCGAATGTATTTATCGGGACGGGAAATACTCAGACAATTCATCCTTTCCCGGGTAATTTTACCGATGCCAGAACTCAAATGATTTATACGGCGGCGGAAATACTAGCAGGCGGTGGATTTTCAGGTTATATAACAAGAATTGGATTTAAGATTAATACTTATTTGCCGTCAAGTTTTTCAAATATCAATGTAAGAGTTAAACCGACAAATTTAAATACGCTCAGCGGATTTGAAAACGGTCAGTGGCATAATTGCTACAGCGGTCCGTTTTCAGTTTTAGTTTCAGGAATTTATCACTATATCAATTTTTCAGATATCTACTTATGGGACGGTCAGAGTAATTTAATTTTTGAAGTTTGTTATGACATTAATCCGAGAACGAATAATACATATACTATATCTTCAAATCATCAGAATATGACTTATACGAGTTACTTAGATGACCCGTTCTCAAACGGCTGCAATTTATTATCCGGGGCTGTGATGCATTACAGGCCAAATATTGCAATTGCGATTAACGAGACGATACCGGTTAATGAAGAAAAGACAACGATACCTACAGAAATTTATCTCAGGGATAATTATCCGAATCCCTTTAATCCGGCTACAAGAATATTATATGGTATTCCGAAATCTTCTTTTGTTACTTTAAAAATATACGATATTCTCGGCAGACTTATTGACACTCCGGTTAATCAGTTTATGCCCGCAGGCTCTTACTCTATAGACTGGAATGCCGAAAACCTGACAAGCGGAGTTTATTTTTATAAATTGTATGTTGATAATATCGGGACTTCAATTAAAAAAATGGTTCTCTTAAAATAAAATTTTAAAAAAATGAAAAAAATATTATTAATACCCGTTGTTGTATTATTAATGTTGAAAGTTTCTTTAGCTCAGCCCTTTTATAATCAGTGGCAGTTAATTTCAAGTCCGGTTACAAGTAATTTAAACTATTCCTATAAATTTAACTCGGATTATTTTATTGCCGGTGATAACGGTGTTTTGTTGAAGACAACAGGCACTTCTTTTAATTACTCTTTGATACCTACAGGAACAACAAACAACCTTTATTCAATCTCCGGATTAACAGCACTTTTTGCCGGTGGACAAAACGGTTATTTAATTAAATCAACCAATGGAGGAATTAACTGGGCGGCAATAAACTTTCCGAATTCTCAGAGTATTTATTCTATCAGCAATTTTATAACTGCGAGTTATTACATACTTACAGGACAAGGTGGAATCATTTACTATTCTTCCAATACCGGGCAGAACTGGGTACAGGTTAATTCAGGAACTACATCAGATTTGAGGAGCTTATATTTTGCTTCGGGTATTTCTTTATACAAAGCGTATTTATGCGGAGCAAACGGTACTTTTATTAAAATGAACATAAACTTTCCGCCTATTCCGCCAAGCATAGCTTGTTATCAGATTCAAACAGGGTTTGCCAATACATTTTACTCAATAGCTGCATTAGCGGATACCAATAATCTTCTGATGGTCGGTTCCGGCGGTGTGATTTTGAAAAGTACAAACAGCGGATTCAACTGGAGCCAGATGAATTCAGGAACAACAAACGATTTGAGAGGTATTACGAAAATTAATAATAATGAAATATATGTCTCGGGTAATAACGGTACTGTATTGAAAACAACAAACGGAGGATATAATTGGTCAAGTCAGATAGTTCAAAACAGCGGAAGCGTTAACTCAATCTCTTTTTTAAGCAGTTCACTTCTTTCCGGATATGGAAACAACGGAAATATTTACAAATGCAATACTCCTCCTTCGCTTGTTGATACATCGAATAAAATTGAAACTCTGAACGGGAATTATATCGGCTCGAAGTATTTAACGGACGGTACATTTAACAGGAATATCACAACTACTGCGGGTTTTGAATGGCCCCTGAATTCCGGTAAATATATGGTTTTCACATCAGGCTTATCAATTACTGCAAAATGTAATAATGAAATCAGACAAGCGGCTTCATATTACAACGGTCATTTTTATCCGGGATATGTCAATAATGGAATTACAACAACCATTCCGGAAATAAATAAAGTGTATAAGGTAACAAAGGCGAGCAACTGTTATAACAGCGTTGACTGGGCGAATTGGGGAGCAGTAGTACCTTTCGGAGCTCCATATATTGACGTAAACAATAACAGCATATTTGATGCATGCATTGATACACCCGGCGTTAGAAATGCAACACAAACATTATTTATGGCGATTACAGACGGCTATGCGTGGAAGCACGTTCCCATTGGCTTTGGAGGGACAACTTTACCGTTATATGCAGATTTGCGTATTACTGCCTATAGTTATGGTGATACACTTATAAATGATATGCAGTTTATAAAATATAACATTATTAATAAAAGTATTTATAACTGGGACAGCGTTTATTTTAGCTTTATAATTGACCCTGATATGGGAGATGCATTAGATGATTATATAGGCTGCGATTCTTTAAGAAGTCTTGCTTATTCATATAATTCGGATAATGAAGATCCGATATATGGAATTAATCCGCCTGCTTATGGAATCAGATTAATAAAATATCCGATAAATAAAAGTGTAACACCTTATGACACTGTGAAAATGTCTTCATTCTTACCTTTAGAATCTTATGGAACAACTGTTTTATGTGAGCAACTGGCTCAAACTTCGATACAGGCGTTCTACTATGCGAGAGGATTCAAGATTGATATGTCTCCATTTATGAATCCGACTTATAATCCTCCTGTTCCGGTTAAGTTCACATACGGAGGAGAGCCTGACGGCAATACCGGGTGGACAGAGAGAAAGGGCAGAGTACAAAATTGCGGAGGACCCATCGGAAATATAATTGATTCAAATGCTCCGGGAGACAGAAGGTTTTTAATGAATATCGGGAAAGATAATTTTTCGATTCCGGCAGGCGGGGATGTAACATTCGTTATGGCACAAATTGTTGCGAGAGGCACGAGCAATACAAATTCTGTTACAAAAATGAAGTTGTTATCGGATTATGCTTTCAGTTATTATAATACTGTTGGAGTTAAAGTTATTTCTTCAGAGGTTCCGGAAGATTTTAAACTTGAGCAGGTAGTAGATTTTCATGATGCACCAATTGTTGAA
>CALKAJ010000062.1 GCA_937983305.1 uncultured Ignavibacteriota bacterium | reverse complement strand
TTAATAAATTAACCTCATTTACTAATTTTAATCTATCCGTAAAAACGGGTACAGAGGATGATTCTAATTGATAATTTTATTTCCTTAAATGTAAAATGCCCTCTATGCGGCGAATCACTGATGAGCGAGGAACACCTCGTTGATAATTCTCCGAGTATTTCTTTAGATATAAAAATTGGAGATAAAAAAGGCTATATCAGGATGAGTTCAATATACGGAAGCTATAACTACGTTTCCGATTTAGAGATAAAGCCAAACACACTAACAGAGTTCTATTGCCCGCATTGTCACGGGTTAATGAACACAGAAATTCCATGTGAAGTTTGTAAAGCGTCTATGGTTCCATTTTATCTTGATATTGGCGGAAAAGTTGCAGTATGTTCGAAAGCCGGATGTAAAAACCATTTAGTAGAATTTGAAGATTTATCAAATGCGTTAACAAAGTTCTATGAGGATTTTGGTTTTCAGTCTAAGCATGACCATGAAAGTATTGAAGATGCATTCGCACTTCCTATTGACGAGGAGGAAACGCACACGGAAACTATTGCCTCGGGTTCATTTTTACACACATATTGCCCACATTGTAAAAGATCTATGATTGAAAGCGATATGTTAAAACTAAAAATAGTTAATGACAATAATGAATCGGGATATATATTATTAAGTCCGTTTCTGAATGTATTTTCATCGAAGTCAACAATCTTTTTACAGGAGGATAAGGTAATACACGATATAAAGTGCCCTCACTGCGAAGAAAGTTTAATATTAAAAGATAAAACCTGCGATTTATGTAGCTCACCTGTTGCAGCAATTTCAATAAGTGCAAGAACCCGATTGATAGATTTTTACATTTGTTCGAAAAAAGGCTGCAGGTGGCATGGATTAAGCGAGGACGATATGAACGAAATAAAACTTGAAGACAGCCTTGAATGGTAAAGGATTTTAAAAGTAAAAATTTATAAGCCTATGTTTCAAATATTAAGAAAACAGGAAATGGCAAAAGGCTCCATTATCCGATTCGACATAAGTGCACCAAAAATTGCTGCAAAAGCAAAAGCGGGACAATTTGTAATAGTCAGAGTAAATGAGTTTGGAGAGAGGATACCGTTAACAATAGCCGATAAAGATGCATTTGCCGGAATAATTACAATAATTTTTCAGGTAGTTGGTAAAACAACGGCATTGATGAGGTCATTAAAAGAAGGTGACATAATCAGAGATGTGGTTGGACCGCTTGGTAAGCCTGCAGAGATAGAAAAAATAGGAACAGTTGTAATGGTTGGAGGCGGAACCGGTGTTGCCATACTTCACCATGTGACAAAAGCATTTAAGGAAGCAGGAAATTTCGTAATTGGAATAATAGGTGCAAAAGATAAAGACCTAATAATTCTTGAAGATGAAATGGCTGCAATTTGTGACGAACTAATTGTCTGTACCGACGACGGCAGTTGGGGAGTCAGAGGGTTTGTAACCCAGCCGCTGGAAAAATACCTTGAAGAAAGATACGATATAAAAGAAGTATATGCGATTGGTCCAATACCAATGATGAAAAATGTATGTAAGATGACACTTAAATACAAAGTACCGACTATGGTATCTTTAAACCCTGTAATGATAGACGGTACCGGTATGTGCGGCGGATGCAGAGTTACAGTAGGAAACAAGACTATGTTTTGCTGTGTTGACGGTCCTGATTTTGACGGTCATTCGGTTGATTTCGAAGAACTGGAAAAAAGAAATAATCTATATCTTAGAGAAGAAAAAGATTCACTGTTATTTTCAATCAGATAAATTAAAATCATCATACTTATGGTAAATGCAGATGTTAAATATTTAAAATTTAAAACTTACTTAAATACTTACTGTCCTCATTGTAAGCATACATTTAATTTTGAAAGAAAAGATGAAAAGTGGCTTGTATTTAAAGCCAAATATAAAGAACAGGATTTTGAGCTGAAGTTGAGTCCTTATCTCGATGTTTTTGATGTTCAGACCACTGTTCCGCTTAATGAAGGTGATATACTATCTGATTTAAAGTGTCCCAAATGCAGGAAAAGTCTTGTAGTGGAAAATACTCACTGCGAAGAATGCGGTTCTCAAGCGGCGGAGTTGATAATAACTGCATTTAGTAAATTAATACCATTCTTTATTTGTCTTAAGCATGGATGTAACTGGCATGGATTAACAAAGGCAGATGAAGCAAAAATTAAGCTAAAAATACCGAGACAAGATATGCCTGAACAGGATATGAAACTCAGGGTTACCAATCACCTTGAGGTTCCTTATGGCTATACAACTGAACTTGCACAACTTGAAGCAGGAAGGTGTTTGCAGTGTAAAGAACCTAAGTGTGTAAACGGATGTCCGGTTAATATAAATATACCTGAATTTGTAAGATTAATAACCGAAGGTGAAATAGATGCAGCGGCAAAGAAAATTAAAGAAAGAAATATTCTCCCTGCAATATGCGGCAGAGTATGCCCTCAGGAATCTCAATGCGAAGCAAGGTGTATTATGGGTTTGAGAGAGAAGCCGGTTGCTATAGGAAGTCTTGAAAGATTTGTTGCTGATTATGAAAGAAGAATGGAACTTGTGAAAATACCGGTTATTAAAGAGAAGAAAACTAAAAAAATTGCGGTTGTCGGCTCAGGACCTGCCGGAATTACGGTAGCTGCAGATTTACAACAGCTCGGATATCAGGTAACAATGTTTGAGGCTCTTCATGAAACAGGCGGAGTCCTGGTATATGGAATACCGGAGTTCAGGCTTCCAAAATCTATAGTTGCATTTGAAATTGATTATCTGAAAAAACTCGGTGTAAGAATAGAATTGAATCATGTTATTGGAAGAACAATAACAGTGGAAGAATTACTTGAAAACTTTGAATCTGTATTTATTGGAGTAGGAGCCGGGCTGCCTGTATTTATGAATGTAGAAGGAGAAAGTTTAGGGAATGTATTTTCCGCAAACGAATATCTGACAAGAATGAATCTGATGAAGGCATACCGATTCCCCGAATATGATACACCAAAACCAAAAGCGGCTAAAGTAGCAGTAATTGGCGGAGGAAATGTTGCAATGGATTCTGCAAGAACCGCAATCAGAACGGGTTCAAGCGAAGTTATGATAGTTTACAGAAGGTCAAGAGCAGAACTGCCTGCAAGACACGAAGAGGTACGTCATGCAGAAGAAGAAGGAATAAAATTTATGCTGTTGACGAATCCGCTGAAGTTCATAGGGAATGACCAGAAAATGATAAAGGGAATTGAATGTATGAGAATGCAATTAGGTGAGCCGGATCCTTCAGGACGCAGAAGGCCAATTCCGATAGAAGGTTCAAATTTCATATTGGATGTTGACCTTGCAGTAATATCAATAGGAACGGGACCGAATCCGATAATATTCCAGACCTTACCGGATTTAAAAAGAAATAAATGGGGATATATAGAGGTGAACCCTGAAACTAATGAAACCTCAATTCCAAATGTATATGCAGGAGGAGATATAGTAACCGGTTCGGCAACAGTAATAGAAGCGATGGGTGCTGGAAGGATTGCGGCAAATGCAATACACAAAAAGCTTTCCGGAGATGAAGTAGAGAAAGATAAAAGTAAAGACCCTGAATTAGTAATAGTTTAATTTTCAAATATATTTTTAATAATTAATAGTTAAAAAAGTAAAAATAAAAAATCCGATTTGAGGTTTTTTATATCAAAAAATATATTAATTTTGAATAAATAAACTAAATTTCTACCCTAATGCGAATTGCCAGAGTCAAGACAAATGAAAAGGTTAATGCAGAACCCTCTGCGGATATTAACCTCAAATTAATTGAACCTCTAATGAAGAAATACAAAGGCAAAAAAGGTAACTTGATTCCACTCCTTCAAGGGGCACAAAATATTTATGGTTACATTCCTTCAGAAGTATTTCTTGAAATTTCCAAACACACAGGCATTAAGATTAGCGATATGTATGGAGTCGCTACATTTTATGCACAATTCAGATTAAAGCCGGTCGGCAAACATATTGTAAGGATTTGCCATGGGACTGCCTGCCACGTACAAAATGCTTCCAAAGTAACGGAAGATTTAATTAACTTTCTTGCAATAAAAGACGGAGAAACTACTCCTGACGGTATATTTACACTTGAAACAGTAGCCTGCCTTGGGTGTTGCTCCCTTGCACCTGTAATGATGATAGGAGACGAGACATTCGGAAAGCTAACAGGTAAAAAAGCAGTAGATGTTGTAAAAGATATTAAAAGAAAAGAAGTGCTGAAGAATAAGGAATCGAAACCCGAAGCTGCGGCATAAATTAAATTATTCCAATTAATTGAAAAAAAATCCGCTAAAATGGAAAAAACACAAGTAATAGTAGGACTCGGCAGTTGCGGTTATGCAGCGGGTGCCGGTAAAGTATATGATGAACTTCTTAGAATAAAAGAAGCAGATAATCTTGATATAGAAATTAAAAAAACAAGCTGCGTGGGGATGTGTTTTAAAGAGCCGCTTGTTGAAATTATAGATGAAACCGGGGAATATTTATATGGAGAAGTAGATGTAAAAAAGATAGATGAGATAATTGAAAAAAGATCGGA
>CALKAJ010000061.1 GCA_937983305.1 uncultured Ignavibacteriota bacterium | reverse complement strand
TTTATCTTTAGCAGTTAGCGGAAATAATATCTTTGCCGGTACAACTGCAATTGGTATATATCGCTCAACTGATAATGGGCAAACTTGGTCGAATTCATCAATGAATAATAAAGTAGTTCCTGCAATTGCAATTATCGGAAATATAATTTTTGCAGGATGCGCTGATCAAGGCGTTTGGAAATCTACTAATAACGGTCAAAACTGGACACAAACCACATTGAATAATAAAACAATTCGAGCTCTATCTTTTAACGGTAATAATATCTTTGCAGGCTCTAATACAGGGGTTTACCTCTCTACAAATAATGGCCAAAACTGGGCACAAACTACTTTGACTGATAAGTATGTTTATTCACTTGCTATAAACAACAGATCTGTTTTTAATTCTGTAGAAGTAATTTTGGCAGGGACGAAATATGAAGGTATTTTTCTCTCTGAAAATAGTGGACAAAATTGGTCTTTAAAGGGATTAAATAATCAAATTGTTCGGTCATTTGCAATTAGTGGTAGTAATTCCAAGAGCTCGGAGCAACTATTCTTTGCGGGAATATCAAATTACGGTGTCGGGACATCCTGTTTTATCTCTACAAATCTCGGGCTAAACTGGGCTCAAACAGGCTTGCATAATTTAACTGTTAATTCGCTTGCTATACTTGATAATAACCTAAAGGACTCGATGTCCATAATTCTTGCCGGGACTTATAACTCCGGGATATACATCTCTTCTAATAACGGACATAATTGGTTGCAGTCAGATTTAAATAACAGAACAGTTAATTCGCTTGCCGTAAGTGAAAATAATTCGGAAGACTCTGTTCGTGTGATTTATGCCGGGACTTATAACTACGGGATATTCATCTCTACAAACAACGGTCAAAACTGGATAATATCTTCGCTGAATAATCAAACAATTTACTCAATTGCTACAAGCGGAAATAAAATTTTTGCCGGAACTTCCGGTAACGGTATTTACATCTCTACAAACAAAGGACTTAGCTGGGAACAATCAACTTTAAATAATTTCACAGTTCGTTCTCTGACAATTAAAGGGAATAAACAAGATACATCCGGTCAAGTTATTTTTGCAGGAACAAATAATGGAGTTCATATTTCGACAAACGGGGGAGGAAATTGGGCACAGACTTCTTTGCATAGTGTTGATGTTCTTTCCCTTGTTGGATACGGAAATTATATCTTCGCAGGTACATATCAATTGGGTGTTTACCTTACTACTAATAACGGTGAAAACTGGGTTCAGAAAAACCAGGGATTGAACGGTGTTTTATCTGTAAGAACGCTTGCAATTTCCGGTAATTATATATACTCGGGAATTGACAACTATTCAGTTTGGCGTCGCTCAATATCGGAAATTACAAGTATTCCAAATATTTCATCCGAAATTCCAACTGCTTTCTCTCTTTCGCAAAATTATCCGAACCCGTTTAACCCAACAACAAAGATTCAGTTTCAAATCCCGTTCTGTCATTCGGAAGTAGGTGAGTCTTTTGGCATCCCGATTTATCGGGACCGGAATCCACTTGTAGTTATTAAAGTCTTCGACATCCTCGGCAAAGAAGTCGCAACCCTCGTTAACGAATCTCTCCAACCCGGCACCTATGAAACTACCTTCGACGCAAGCAACTTCTCTTCCGGAATCTACTTCTATCAATTACGATCCGATAACTTCATCCAAACCAAAAAACTAACATTAATAAAATGAAAACCAAAATTGTAATCTTCATCTTCTTCATTTTAAATTTGTCATTTACAATTGAAAATTGCGAAGCTCAATGGTCCCTCCTTCTCAATAATTCTCCCGGAGTTAATACTTTTTACGCCATTGCTGCTGATTCACAATATGTTTATGCGGGAACATCTGCTCCCGGAAGTAATACCGGACTGTTCAGGTCTTCCAATAATGGCTCAAACTGGACATTGATTTCCCTTCAAAGTTCCGGCGTCAAGAATCTCAAAAAATGCGGAAGTAACCTGATTGCCGTTACTTATAACAACTCAGCAATTATGTTTTCCACCGACAAAGGTATTTCATGGAGCACCTCCGGATTAAATTTCTCGTCTGACCTTTATGTAAGCGGCTCAATAGCTTATGCGGTTTCGCAGTCGGTGGTTAGAAAATCTACTGACTTCGGTATAAACTGGACGCAATTGACAGCAAGCGGAATTATTTCTGCACTCTATACTGCCGGAAAGGATACATTCACTTACGCTTCCACTCCAATAGGTGTTATTTTCAGGATTTCCAATAATACAAACTCTTGGATTAATATAAATTCAGGATTGCCTACACCGGTCGAATACTCAATATGCGACATTCTTACTTTGAATAATTCGGTTTTCTGTGCCGTTTATGCAACAGATGGAACCGGTGTTAATTCCGGTATATATCGAACCACTACTTTTGGAAATAATTGGTCTAAAGTTACGGCTTCAAATCAGGGCTTGGGATTTAATTTTTATTATTTATCCTCAGTTGATTCGAATGTTATTTATTTTGGCGGAAATAGATTGCTCGTTTCTTCAAACAACGGAAATAACTGGTATTCTAAGTTGGGAAATCTTCCTGCCGGTATTATTATTAACGACATAACCTCTAATGCAGATTTTGTTTTCGTTGCTACAAATAACGGTGTTTGGAGAATGTCTAAAGCAGATTTCCTGAGTGGTATCAAAACTATTTCAACTTCAATCCCTGATAACTTTCGCCTTGAACAAAATTATCCGAACCCCTTTAACTCAACTACAAAAATTCAGTTTAATATTCCACCCTGTCATTCGGAAGTAGGTGAGTCTTTTGGCATCCCGATTTATCGGGACCGGAAT
>CALKAJ010000060.1 GCA_937983305.1 uncultured Ignavibacteriota bacterium | reverse complement strand
ACCACCGAGATCTACACTCTTTCCCTACACGACGCTCTTCCGATCTAAATCGCTCGGGCTTGTAAGTATTACCGGCTCGATTATCGGATTAACCCTTGCTTTACAGCTGATTCCGACTCTGGCAAAGTTTGGGGCAGAATCTCTGATTCCTTCTATGCTTTCAATTGCTATTTTAAGAGAAATCGGACCTGTTATAATTTCGCTCATTTGTGCGGGTAAAATGGGCTCTGCAATCGGTGCCGAACTCGGCTCAATGAAAGTAACCGAACAAATATCCGCAATGGAAGTATCTGCCGTAAACCCGTTTAAGTACCTTGTTGTTACACGAGTTATTGCAACAACATTAACAGTTCCAATTCTTGTAATCTATTCTAACGCACTTTCACTGCTTGGCGGTTATTTCGCACTTTCTATTACAAGTAATATCGGTATTAAATTGTATTTCGATAGTGCAATTTCTATTCTCGGATTTTCAGACATAATTCCTTCTACCCTGAAAACTGCTTTCTTTGGTTTTAGTATCGGAATTGTCGGCTGTTTCAAAGGATACAACTGCGCCAGAGGAACTGAAAGTGTTGGGCTCGCTGCAAATTCATCCGTTGTTCTTGCTTCTCTGCTTGTTATAATTCTTGATTTAATTGCAGTTCAAATTTCAAGTTTATTATTCTGATGAGCGATTATATTATTGACATAGAGCATCTTACTAAATCATTCGGGCAAAAAGAAATTTTAAAAGATATTACTTTAAAAGTAAAACCCGGTGAATCAATTGTTACACTCGGAAAATCCGGTACAGGAAAATCTGTTACGCTTCTTTGCATTGTCGGTTTGATTCTTCCTGATTCTGGAACATTGAAAGTTTTTGACAAATCCATTCCTGATTTGAGCGATAAAGAATTAAATGAAGTCAGAAAAAAAGTCGGATTTTTATTCCAAAGCGGAGCTCTTTACGATTCGATGAGTGTTAGAGAAAATCTTGAATTTCCTTTAACCAGACATTTTAATTATTCACGCGATGAATTAAATGAAAAAGTTGAAAACGTATTGAACGATGTCGGATTAATTGATGCAATTGATAAAATGCCTTCGGAACTTTCAGGAGGTATGAGAAAAAGAATTGGACTTGCAAGAACTATTATAATGCGTCCGGAAATCATTTTGTACGATGAACCTACTACAGGTCTTGACCCTGCAACAACACGGGAAATCAGTTTTCTCGTAAAAGATTTAAATTCTGCTTATAATATTACTTCTATTATTGTTACACACGATATGGCTTGCACTAAAATAACAGCACAGAGAATCCTTGTTCTAAAAGACGGTATCTATTTTGCCGAAGGAAGTTTCGATGAACTCTCTAATTCAAATGACGATTTTGTAAAATCATTTTTCATATAAAAAAATGAAACTAAATAAATCAAAAAAAGCGGTTTTCGGTTTATTTCTCCTCGGAGGAATTCTTTTATTCATTATTGCTATCTTCCTTATTGGCAGCAGCAATAATATTTTCTCCTCTTCAATTAAAATTAAAACCTACTTTAATAATGCTTCCGGTTTAAAATCCGGAAGTATCGTAACTCTTTCCGGAATTAATATCGGAAACATTGAGGAAATAAATATTATCAGTTCCGATAGTCTTGAGTTTATTCTCTCAGTCTCAAAATCAAAAGCTGATTTCATTAAGAAAGACTCAAAAGCTTCTATTGTATCCGAAGGACTTGTCGGTAACAAAATTATTGACATTTCATCCGGCTCAGCGAGTTCACCCTCTGTTTCCAATAATGATATTATTGCATCTGTTAAACCTGTTTCCATTGATGAAATTCTGAGTTCGCTGAACGAATCGGGTAAAAATACAGCCGTCTTAACTCAGGACTTATCTGAAATTATCAGAAAAATTAATGCCGGAGAAGGAACTATGGGGCAGTTGATAAATAACGAATCCATTTATAAAGAAGTTGAATCTACTTTAAAAGGGGTTGCAAATTATTCTGTTATGGTGAATAAGATATTACTGAAGGTAGGATATACTGTCGATAATTTATCCGGCGATTTAGGCAACCTGACAGGAAGTATTGACGGCATAGTTAAAAACATCTCGGAAATAAGTGATAAATTAAATTCGAGCAAAAATTTCGCCGGCGTTCTTTTGACAGATACAGTTTTTGCAGGCAATATAAAATCAATTACGGAAAACGCAAGAAAAACTGCTCTAAGTCTTGAAAAGGGTGCTTTCAGTTTTAACCAGAATATGGAAGCTCTAAAACATAATTTCTTCTTCAAGGGATATTTTGAAGATATCGGTTATTGGGATAAGGCAGATTATGAAAAATCAATTGATAATCAGGAAAAAATGCTGAAAGAGAAAGCGAAAGAACTAAAAATGCTTCAAGATTCTCTAAAAGTAATTCAGGAAAAAATTCAAAAGGAAATCGGAACAGAAAAATAGATTAAAATATAAGTTATGTTTTCACTTTTAATAAAGTTAATATATTATTATATTTTGCGATATTTTAAAAAATTTAAATTAAAGGAGTTCTAAAAATGACAGTTCAAGAAATTGAAGCTAAAATCAGAAAAGCGATTGTTGATAAATTAGGCGTCGAAGAAAGCAAAGTTACTGCTGAAGCATCATTTATTAATGACTTAGGTGCTGATTCATTAGATACAGTAGAATTAGTTATGAAGTTCGAAGAAGAATTTGATATTAAAATCCCGGACGAAGATGCAGAAAAGATTACCTCAGTTGGAGATGCAACAAAATATATTCAAGAGAAATTAGGTACTAACTAATTAAATAAAAATGAAAAGAAGAGTTGTTGTTACGGGCTTAGGAGCAGTTACTCCTATTGGTCTTAATGTAAAAGATTTCTGGGCAAATCTTATCGAAGGTCAAAGTGGTGTTGATTATATTACTTATTTCGATACTACTCAATATAATACTAAGTTTGCAGCAGAGTTGAAAGGTTTTAACCCTTTAGATTATATGGACAGGAAACTTTCCCAAAGGATTGACCCTTTCACACAGTACGCAATAGCTGCTACTAAAGAGGCTGTCGAAGATTCAGGAATCAACCTTGATACCCTGAACAAAGAGAGAGCAGGAGTTATTTATGGCTCCGGTATCGGCGGAATGTGGACTTACGACAAACAACAAAGAGTCTTATATGACAGAAATGGTAATCCGGACAGAATCAGTCCGTTTTTCATTCCAATGCTTATTGCTGATATTGCAGCAGGCCGTCTTTCTATGATTTATGGTTTCAAAGGTCCTAATTATGCAACAACTTCTGCTTGTTCAACATCAGCTAACAGTATTATTGACTCTGTTATGCTAATCAGATACGGTCATGCAGATGTTATGCTTACCGGAGGTGCTGAAGCCGTTATTTGTCCGATGGGTGTCGGAGGCTTCAATGCAATGAAAGCTATTTCCACAAGAAACGATGCTCCGAAAAAAGCCTCAAGACCTTTTGATAAAAATCGCGACGGTTTTGTGATGGGCGAAGGCGGTGCTACGTTAATACTGGAAGAATATGAGCACGCTAAGGCACGCGGTGCCAAAATATATTGTGAAATTGCCGGATTCGGTCTAACAGGCGATGCTCACCATATTACAGAGCCTGCACCAAACGGTGACGGTGTCTCAAGAGCTATTAAAATTGCAATCGAGGATTCAGGGCTGACTCTGAATGATATTGATGCAATAAATGCTCACGGTACATCTACACCTCCAAACGATAGAAATGAATCAGCAGCAATTAGAAATGTATTTGGTGAAAATGCAGATAAAATTGCAGTTCATTCCATTAAATCTATGATTGGTCATCTTCTCGGTGCAGCAGGTGCTGTTGAGGCTATCTCATCAGTTTTAAGTATTCGCGATGGTATGATCCCACCTACTATTAATTACGAGACACCTGACCCGGAATGTGATTTAAACTATGTTACCAATACGGCACTTAAAAAAGATGTAAACGTAATTTTATCAGATAACTCAGGATTTGGCGGACACAATACTGTAATCGCTTTTAAAAAATTAGATTGATTTAGCCGGGTTCATTCTTACTATGTTAAAATTATTGAAAAAATTCAGGCTTTTCCCTTCTTTTAAAAAGAATACGGAAAAGTCTGATATTTCCGTAGCAAAAGCTGTTAAAAAAATTGACTTTGTTGGTTTTCAGAAATGCCTTAATTATAAAATCAATGACAGGAAATATTTTATTAATGCTCTGACTCACAGGTCATTTCTTAAAATTAAACGTGATACTTCACCCCAGTTATTAACATCAAACGAGAGACTCGAATTTCTTGGTGATGCAGTTCTCGATTTAATTGTAGCTGAATTTTTATATAAGAATTTCCCCGGAAACGAAGAAGGTGATCTTACCAAGTTCAGGAGTATTCTTGTTAATAAAAGATTTCTTGCGGAAAGAGCAAAAAGCATCAGACTTCAGGATTTCCTTCTTGCTTCCAATACGGCACTCCGCTCAATTACAGAGGGATATGATGCAATACTTGCAGATGCTTATGAAGCACTTATTGGTGCAATTTTTCTCGATTCCGGTTACGAATCTGTTAAAAAGTTTATTACACAGGAAATATTTATTAAACTTGATATCAAGTGGTTAAATCAGTTTGATGAAAATTACAAAAGTAAATTCCTTGAATTTTCTCAGGCGAACACTGAATATATTCCGGAATATAAAGTCATAAGAGAAGAAGGACCAGAGCATCACAAGTTATTCACAGTTGAATTTCAACTTGCTGATAATTGTCTGGGAAGCGGAAAAGGAAAATCCAAAAAGCAGGCTGAACAAGAAGCTGCTAAAAATGCTTTACAAAACCTTGATGTCCTCGAAAAGATTGGAATTTTGAAAAAAAAGAAGTAGAAATAATATTATTATTAGTATTGACAATATGATTTAACAAAAATATATTTGTAGTAATTGAAACAGTATTTATAAATAAATCTTTTAAAAACAAATAAATTTATTATAAAAGAATTTACATTAAAAGACAAAGATTCTTTTGAAAAATAT
>CALKAJ010000059.1 GCA_937983305.1 uncultured Ignavibacteriota bacterium | reverse complement strand
ATTCACTCGCACGATACAATTACTAAAAGCAATGTGAAAGAAATTTTGAAAAATAATTTTAGAATAAATTACATCGCTCCAATGGATGCCTCGAAAACTAATTTTGAAAATGATTCAATAGATTTAATTGCTACAAATGCAACTTTCGAACATATTCCTTTAAATTCGATTAAAGAAATTTTAAAGGAATCTTATCGTACCTTAAGACCCGGCGGAGTATTCTCAAATATAATTGACTACAAAGACCATTGGGCTTATACTGACAGCACGCTATCTTATTATAATTATCTGAAATACAGTCCTTTTAAATGGAAGTTCTTAAACCCTTCTTTGAATTATCAAAACAGATTGCGTCACAAAGATTATATCGAGCTTTTTGAATCGGCAGGATTCAAATTAAAATATATTTTACCGCGATATCCAACTGAAGGAGAAAAAAATGCACTCTCTGATATCAAGATTGACGACTATTTTAAAAGTAAATACACGATTGAAGAGTTAGAAATTCTCAGTGCTATTTTTGTTGCAACTAAATCATAGTCGAAATTGAGCATCACTCCAAAACTAAGGCTTTTCGATACAATAATGGTAGTAATAAGCCTTGTTATTGGAATCGGAATATTCCGCACACCAGCAATAGTTGCTAAAGATACCGGCTCTCCGGAATTGTTTTTTCTTGCATGGCTAACCGGCGGCTTTATCTGCCTGATTGGCGGACTTACGTTTGCTGAAATCGGTTCACGCAAACCAATCGCCGGCGGTTTCTATAAAGTTGTCTCCGAAGCTTATCATCCTGCATTCGCATTTATGATTAACTGGCTTGGCGTAATAATCACCGTCAGCGCAACATTTGCCGCTGTTGCTTTTATCGCTTCAGAATATCTTATCAAATCAATAGGGGACTTCATTCCTTTTATCAACTATCAATCTCTTGCCTCCGAAAATGGAATCAAAATCACAGCCTCTGTTATAACAACTTTTTTGTTTTTTATTAACTATCTTGGAATCAAATCAGGGGCTAAGTTTCTCAACTTTATTACTATTCTGAAAATTGCAATTATTCTAATCTTTGCAGTTTCCGCTTTTTTTACATCCACCCCGCAACTCCAAAACTCAACACCCGTCTCTCAAAATACATCTTTCTTTACTGCTCTCTTTGGTTTCTTTATAGGTCTTCGTGCTGTCTTTTTTACTGTCGGCGGTTATCAACTCACTACTAATCTCGCTGCTGATGTTGTCGAACCAAAAAGAAATTTACCTAAAGCTATTATCGTCGGCGTAATAATTGTAATCACATTATATTTACTCATAAATATTGGATATTATAAAATACTTGGCTTTTACGGAATTGCAGGTTCTAATCTTATTGCAGCTGATTTAGCTGATATTATTTTCGGCTCTGCAGGCAGCAGGATAATATCTATGGCTATCTTTATTTCTGCTGTTGGTTTCCTTAACGCTACTGTAATGTATATTCCCCGCACCTATCATGCAATGGCTGAAGACAAAATAATTCCTGCAATTTTTAAAAAAGTAAACCCAAAAACTCAGGTACAGGAATTTGTTTTAATCTTTATGTTTTTATTAATTTTACTTTTCACCTTCACGCTTGGTAAATTTGACAACATTTTAAACGTCATTATGTTCAACGATTCTCTCGTCATCGCTATTACAGCTTCAACATTGTTTATATTCCGCTATCGCTCAAAAAGAGATAATGTCAATTTTGATGGATTCAAAACTCCTTTTTACCCAATACTGCCCGCAATATTTATTTCTTTTCTTCTTATTGTTTCCTTCTTTGCATTTAAGGAAGATATCATCTCGGGTTTTATTAGCATATTCGTTTTAGCTGTAAGTTTGCCTCTTTATTTCTTATTCCGCAATCTAAATAAAAAAAGGTTGTCAAATTAATTCAACAACCTTCTTTTCTCAAAAAAAATCAACTATCATTTCAGTACAACCATTTTCTTCGTTACTTTTAGTCCTCGCGTTTCCATTGTATAAAAATAAACTCCGGAGGAAATATCTGACGAATTAAATTCTAAAGAATAATAACCTGCGGAATATGTGCCATCCACAATAACTTTTACTTTTCTGCCTCTTATGTCATAAACGGTAATTTTTATGTCCGATTTTTCGCTTATACTAAACCTTATAGTCGTCTTTGGATTAAAGGGATTCGGATAATTTTGTTCCAATTCATAAGTATATGGATTAGGCTTAGGCTCAGAGTAAACCCCGGAAAATGCAATGGAATTTACTGCTTTAAAGTTTATATTACCAACCACAGTGGCAAGAAAAGTTGTAGTATCATATTTAAGCAAAACGCCATTTTGATTTCCGAGACCTGAAAGTCCATATAGATTTCCTTTGGCATCAAAAGCAATAGAAGGTGTTAATGTAAATCCCGGGTTATTTAAAAATTCCGATTCTGCAGTAAACTTGTTTATTCTATAAATTTTATTATTTAGAGAAACTCCAAACATTTGACCATTTAATGGATTTATTGCTATACTGTACAAATTCGAAATTCCGGTATTTCCAACATAAAATGTATCAAGAGTATTTCTGTTATACATAAATAATTTACCATCTCTTTTGGCACAATATAATTGACCTTCAATATCATAGTCCATTCCGTAAACATCTCCCAATGGTATCGTATATGCCGGATATGCATCTCCTTCTTTTGAATTAATAAAAAGCATAGATGTTTCTGTTGACGACGAATTAAATCCTTGAATCATATTATTTGATTTATTTATTACTATTCCCCTTATTTCAGTATATCCTGAATTACCAATCAAAGTACCGGTACCGCTATACTTATTCAGCTTTAAAATTACTCCTGAAGATTGTTGACCTGTAACTGCATATAAAGTAGAATCTGCCGCACTGAATATATTATAACTTTTACCGGTTACAGGTATTTTTTTTTGTCCGGAGTTTGTTTCAAGTAAAATATTTTCCTTTTTTGTTATTGTGCCAAGGTAGGTTGGATAAAACTTTAAATTTAAAACATAAGTCTGATTATAACCTAATTTAATCGGGAAGTTAATCTCACCAATATAAGAAAAGTCATTGTCGGTTGAAGAAATTGAAGATATACTTAAAGTATCACTACCAAGATTACTAATTTTAATCTGTCGTTGTGATACGGTACTTACTGAAATAGTACCAAAGTTAACAGTATCTAAATCTGTTGAAAAGTAATTTCCGCTAAAAGGTATCATTCTTATCATTGCTATCTGCGTAGCCCAGGTATTAACATTTTTCTCTGCGTATTGAGATATTAACCAAATACTGTTTCTATCTGCCGGGTCAACCCAGATTCCATTGTAATCTCCCCAGCGATTTCTTCCGCTGCTAAATGTCTTAACATAATTTCCTTTCCCATTCATTATCAATCTGCTTCCTGAGAGCTCTCCCGCAGGCATTGTGCTTAATCTTGTTGTGTAATATGCTCCGATATATTCATTCAATCCTGAGCGTGAAAAAGTTATAGCAACATTCTCATCTTTATCAACAGCAATAGCGGGGTAGTAATACCAATAACCATCTGCACCCATTGCACCATCTTCCAATACCTGATTATTCAAGGTATTAATTTTTAAATATCTCACACTTGAATAAGCCCCGCTCGTTCCGCTTTTAATCTGATGTGTGCAATAAATATTTCCGTTATAATAAACAGGTTCATTCCTGAAATCATCACCTCCGCTTTCTATCAATGTTTGGCTTCCTCCAAGCTGATTGGCTCCGGGCGGTTCTGAATATTGTGTTACAGGTATATTAACCGCTGTCATCACAGGATTTGTAGTTGGATTTGTTATTTTGAATAAACCCATAAACGTTCCCGGATTATATGGAGCTGTTACCATGAGATAATAGTCATTCGAAGCAGAATAATGAATTGATGGTCTTATTCCGAATGTTCTGTTAGATAAATTTCCCGGGTCTCTTATGTCCCAAAAATCTGTCCATACAACCTGTCCCGCTGTGTTGTTATATAATTGAGACTTCTCTATAATTCTTACTCTTGAACCGCTGAACCAACCCCCAAAGGCAAATTGATTAGCAGTAATATAAATTGCTTTATCATCAAATCCCACTCCCTGATAATCTCCCCAGCTGTTTGAAGGAGTAGAGCCGTTTACATTTGAAGGCAAAGCCCAATTATACCATATCCCTGTCGGAATTGAATCATCAGAAACAGAAAGCAAAAAATAACTTCTGTCATTTATATCGTCAAGATGAAGCCAAACCATAATCCATCTTTTAGAGAAATGGTCATAAGATACTTTTGGATCGAATACAGAAGCTCCGGATGTTGTTCCTGCAAACCAGGTATCAGCATCAAAGTTTTTTACAAGCTTTCCTGATTTTTCAAATATTCTAAACCTGTTATTGTCAACAGCTATTATGTGTGTTGGACCTGCCGCAATATACTGGTCCGGAGGAATATAATTGCCTGGGTCAAGAAAACCCTGAAAATTTTCAACTACTACCGGCTCCTGAAAATTTGACAAACTATTTATAATTGAAATATCTTTTTTATAATTTGAACCTTCTATTGCTGCCGGTAGAATCTTATTCATTCCTGAAGGGTATTTCTCGAATTTAATTTTATTCCGTACCTTACGTCTTATACTTGGCGGCAAAGGCTCGGTTTCAAAAGGACCTAAAAAATTATTGGTATTAACTATAACACCTGAGGGAACTGAACCATTAGCAGGACCCTGATATAAAGCTTGAGAATAAGTCATCTCAGAATAAACAAAAACGAATAATACTAACGCTATCAAATATTTCATATATTTTAAAACTTTATTATTTAATAACTGAAATTGTGATAAAGAACTTTTACATTCAAGTTAATTTTTATTATCTATTTTGGGATTGCTTTACATAAGATAAAACATATATATTTAAAATATGTAAACTTTTATAAATTGAATAATGAAAATATTTTTAAATATCGTTGTGTTTATTATAGCAGGGTTTTCATCTTTAAACTCTCAATGGGTTCAGGTAGCTTCCTTGGTGAATACGGGAACATTCCCTAATGTATCTGTTGTTAATTCAAATCTAATATTCATTGCGGGAGGTCCAAATAGTTTGCCTTTTGTAGCAAGGTCAACTAATGGGGGAACTAACTTTGTAAATTTACCCACAAATGGTTTAAATTTAGAATTATATAGTATTTGGGCAATTGATGAAAATACTATTTTTGTAGGTGATGGCGGGGCAGCCGGAGGTGCGGGCGGCGATGCCAAAATTTTTAAAACTACAAATGCAGGTATTAATTGGATAAATATTCTTTCAACCGGAGGTACTTCAGGATTTATAAACGGTATTGTCTTTTCGAGAACAAATCCCCAGGTTGGCGTTATTCAAAGCGATCCTCCAACCGGAACTATATATTGGATTGCGAAAACTACTAATTCAGGGCAAAACTGGATAATAGAAAATCCACCTTCTTCAGGTGCAGGATCTGCTCAAAATTCTATAGTAGTTATTGATCAGAATTTCTATGGCTTTGGTTTAAATCAAACTCCTGCGAGAGTCGGGTTGACTTCTAATGGCGGTATTAACTGGGCTTTTACTCCTCTTGTAGGGCTTGGAGGAACAAGTACTTTTATTTCCGGCTTTGCTTTTAACACAGATAAAATCAACGGATTAGCGTCTAATAATTCAACAACAAATTCTATTTCGCGAACTACCAATGGAGGCTTATCTTGGTTTCAACAAATAATTCCAAATTCATCATCATCTGCTTATTGCAACATCAAATTTGTACCCGGTACAGATGTTTGCTATATCGTCTTAGGCACAGCAAATGGTTCTCAATCATTTAAAAGCAATAATAATGGAAATAATTGGACAACACTTACAATGCCTGCTAATCTGAATATTACTCATTTCGACTTAATAAAATCCGGGAATTCAATTACAGCTTTTGCCGTCTCTAATACCGGTGTCGTATTAAAATTAACTGATAATATCACAGGTATTAAAGAATATTATACTCAAAATCCATCAAAATACCACTTAGCACAGAACTTTCCAAATCCTTTCAATCCTGTAACTCAGATAAATTACGAAATTGTTGAAGCAGGGAAGGTTGAAATTTCTGTCTTCAATGTACTCGGAGAAAGAGTTACAGAAATTGTAAACGAATATAAAAAATCAGGTAAATATACCGTTTTATTTGATTCCAAAGAAATACCAAGTGGTGTTTATTTCTATACTATGAGAATAAATGGGTATATTGAAACACGAAAAATGATTATGTTGGAATAATCTTCAAGTAAAAAGGGTTAGTAACTATAATTATATAGATATTAACCCTCAATACTTTAATTATATTATATTTATTATTTAATTAACTGCATTATTCTTTCCCAACGAATTGAACCTAAAAGATCAAAAAACTTAGAGAAAGGAATATCAGCATTCCATGACCAATAAATAATCAAGGCTTCTCCTACAACATTTTCTACAGGCATAAATCCCCAATAACGGCTGTCCAGCGAGTTATTCCTGTTATCTCCCATCATAAAGAGGTAATCTCTTTTGACGGTATAGTCACCATTAATTAATTCAGAGCCATCAACAAAAACTTTGTTTCCCTTAAGTTCAATTGTACTTCCTTCCCGTAAAACAAATGTTTTCCATCTTTCAAACGAAATCGTATCAATCCTTATTATATCACCTGTTTTAGGAACTCTTATTGGTCCGTAGTTATCTTCATTATAGCCGGAGCCCGGGGGAAATATTCTTGGATTAGTAACAGTAGGAGGTTGCAATGTTCCTATAAACTTAGATTGTGTTGGATTCGGAAATATATTGCCGTTGTTATATAAAACTCTATTGACAATTTTTATAGAATCTCCCGGTAGTCCTACGCATCTTTTAATGTAATTTAAAACTTCCGGTGATTCAACTTGCTCCCTCTCACCGGGAAAATCAAATACAATTATGTCACCTAACTTAGGGTCTTTAAATCCCGGAAGTTTCACATAAGGAAGTCTGATATTAGTAAAAGGTACATTTCTTGGAGTAGTTGCACCATAGGTAAATTTTGTTACAAGTAAAAAATCACCAACGAGCAATGTATTTTCCATTGAGCCGGTAGGAATTCTATAAGCTTCAAATAAGAATATTTTAATAATAAATGCTGCGACCGCCGCATAAACTAAAGCATCGAAATATTCCTGAATTTTCGATTTCTTTTTTTTCCCTTTATTGTTTAGCTGATTTGTATCTTGTTTTTTATCCAATTTTATGTATTTAATTAATTTATCTTTCAATTGAGAGGGCAGCCAGAAAAGCTTCCTGAGGTATTTCTACTGAACCCACTTGTTTCATACGCTTTTTGCCTTCTTTTTGTTTCTCTAATAGTTTTCTTTTTCTTGAAATGTCGCCGCCGTAACATTTTGCAGTAACATTTTTTCGCATTGCACTTATAGTCTCTCTCGCTATAACTTTAGAACCAATAGATGCCTGTATAGCTACTTCAAACATTTGTCTTGGAATAAGTTTGCGTAGTTTTTCGCAAAGTTTTTTTCCCCAGTGGAATGCATTATCTCTGTGTAAAATTGAAGAAAAAGCATCAACTGATTCTCCGTTCAGAAGTATATCAAGTTTAACTAAATCAGATTTTCTAAAGTCCTTAAATTCATAGTCGAACGAAGCATATCCTCGTGAAGTAGATTTTAATTTATCATAAAAATCGAAAACAATTTCCCCGAGCGGAAATTCGATATGTAAATCAACTCTTTTAGAATCAATGTAATTTTGATTAAGAAATATTCCACGTCTTTCGTTAGCCAATTTCATTATATTCCCAATATATTCTGTTGGAGTTATAATTTGAGAAGTAATATAAGGTTCTTCGATATAATCAACCATTACCTGTTCCGGCATATCCGAAGGATTATCAACAATAATAAGTTCACCGTTTGTTTTATGTACTCTATATTCAACGTTAGGAACAGTTGTTACAATAGACATCCCATATTCTCTTTCGAGTCTTTCCTGAATTATTTCGAGGTGAAGAAGTCCAAGGAAACCACATCGAAATCCAAATCCTAATGCAACAGAAGATTCCGGTACGAAAGAAAGAGCTGCATCATTTAATTTTAACTTTGAGAGTGAATCCCTAAGCATTTCAAACTCATTTGATTGTGTAGGGTAGATACCGCTAAACACCATAGGCTTTACTTCCCGATATCCCGGAAGTTGCTCAACAGCCGGTTGTTCAGGATTATATATTGTATCTCCAACCTTCGATTCATTAACATCTTTAATACCTGCTATTAGATAACCTACATTTCCAGATTTAAGAGATTTAGTTCTTATTCTATCCATTTTCAAAATACCAACTTCTTCTGCTTCGAAAACTTGTCCTGTTGAAAAGAAAGAAATTTTATCTCCTTCTTTTATCTCACCATCGAAAACTCTTATATAAATAACAACACCTCTGTAAATATCAAATTTTGAATCAAATACCAATGCACGAAATGGTTCCTCATCAGTAATTTTTGCAGGTGGAATTAAATTTACTATGCTTTCAAGAATTGCTTCTGTTCCTATGCCTGCCTTTGCACTTGCAGGGATGATTTCTTCTTTTTTACCTCCAATTAATTCAATTATCTGGTCTTTTACTTCATCAACCATAGCACTTTGAAGGTCAATTTTATTAATAACCGGAATAATTTCTAATCCGTTATCAATAGCAAGGTATAAATTACTTATTGTCTGTGCTTCAATTCCCTGAGTTGCATCTACAACTAATATAGCTCCTTCGCAAGCTGCAAGTGAGCGTGATACTTCGTAAGAAAAATCAACATGCCCGGGAGTGTCAATCAGGTTCAATGTATATTCCTTATTATCCTTAGCTTTATATAACATCTGAATGGCGTGTAATTTTATTGTTATTCCACGCTCTTGCTCAAGGTCCATATCATCAAGAACCTGTTTTGTCATATTTCTTGACTCGATAGTTCCTGTGTATTCAAGTAACCGGTCTGCTAAAGTTGACTTCCCATGGTCAATATGTGCAATAATACAAAAATTTCTGATTAATGAATCTTTCAATATATAATTTTATCCGTTCTAAATATAAAAAAAGTGGTATCTAAAATACGGACTTTAGATTCCACTTTTTAGAAATTCAATTTTAAATTTTTATGCTTCAGGTTCTTTTTTCGAAGGTTTCCTTTGATTTCTGATTTCCTGAATATCTTTTCTTAGTTCTGCTGAAAGTTTACGGATATTATTTAGTTCTTTTCTTAATCTTCCGCCTGCTGAACTTATTTCTTTAACATAGAATTTTTCTACGTCACCTTGCATACCATCGAGTATGTCCTTTAATTGATCGAATTTTTCTTTCATTTTTTAATTTTGATTTAATTTTCAAAAATATTGTTTATTTATCACTTTATCAATGTAAATACTACGGCATCGGTTTGCCGTAAGGTATTGAAAATACAATATAATATGCCCAGAATAGAAAAGCTAATCCGAACAGAATCAATGCAGAGATAATTGTAATCTTTGTTCCTGATTTCAAATCATAATCCCGGAATATACCCCAGATTCCGTTCAATCCATGATACAAAGCGAGTGTCACAAATGTCAAATCTATTATTCTGTACCAGCTGAATTGCATTCGTGCAAAAACAGCTTCGTAAGTTTTTCCTGCTTCCGGTTGGAAATGCATTAAAATATAATGGCCTATGGCAAAAACTACTAATGCTATGCCTGATATTCTTTGGTATATCCAGCTTTTTGCGCCGGTATCTTTTGATGATTTATATTTAAACATAATAGTAAACTTTTAAATTTCAAATTAAAAAATGTGAGAAAACATAATTAATCCCATTGCAAGGAAAAGTAGAATTCCAATGACCCATGTATAAAGGTATAACTGTTTGTGATATTTTGCTCCATCAGCCCAATCAACAATAATTATTCTAACACCATTTAATGCATGAAATAACACAAACGCAAATAGGAACCACTCAACGAATGAAAACAATGTCCCCGAGTAAGTTGCCATTTTTTGCTCAAAAGCAGCTTTGCCTTGAACAAGGGGACTGATAGACCAAATATGAAGAAAAAGGTAGGCTATTAATGCAATACCGCTTATTCTGTGAAGTATCCATGCCCAACTTCCCGGATCCTTTTGGTAGGATAAATTCGTCTTTACCCATTCTTTTTGGTTAAAAGTTTTAATTTTTGGATTAATCTTTTCTGCCATTATTGATTCATAATTTAATTTGTTTAAAAATTATATAAATAATTTAACATAAACAATTAATAAATTATAAAAATATTTGAATACTTTTTTTCTGACTTCAAACCCTGTTTTATAATTATTATATTCGCACTTATTATAATCCAGAAATTTAATATAAAAATTATGCCGTTTAATTTAAGAAACAGACACCTTTTAAAATTAGCAGATTTTTCTCAGAAGGAAATTAATTTTTTGCTAAACTTATCGCGAGATTTAAAGAGAGCTAAATACTCAAAAACAGAACAGCAACATCTCAAGGGAAAAAATATTGCACTGATTTTTGAAAAAGCTTCAACAAGAACAAGATGTGCTTTTGAAGTAGCTGCTTTTGATCAAGGTGCTCAGGTCTCGTATCTCGGGCCCTCCGGTTCCCAAATCGGATATAAAGAATCAATGAAAGATACTGCAAGAGTCCTCGGAGGAATGTATGATGCAATCGAATATAGAGGTTTTGGGCAGTCCATTGTTGAAGAACTGGCGAAATATGCCGGTGTACCTGTTTATAATGGTTTAACTGATGAATGGCACCCGACTCAGGCATTAGCAGATTTTCTTACAATGCAGGAAAATTGTGATAAACCTTTAAACCAAATCAGCTATTGCTACATTGGAGATACAAGGTCAAATATGGGTAATACTCTTGCTGTTGACGGTTGTATAATGGGTATGGATGTCAGGATTTGCGGTCCAAAATCATTATGGCCCGATAAGGATGTTCAGAAATTGGCTAAGGATTTTACGGAAAAATACGGCGGAAAATTTTTATTGACAGACGATCCGAAAGAAGCAGTAAAAGGAGTAGATTATATCTATACAGATGTTTGGCTTTCAATGGGAGAGGCAGCTGATAAATGGGAAGAAAGAATTAAACTTTTAAAACCATATCAGGTAAATGCTGAACTAATGAAAATAACCGGAAATCCCAATGTTAAATTTCTACACTGTCTCCCTGCTTTCCATAACAGGGAAACGAAGGTTGGTGAAGAAATATTTCAAAAATTTGGTTTAAACGGACTCGAAGTTACTGAAGATGTATTTGAGTCAGAGGCATCAGTAGTCTTTGATGAAGCGGAAAACAGAATGCATACAATCAAAGCTGTAATGGTTGCTACATTAGCGGATTAATTAAAATCTATATTTGATAAGAGGTCTTTCAATAATTAAAGACCTCTTTTTTATTTTAAAATTATGGAAATATTTTTAAGTGCAATAATGATAATGGGACTGAGAATACTGGATGTATCACTCGGAACTATGAGAACTATACTGACTATTCAAGGAAAAAAATGGATATCAGGGGGGATTGGATTTGTGGAAGTAACAATTTGGGTACTCGCAATCAGTCATGTTATGCAGCATCTGGATAATATATTTAATATTATTGGATATTCCACCGGATTTGCTTTAGGCACAATAATCGGGATAACTCTCGAACAAAAAATAGGTTCAGGATTTGTACAGGTTCAGGTTATTTCTAAATATCATACAGACGATATTGCCGATGCATTGAGGAAATTACATTTCGGAGTTACTATATTACCGGGCGAAGGAACTCGAGGCGGAGTTGCAATTATTATGGCGACAACATCACGGAAAAGGGAGGACGAACTTCTCGATAAAATTGAAGAAATTGATCCTCAGGCTTTTATTTCAGTTCATTCGGCAACGGCATATAGAGGTTATATAAGGCAGGGGAAGTAATTACTTCTTTTTCATTAATGAAGCTAAAACAGAAACCGTGAGAACAATTAAAAGAAATGAGAGCGAAAACAATGTTGGAATATGGTAGAAACCGGAAATCAACATTTTAACTCCGATATAAACCAGAACAATAGCGAGTCCATATTTGAGAAATCTGAATTTATCAACAAAATTTGCAAATACAAAATATAGAGCTCTCAACCCAAGAATTGCAAAAGCATTTGAAGTAAAAACGATAAAAGGATCCTGTGTTATTGCGAGAATTGCCGGAATGGAATCAAAAGCAAAAATTAAATCAGTTGATTCAACAATAATTAGTACAATAAAAAGGGGAGTTGCGAATAATTTCAAATTTTCCTTTACGAAAAATTTATCCTTGACAAATTCAGGTTTTATAGGGAAAAATTTTTTAAATAATTTTACAACCGGATTTTTATCAGGCTCCACTTTCTCGTCATTAGAAAATGCCATCTTAAAACCTGTAATCACAAGAAAACCGCCGAATATGTAGATAATCCAGCTAAATTTTGTAATCAGAGCTGTTCCTATTACTATTAAAACACCTCTCATTATTATTGCACCGATAATGCCCCAGTATAATACTTTGTGCTGGTACTGTTTCGGAACATTAAAATATCCGAACAAAACTACAAAGATAAATAAGTTATCTACGCTTAAGGATTTTTCAAGTAAATAACCCGTTAAAAATTCTAATGCTTTACCGTGTCCATAGAACCAATAAACTCCGGCATTAAAAATTAAAGCTAAAACAATCCAGAATGCACTCCATATTAATGCTTCTTTATTTGATACTGAATGTGATTTGTTATTAAAAACTCCTAAATTAATTA
>CALKAJ010000058.1 GCA_937983305.1 uncultured Ignavibacteriota bacterium | reverse complement strand
AGCTTATGCTTCTCTTAAACTTCCAGAATCAGGCATTAGTTGGAAAGAAGATGAAAGACTTATCTCTTCCTGTCCCATCCGGTGTATGGTCAGAACAAACCTCAGGTATTGCAACTGCTTTATATTCGATATCAGCAGTTGACGATAACGTAGCCTGGATAGCAGGTGCTGCAGGTAAAGTATTAAGAACTATTAACAAAGGTCTTACCTGGACAACTGTTACTGCTCCAAACGCAAATGATATTTATACCATTTATGCATTCGACCAGAACAAAGCTATTGTAACCTCATCACCATCAACAGGTACATTTGCATATATCACCACAAACGGCGGTGCAAACTGGACTCAGGTATTAGCACAAACCGGCGGATTCTTTGATGATGTTCAATTCAAAGATGCAAACAACGGTCTTTTATACGGTGACCCGGTAGGCGGCAGATTAACCCTTTTCAAAACCACTAACGGTGGATTTAACTGGGATTCAGCCGGCTTATACTATCCGACAGCTTTAGCCGGATGGAATAACGGTATGTACCTCAATGGAGATAAAGTATTCATTGGAACAAACAGTGGAAACTTAATTTATTCATCAAACTTCGGTTCAAGCTTCTCGCTTCTTGCTACCGGATTAACAAATACCTATGTAACCTGGTTTAATAATGCAAGCATTGGCGTAACCGGCGGTGCATCATTTAGTGCAACTACAAACGGCGGAACCAACTGGGCAGCATTAACAGTACCCGGCACAGGTAACTCCTCAGGTGTTACAGGTCGTCAGAATTCATGGTGGACAACAAGACAAGGTACAGGTGTCTATTTCTCCTCAGATAACGGTACCACCTGGTCAACACAATATACAGCACCGGCAGGTAGCTTCTATCATCTTACAATGTCAAGAAACGGCTCCACAATCTGGGGTGTCAGAAGTAACGGCGGTATTGCAAGGTATGGATTAGTAACAGGTATCAACCCTATTTCAAGCACAACACCTGATAATTATTCATTAGGTCAGAACTATCCGAATCCTTTCAACCCGACAACAAATATCAATTTCTCAATTCCTAAGAGCGGATTGGTAACAATGAAAGTATTTGATATTCTTGGAAAAGAAGTTGCAACACTTGTAAACGGAAACTTTAATGCAGGAAGCTACACAGTTGACTTCAACGCATCAAACTACTCATCAGGTGTTTACTTCTATAGATTAGATGTCAACGGATTCACTGAAGTAAAGAGAATGATGTTAGTAAAATAATATTTATTTAAATAGTTATTATAAAAAAGTACGCTCCCATTGGGAGCGTACTTTTTTTGTGTAGGGGAAATTTAAAGAAATATTAAAACTCTCTTTCCGAAAAAAAACCGGTAATAAAATCTTTTCTGCCCATATTGTAAAACTAATAATAAAAAATAATTTAAAAAGCAGAAAAAAGGATACTGAAAAAAATATTTAAATAAATTAACTTGAAGATATAACTATTATTATTATGAGAAAATTAACGCACGCAGAAATAAAGGCAACAAGAAAAACAGCAGGAAATATTAACGATGAAGAAAGAAATCCGGTTTATGTTTTGTGTGATAATATAAGGAGTATTTTCAATGTCGGGGCAATTTTCAGAACATCTGATGCTGCATTAATTAAAAAACTTTTTTTAACGGGATTTACACCATATCCGCCTCGAAAAGAAATTGATAAGGTTGCACTCGGTGCTACTTTGACGGTACCCTGGGAGTATTATAAAGACCCGGTTGAAATCATTTTAAAATTGAAATCGGAAGGTGTAAAAATCGGAGTTCTTGAAATTACAGACTCAAAAAATTTAATCTGGGATTTTAATAAAAATGATATACCTCTGTGCTTAATACTTGGAAATGAAATTTCAGGTGTTTCGAAAGAATTGATTGATTTAGCTGATGTATCTTACGAAATACCGATGCTTGGAATGAAACAATCTTTAAATGTTTCGGTGTCTTATGGTATAGCTGTTTACGAAATTTTAAGAAAAATTTCAAATATCTAATAATACTGAGTTTAATTAATATTTTTTTACCAATAATTTTATATTGCATATTATAATTTTAATTGCTAAAATGCAATAACTGAACTA
>CALKAJ010000057.1 GCA_937983305.1 uncultured Ignavibacteriota bacterium | reverse complement strand
ATACCGCGAACACCGAGATCTACACTCTTTCCCTACACGACGCTCTTCCGATCTGAAAATAAATATTCCGGCGGAAAGACAGATTATTACTGCCCTGCAGATTTGGATGAAGATACAACACTCAGACTACAGGATATAGCAATAAAAGTACATAATGCACTCGAATGTGAAGTTTATTCCAGAGTTGATTTTATATTAAGCGAAGACGGTATTCCATATTGTCTTGAAGTAAATACATTACCCGGTTTTACGGAGCTCTCATTGGTGCCAAAATCCGCAAAAGCAGCCGGAATGAGTTACAATGAACTTGTGGAAAAAATTATCGAATTATCTTTGAATAAATACCGTTAATATTGGAACAAAATACAACTAAAAACGGATTAATCAGGAAAGTATTTAGTTTCTTTAAATACAACAGATTTCTTATTATCTTTGTTATATTGATAATGATAATCGCTTTTTATGCTGTTTTTGGAGGTAAAGGATTGATTAACAGAACTAAGCTTGCAAACGAGAACAACAAATTGATGGAAAAAATTAAGAACGATTCAATGATATCCATTGAATTGAGAAAAGAAGTTGACGAGTTAAATAACTCCGATAAGAAGCTTGAACAGGTTGCAAGAGAAAAATACGGAATGGTAAAAGAAGGAGAAAAAATAATTAAAATTAAAGTTGACAGCACTGAAAAATGAATAAAAAGAAGATAATACTTTCCGGAATGCGTCCAACCGGAAAATTACATATTGGACATTATGTAGGTGCGCTTGAAAACTGGGTATCGCTTCAGGAAGAATATCAGAACTACCATCTTATAGCAGATTATCACGTTCTTACAACAAATCTGGATACGTCAAATATTTTTGAAGATACAATTGAAATGGCAATGGATTGGATTGCCTGTGGAATTGACCCGGAAAAATCCCCGATTTTCAGACAGTCAAAAGTTAAATACCATACCGAATTATTTTTAATTTTTTCAATGCTGATAACAAAGGCGAGGTTAGAAAAGAATCCATCTCTTAAAGAGCAGGTTAAGGCTTTAAACCTGCCTACAATAACATACGGACATCTTGGATATCCCGTGCTTCAGGCGGCAGATATTTTATTATACAAGGGAGAGCTTGTTCCGGTTGGTGAAGACCAGGTTCCACATATAGAAATAACAAGACAGATTGCGGATTTTTTCAATCAGAAATATCAGCTGCCGGAAGGTAAATTAATTTTTCCGGTACCAAATCCTAAACTTACAAATTTTGCACGTTTACCCGGACTTGACGGAAAGATGAAGATGAGCAAATCACTGGGAAATACGATTTTGATTTCAGATACACCCGAAGATGTAAAAACGAAGATGAAGAAAGCATTTACAGACCCGGAAAAGCTCAGGAAAGGCGACCCGGGAAATCCGGATATTTGTCTTGTTTACACATATCACAAGAAATTCAATTCAACCGGTTCGGAAGAAATCAAAGCCGGATGTAAATCAGGTTCGCTCGGATGCTTTGACTGCAAGATGAAGGTTTCGGAAAAAATAATAGATTTCTTTGCACCGGTTAACGAGAGAAGAAAAGAGCTCGAAAAAGATAAAAATTCAGTGCTTGATATTCTTGTTGAAGGTGAAAAAAAGGCTTCGTATATTGCATCAAATACAATGTCTGAAGTGCATCAAGCAATGAACATTGGATAACTTTAAAAAATATTAAATTGCCCAACGATAAAAAAACTGACGAACAAATCCAAATTGAGCTGAAAAATTCGGGAGAAATTCCGAATCATATAGCCATTATTATGGATGGAAACGGAAGGTGGGCTCAACAGCGAGGCAGGACAAGAGTTAACGGTCACCGGGAAGGTGTTAATTCTGTCCGCGATATAGTTGAGGTATGCGGTCAGCTCGGCGTGAAATATCTTACATTATACACTTTCTCAACAGAGAACTGGAAACGCCCAAAAACTGAAGTTGCAATACTGATGAAGCTGCTTATAAAAGCACTCAGAGATGAAACCGACAGACTTAATAAAAACGATGTTAAATTAATTTCAACCGGAAATCTTGATTCATTGCCGGAGAGGGTTAAGAATGAACTTCTTGATTCAATTGAAGGTACAAAGAATAATAAACTGATGACTCTGAATCTTGCACTATCATACAGCGGAAGATGGGATATAGTAAATGCCGTAAAGAAAATGTGGTATGAATGTAAAGAAAACAAACTTACTATTGATGACATTAACGAAAAGAAGTTTTCGGATTTCCTCGCTACGAAAGACATTCCGGACCCTGATTTAATGATAAGAACCGGAGGTGATTTCAGAATCAGTAATTTTCTCCTATGGCAGCTTGCCTATACCGAGTTATATATAGACCCTGTCTTTTGGCCTGATTACAGGAGAAACCATTTATACAAAGCTATTGAAGTATTTCAGAACAGAGAAAGAAGATTTGGTATGACAAGTGCACAAGTCAAAACGAAAAAAAATTAAATTATAAAAATAAAAAAACTTAATGAAATTTAAATCGTCATTAAAGATATTAATCGCAGCCGCACTTATACTGCTACCGGGATTAGCACATTCACAAGACGGACCGGCATTATACAGGATAATAGGAATTAACACGACCGGCAACAGGCTATACGACTCAAAAACAATAGTAGCATATTCCGGATTGAAAATCGGACAGGAAATAACGATACCATCGGACGAAACAAGAGACGCAATAGATAAGCTTTGGTCACTCGGGCTATTCAGCGACATTCAGTTATTCATTGACAAAAAAATCGGCACGGATATTTACTTAACCATAAAAGTTGAAGAACTGCCAAGAATAGAAAAGGTAGATATAACAGGCAACGACAAGCTTTCCGAAAGCGACCTTGAGCCGTTTATAGAGCTTGTACCGGGGCAGGTAGTTTCAGATCAGAGATTAAAAGACATAGAATATTATTTACAGAAGCATTACGAGAGCGAAGGATATCCTCTTGCTGAAGTCAAAGTTGATAAACTTGTTTCCGCGAGTAACGAAGCAAGAATCAGAATCAGAATTGAAGAAGGTAAAAAAGTTACTGTAAGAAGTATTGTTGTGCAGGGAAATAAATATGTTTCTTCAGACGATATAAAAGATGTAATGGAAACAAGCACGAAATCGTGGTGGAAATTCTGGGATGGAGCGAACTATGAAAAGAAAAAACTTGAAGAGGACAAACAATTAATAGTTGACCTTTATCGCGAGAAAGGATTCAAAGATGCGGAGGTAGAAGAAATTGGAATAAAATTAACTCCGGATAAGGAAGATGCCGACGTAATATTGAAAGTTGATGAAGGAGATTTATTTTTTGTAAACAACATAAAATTTGAGAACAACAAATTATATTCGGATACGATACTTTTTCAGAGACTTGATTTTGACAGAGGCGATGTATATAACCAAAAGAAACTTAACCAGAATATTTACGGCAACGAAACCGAATCTGATATAAGTGCACTTTATTACGATAACGGATATCTCGGATTTAGTGCGGATATTACCGAAAAAGTTTCAGGCAAAGATAAAGTTGATATAACAATAAAGATTACGGAGAACAATCAATTCAAGCTTGGCAGAATATCTTTTGAAGGAAACGATAAAACCAAGGACAAAGTATTGAGGCGGGAACTATATACAATTCCCGGTGATTTTTTTAACAGGAGCAATCTTAAAAGAAGTCTCCAGCAGTTAAATGCATTAAATTATTTTAACCCCGAGAAACTCGGTCAGGATATTGCGCTTGAAAACGATTCCACGGTAAACATTAAATTTTCGGTACAGGAAAGAAGCTCTGACCAGTTTAATGCGTCGGTTGGTTATAGCGGCTCATTCGGATTTACCGGAGCACTTGGCTTAACCTTTAATAATTTCGACCTGCTTAATCCGCTTAGAGGAGGAGCAGGGCAAGTTCTTAACTTCACCTGGCAATTCGGTGAAGGCGGCTTATACAGAACTTTTTCAATCGCATTTCAGGAACCGTGGTTTCTTAATACTCCAACTTTGCTTGGATTCAATTTATACGACACACGTTCAAACTATTATTATGATGTAAGAGAAACCGGAGTAATAATAAATGCCGGCAGAAGATTCAAATGGCCTGATGACTTTTTCAGAGGTGACTGGGCATTAAAATTCCAGAGCACAGATGTAATAGACGGAGGCGACTATTACCAAACAGGTTTAAGAAATCAGGTTTCTATAAGACAAACAATAACCCGCTCTACGGTTTTTGACCCGATATTCCCTACTAACGGAACCAAGATTTCAAATTCGACCGAGCTTTCCGGAGGTCCTTTCCTGCCGGGAAATTTAGAGTTCGTAAAAAATATTTTCACTGCCGAGCTTTACACGCCATTTGTAAGAAACACGAAATTAACTCTTTATACGAATTTTAATTTTTATTTCGTTAATGCAATAGGAAAAGATAAATATCTTCCGCCTACAGAGTTATTCTATATGGGCGGCAATGGTCTCGCATATAATACTATTGCTTTGAGAGGATATGATGACAGAGTTGTTGGTCCTAAAAACAACTTTGCGAATCCGATTGGCGGTAAAGTAGCGTTAAAGTATAGTCTGGAGTTAAGATATCCCGTATCACTTGACCCGATACCGATTTTTATTCTTGCATTTGCCGAAGCTGGAAACGTGTGGACAGATATTTCCAAGACCGACCCGCTTGATTTGCGTAAATCGGTTGGATTTGGAACAAGACTTATGCTGCCTGCAGTAGGTTTGATTGGCTTTGACTTTGGATATGGATTTGACCGTTCTGTTGAACAAAGACTTGACCCGAAATGGGTATTTCACTTCCAGTTTGGAAGAGGATTTTAATTAAAAAACTTATCATAAATTAAAAAAATATTTAAAGCTCATTTATAAACAAATATGCATCAATCATTC
>CALKAJ010000056.1 GCA_937983305.1 uncultured Ignavibacteriota bacterium | reverse complement strand
GAGATGGTGATTCGTGACTGGAGTTCAGACGTGTGCTCTTCCGATCTTGAGACAAGAAATTACCCTCCCGGTCAGCACGGACAAAGCAGAAAACCGAGAATAACTGATTATGCGATTCAGTTAAGAGAGAAGCAAAAAATTCGTAAAACTTATGGATTGTTAGAGAAGCAATTCCGTTCATATTTTACAGAAGCTGCCAGAAGAAGAGGTGTTACAGGTGAAAACCTTGTTAAAATCCTTGAAAGTAGATTTGATAATACTTTATATCGTCTCGGATTAGCACCCTCAAGAAAAGCTGCAAGACAGTTAATTCTTCACAAGCACCTTACCATAAACGGAAAAGTTGTAAATATTCCTTCAGTAATTATCAAATCCGGAGATGTTATAAGAGTCAGAGAAAAAAGCAAAAAACTTGGTGTTTTTCATGATTCAATGAAAAGGATGAAAGATAATATGTTACCATCCTGGTTGTCATTAGATAAAGCTAATATGATAGGTACATTTTTAAATGTTCCCGAAAGATCAGAAGTGAATTTTATTGGTAATGAGCAGTTAGTAGTAGAATTATACTCTAAATAATAAATAATTTAAATAATAATATATCCGAAAATAAATGAAGATTAATCATTTACAGATGCCGGAGAGGGTTGTATTGGATGAAACTACATCCACCCCAACATACGGACGATTTACATTAGAAGCCCTCGAAAGAGGTTATGGAGTTACATTAGGAAATTCCTTAAGGCGGATACTCATCTCATCGCTTCCCGGTACGGCAATAACAGCTATTAAAGTAAATGATATTCCGCACGAATTTACTGCAATTAAAGGAGTCGTTGAGGATTTATCAGAAATAATATTAAACCTCAAAGAAGTCAGGTTTAAAGACATAACAAAATCATCAAACAAAATTGAGTTCAAATTAGCAGGTCCGAAAGTATGGACTGCAAAAGATATTCAGGACGCCACAGCTGATTTCGAGATTTTAAACCCCGATTTGAAAATTGCCACATTGAACAAAGATGCAAAGCTAAACATTGAACTGAGAATAGGAAGCGGAATCGGGTATGTTCCCGCAGATGAAAATAAAAAGCCTGATTTAGCTCTCGGCTTTATCACAATGGATTCAATTTTCTCGCCGGTGTTAAATGTGAATTATGTTACGGAAAATACAAGAGTCGGACAAAGAACAGACTTTGAAAGATTGATACTTGAAATTACAACTAATGGAGCACTAACTCCAACAGAAGCGGTAGTTACAGCATCCAAAATTTTAAAGGATCATCTTACGCTATATCTAAAACTTGGTCCTGAGACAGAACTTGAATCATTACCGGATGAGGAAGAAGACGAAGAATTTGAAAAAATCAAAAAAATCTTGTTGACTCCCGTAGATGAACTGGATTTAACGGTGAGGTCACAGAACTGTTTGAGATCTGCTGAGATTAAAAATATAGCAGATTTGGTAAGCAAACACGAATCAGAAATGCTTCATTTCAGGAATTTCGGAAGAAAGTCATTGGCTGAACTTGGAGATTTAATTGACAGTTTCGGACTTTCATTCGGAATGGATGTCTCGAAATATATTAAAAACGATAAAAAATAATAGTATCTGATATAATATGGAACACAGGAAAAAAGGAAGAAAATTAAAAAGAACCGCAAGCCATAGAAAAGCATTGCTCTCTAATTTGTCGTCATCACTGATAAAGCATAAGAGAATAATAACAACATTGGCAAAGGCAAAAGAGCTCAGAACTGTAATTGAGCCGTTATTAACAAAAGCAAAAAATGCTTATAACTATTCTGAAAAAAGCCCTGAGAAAAGTGTACACTTGAGAAGAGAGGCAAGAAAAGTTGTAAAAGAGAAAGATGCCTTGAATATCCTTTTTGGAGAAGTTGCCGAGAAGATTCTCGATAGAAACGGCGGTTACACCAGAATTCTGAAACTCGGTACAAGGTATGGCGATGGAGGAGAAAAAGCATTAATTGAACTCGTTGATTATGATATAATGGAAGAAGCAAAGGCAAAAGAAAAGTCCAAAGCAAAACCAACCAAAGGCGGAAAAAAAGAAGAAAAAGTTTCTGAACCTGAGGTAAAGAAATCAACTGAAAAGAAAGAAAAGAAAACAGCAGAGAAAAAAGAAAAGAAACCCGTTACTAAGGAAACTGTCAAGAAAGAAAAAGCAAAGGAAGAAAAACCGGAAAAGAAAGCTCCTAAGAAAACTGTAAAAGATAAAAAAGAAACAGTTGCCAAAAAAGAGACTCCGAAGAAAACGGTTAGAAAGAAAAAAGATTCAGAGTAATTAACAGAGTAATTTTAATTTTATAAATCCTTAACTTTTATAATTATAGAAAATATGAATAAATATAATTTTGTTTTGATGAAAGTTAAGGATTTTTCTAAAGATTAAAAAAAATGAAAATTCAATCCGCAGAATTTATAAACAGTATTTATGATTTAAGAACACTTCCAAAATCAGTGTTATCTGAATTTGTGTTTGTAGGTCGTTCTAACGTTGGCAAATCATCATTGGTTAATAAGATCTGCAATAAAAAAAACCTTGCGAAAATCGGCTCAGTCCCGGGTAAGACTAAGCAGTTAAATTATTTTCTTATTAACGAAAAATTTTATCTTGTTGATTTACCCGGATATGGATAGGCAAAAGTTCCCGAGCAAATCAGGGCAGGGTGGAGAAAACTTGTTGAAGATTATATCAGTGAAAGGCAAAATGTCAGAGTGGTATTTGTTTTAATTGATGCAAGAAATGAACCCACATATCTCGATGAATTGATGATTAGCTGGCTTGAGTATTATGAGATTCCTTATTGTGTGGTTCTGACAAAAGCAGATAAAATCTCCAAGAACAAAATGGATAAACAGATTTATAGGGTGGCAAAGATAGTGAAACTTGATAATTTATGTATTGATTATATTCCTTTCTCGATTATATCCGGAGAAGGAAAATTTGAGGTCCTTGATATTATTGAAGAATATCTTAACAAACCTCCAAAAGAGGATTAAAGGAAATGGAAAAAATAAAAATTTTAATAGCCGATAAAATTGATTTATCGGCTTTTTCTTTTTTAAACGGAGAAAAGTTTTTTGTTACTTATAAACCCGGTATTGAGAATGATAAAATTATTTCAGGATACAGTAATTATGAATGTCTTGTTATCAGAAGTATAAGAAATATTGATAAAGATTTTTTATCGAAATGTAATTTCAAAGCAATTGCAACTTGTTCAAAAGGGATTGATAATATTGATGTCAAATTTGCTTCAAAAAGGAAAATTGAAATTATAAATTCGGAGGATGGTAATACTCTTTCTGCGGCAGAGCATACAGTTGCATTGATATTAAATATTTTGAAAAAGATTAATTACTCCGATACACTTGTAAGAAAAAAAAGATTCACCAATTATAATTTTCAAAGAAATGAATTCAGCGGGAAGAAACTTGGTATTATCGGGTATGGCAAAGTTGGTACAAAAGTTGCGAAAATATCAGAGGCATTTGGAGCTGAAATTATTGTTTACGAAATTGACCCTGAGGTTAGAAAAAAATATAA
>CALKAJ010000055.1 GCA_937983305.1 uncultured Ignavibacteriota bacterium | reverse complement strand
CGAAACTAAATGCGAAACCAAACAGGAACAAAATTACAGGAAAAAACTTTTTAGGATTTAATTTTTCCTGCGAGCAGTTATATTCTTTTATAGGTTTCATTAGATTAATTTTTTTGTTTTGAAATTCACAGGCGATAATGCCTGTGTGTGTTTTCTGTGTGCGAATTTTTAAAAATTAAAATTTTATGGCGGATGCATAGATTTACTCCTTTCTTTTCCAAAGATTTTTTAAAGGTTTTCATTTTCCGTTTTTAATTAAACATTTAAAATTTTCATTTTCCTTTATATTTTTATTATTTTTGTGTCTTTTTGTGTGATTTTCCTGTACGCCCGAACTTTTCATATTCAACTCCGCGCCTGTTTCTTGACTTACATAAATACATACTCCTGTCATAACAATCTCACAAAAATAAATAAGAAACATAAAAACAAATTAATATCTCAAAAACAAGTTATTCAAATACATAAAATAATTCAAGATAAATTTTTTTGCTTTTAATAATCAGATAACTCTAATTTAATTTTAGACAGCTGTAACACATTTTGTGATTTCGTCATTTTTTCTTACTATTTTATGCTTGATATTTTCAGAATTATAAGCTAAGTTAATAATTTAAGCTATACATAAGAATTATTCCAATATTTAACTGATATATAATGAATAAAGGGTTTTTAAATGTATTACTACGAAGTGAAAATACAGTTTTCACATTCAGGGAATTAATGCTTATTTGGGAAGGCATATCTCAGTCAACTGCAATTTCAAGAGTTAATTATTATGTAAAAACAGGGCAACTTATACAACTAAGGAGAGGTATTTACGCAAAAGACAGGAATTTTAATAAATTTGAATTTTGTACGAAAATTTTTAAGCCTTCTTATATATCATTCGAAACAGTACTTGGTATTGAAGGGGTAATTTTTCAGAAGTATAGCTCAATTTATTTGGCATCTTATCAAACGAAAGAAATAAATTCAGGAAACGATTCTTTTATTTTCAGAAAACTGAATGACCGGATTCTTTTTAATTTTGAAGGTATTATCAATAAAGGAAATTATTTAATTGCCTCAAAAGAAAGAGCATTTCTTGATATGCTTTATATTGACAAAGATTTTTATTTTGATAACATTCATTCGCTAAACTTTGAAAAAATCACACAGCTTCTAAGGATATACGAAAACAAAAGGATGGAGAAATTTGCAAATAAAATATTAACCAAAAACGTGAAAAAAAATGAGCACACTGAAATTTCATAAGGAGATACTTACCAGGATTTTATATGACCTGGTAAGCGAAACCGGTTTAGCAGAAATTCTGGGTTTTAAAGGAGGAACTGCGGTTTATTTCTTTTATGAACTGCCGAGGTATTCAGTTGACCTTGATTTTGACCTATTGCAAGAAAAATTTACCGGAGAAAATTTTGTTTTAATAAAAAATATTCTTGAGAAATATGGAGAGATAAAAGATGTTTACGAAAAAAGATACAGCGTTTTGTTTGAAATATCCTATTCAGATAAAACTCAGAATATAAAAGTGGAAATAAATAAAAGAAATTTTGGTTCGGAATATGAAATTAAATATTTATACGGATTGCCTTTAAAAGTAATGAAGAAAGAAGATATGTTTGCTAACAAATTAGTGGCGATGTTTGAACGTGAATGTAAAGTCAACAGAGATATTTTTGATGTATATTTCTTCCTTGATAAGGGATGGGAATTCAATGACAAAATAATTATAAAGAGAACAGGATTTGAAAGGAAAGAATTTCTGTTAAGATTGCTTAAACTGCTAAGGAAAAAAAATAACGCAAGAATACTATCTGGCTTGGGGGATTTACTTGAAGACGATTTAAAAAAATGGGTTAAATTAAACCTTCTGAAGAAAACCATTTTCCTCTTAGAGTTAAAATCAGCTTGAGATAATTTCGCAAAAAGAAATAGTTTCCTGCCGATTTAACTTCGTTGACAAGAGTTCTTAATAAAAAACGAAAACCGCCGAAGAAATGTCCATCCGGCGGTATCGCTTCTTTTTAATTAAGTTGGTGTGTTATTCTGATTTTCTTTTTTTGGTATGCGTTACGCAAATATCATTTCTGATATCGTAAAGTATGTATCCGACTATTATAAACAATATTCCAAAAATTATGTAATCCGTTAAATGCATTTTATTTATTTAATTTAAAAACTCTGCAAAACAATTTGCAATTACCGTGCCAAAGTTTTGCTTTGATTAATTCTATTTTAAGTAAATCAACCGGAAAAAATGATAGTCTATAAACTATATTTATAACAAAAAGGCTGTCTTTTTGATACGACAGCCTCTTTCTTCAGGGAATCTGAACCGGTACGCCGATTGTAATCCTACAATTTACTTTTACGATAGACAGAGAAATCAGAACACAAACAGCAAAATGTTGTAACACCAAGTATGATAAAAGTTACTGAATTCCAGAATATGCTTGTTTCTGTCCAGAAAAAAACTGCGGTAAACAGAAACACCACTACGCTAATAAGCGTTAATGGAAATGCCTTCACTGTTTTTTTAATTGTGTCCACAAAATCAACATCCTTATCCTCTGTCTTGAAGTACGGCTTACCATAACCGACTTCGTTAATTAGTTCCTTATTCATCC
>CALKAJ010000054.1 GCA_937983305.1 uncultured Ignavibacteriota bacterium | reverse complement strand
GTGTTTACTTCTACAAAATGGAAGTTAACGGGTTCACAGATGTAAAACGTATGGTTCTTGTAAAATAATATAAGCAAAAAACAATCATAATTTTAAGGTGTGAGGATATTTTCCTCACACCTTTTTTGTTCTATTTTTTAATATTTGAAATTAATTTTTGTATGTATATATTACACAAATAACGTGTCTTTTTTGAAAAGAAATTTTTACTATTTTAATTAACCAAAATCAAAACAATGAAGAAACTTTTTATTCCGCTTTCTCTTCTCGTAGTTGCTTTTGCTCTCTTTATGGGACAAAAATCTGATTACGCCGTTGATGACAGGAAATGGAATATTGACCCCAGAATGACAGGTATTCAGCAGTCTGAGGAAGATGGTATTTCAACTCCTGTAATTATCAACGAAAATTTTCCGAGAACTTTTACAACTCCGCAAATCCATAATACTCCCGCAGGTCTTATGGTTGTGAATACTAACGTAAGAGTTCATCCATCTACAACCACTCAATCTGAGGTTCCGATTACAAGGCATCCAACTAACGAAAGCATTTTATTTGCTTCGTCAAATGCCGCAAGAATGTCAGGAAGTTCACTAAGTTTTATCAGTGAAGGTTGTTATGTTTCCACAAACGGTGGTACAACATGGTTCGGTTCTGATACAACAAATTCAGCACCTTTAGGTAATCACGGTGGTGACCCCGCTCCTGCTATTGACTTAAATGGCAGATTCCACCAGTCATACCTCGGTTATACAACTTCAGGTATGTTTGCTTCTTATTCGACAAATCTTGGTGTAAACTGGGCAAACACAGTTACTATTACAACCGGTTCTCAGGATAAAAACCATACTTTTGTCAACGATGTTTCTACAAGTCCTTATGTAAACAGAGTATATGTAACCTGGTCTTTATTCTCTGTTTCATCTCCTCCTTGCGTTGTTTCGTATTCAACAAACGGCGGTGCAACTTATAGCAGTGTTGTAAACGTTCATACTGTTGCTTCAGGTCACTATGCACAGGGTGTAAACGGTGCAATTATGCCAAACGGTGATGCAATCATTTGCTGGCAAAGTCCTCTCTCAGGTTCACCTTATACAGGTGATTTCGTAGGCTTTGCTAAATCAACAAACGGCGGTGCGAACTGGACATACAATAACAACATTTATGATTGTAACGGTATCAGAGGTACTCTGTCAAATAAAGCAGGTATCAGAGTTAATGACTTCCCGTGGATGGGCGTTGACAGAACTTCCGGTCCTCGCGCAGGTTGGATTTATATTGTAACAGCTGAAAAAAATCTTTCTCCTGCAGGTTCTGACCCGGATATAATATTACACCGTTCAACAAATGGCGGTACCAATTGGTCAGCAGGTATCAGAGTTAATCAGGATGCTCTCAACAACGGTAAGACTCAGTATATGCCGGCTTTAAGAGTTGATGAATTTGGCGGCGTAAACGTTGTATATTATGATGATAGAAATACTTCCACCGATTCTTCAGAAGTATATGTTTCCCGTTCAATAGACGGCGGAACTACCTGGACAGATGTTCTTGTTTCCGACCACAGATTCAAACCCAAACCAATTTCCGGTCTTGCCGGCGGTTATCAGGGTGACTATATTGGAATCACTTCAGGTAATAACAAAGTATATCCTTACTGGGCTGATGACAAAACAGGTCTCTATCAGGCATGGATAACGACTATAGATTTAGGTCCTGCAATTAATCACACTCCTCTTGGAAATACGGAATCAACTTCCGGTACAAGAGCAGTTCTTTCTACAATTATTCCGGCAGGCTCAAATATTGATCCGACTAAGACAAAACTTTACTACACAAAAACAACTAATTTCACAGACAGTTTATTAATGACAAATACATCCGGTAATAACTGGACTGCAAATATCACACTTTCAGGTGCAGGTACTTACAAATATTATCTGAAAACTGTTGATTTACTCGGAAGAGTTGCTACATCTCCATCAGGTGCACCCGGAATATTCCACTCTTTTGTTGCAACACCGGATACTGTGAAACCCGTAATTGTTCATACACCAATTGGAAATACTCCTAAAGGTCAATGGCCCGCAAATGTATCTGCTACAGTAACAGATAACATTGGTATTGACTCCGTATGGGTAAGATGGTATAAGAACAATCCTTCAACAGGTGTAAAGACTAAGAAACTTGCCACAACCGGCGGGAATCTTTATACAGGATTATTTAATTCAGATACATCACAGGTAGCAATTAACGATTCAATATTCTATAGAGTTATTGCTCAGGATGCCGGCTCTAACCATAAAAAAGATTCTACTGCACTTTATAAATTTAAAATCATTCTGCTTACAAATTATTGCGTAGGAGCAGGCGGAACTACAGCAGGATGGCCTTTCTATACATTCTATATGGATTCCAGAACACAAATGCTTTATCTTGGTTCTGAAATTACTGCCGCAGGCGGCTCTGCAGGTAACATTATGAAAATAGGTTTCGATGTTACTACTGCTGCTTCGCAGGTAATGAATGGATTTAAAGTTAAAATTAAGAATACTACAGCTACAACTATATCTTCATTTGATGCTTCCGGTTTTACAACTGTATTTGATGGCTCATATTCAATCCCGGGTACGGGTATTCAATATATTACTTTGCAAACACCATACTACTGGAATGGAACAAGTAATATAGTTGTTGAAATTTGTTTTAACAACAGCAGTTATACTTCCAATACTGATGTAGTTGCAACTACAATGACAGGCAGAAATGTTCATAATCATTCTGACCTTTCGTCAGGAGACGGCTGTACGGGAATTACAACGGTTGGTTCAACTTATACCGCTCTGCCAAAGCTTTGTCTTGAAGTAACTCCGGCAACAGGCACTGAGTTAATCGGAACTACTGTTCCTGAAACGTACAGTTTATCTCAGAACTATCCGAATCCATTTAACCCGACAACAAAGATTAATTTTGCAATTCCGAAGCAGGGATTTGTAAACCTTAAGGTTTATGATATTCTTGGAAGAGTTGTAAAGAATTTAATCAGCGAAGTTAAAGCCGCAGGTTATTATTCTGTTGATTTTAATGCATCAGAATTATCAAGCGGTGTTTACTTCTATAAAGTTGATGTGAATGGATTTACCGATGTTAAGAGAATGGTTCTTGTGAAATAACGAATATAAAAATTATTCAATACAAAAGTTGCGAAGGTTTCCTTCGCAACTTTTTTTTATTCTAATTCTAAGGGGAGAGTCTTTCTATAATCCAGTTGTCTTTTTCTTTTTTGTAACGAATTCTGTCGTGAAGACGGTTTGCACGTCCCTGCCAGAATTCAAATACCTCCGGCTCTAATCTGTAGCCGCCCCAGTATGGAGGCAACGGCACATTAATTGACCTGAATTTCGCTAAATATCCTACAAACTTTTTTATAATAATATATCTTCCGCTAATAACTTCACTTTGATTTGAAGCCCATGCACCGAGTCTGCTTTTAAATGGTCTGGTTTTAAAATATTTTTCAGATTCTTCTTGCGTAACTTTTTCCACTGTTCCTTCAATTCTAATTTGCCGTTCCAAGTCAACCCAAAAAAATAACAGCGATGCCTGATTATTTTCTGCAAGTTCTTTTCCTTTTCTGCTTTCGTAATTTGTATAAAATACAAATCCTTTCTCGTCAAATCCTTTTAATAAAAGCACTCTTGCAGAAGGTTTGCCTTCTTTCGTTGCTGTTGCAACGCACATTGAATTCGGTTCATGTATTTCTGCTTCAAGGACCTCATTAAACCAAACCTCAAATTGTTTAAAAGGATTTAAATCCACATCGCTGATATCTAACGATTTTAATTTGTAGTTTTCTCTTAAATCTGCTAATGATTTCTTTATCATTTTAAATTATATTTTTTTATTTCTTTTCAAGTTTTATTCCAAAACCTGTTTTAAACTCATCGCTGATTGTAACAGGAAGT
>CALKAJ010000053.1 GCA_937983305.1 uncultured Ignavibacteriota bacterium | reverse complement strand
CCACCGAGATCTACACTCTTTCCCTACACGACGCTCTTCCGATCTGCTGTCGGTTTGATTTCAAGAATCCGTTCTTTACCTGTAGAAGCTCTGCCTCCGGCTTGCTCTACAATCATTGCAAGCGGATTTGCTTCATACATTAAACGGAGTTTACCAACTTTGCTTTTTTTATCTGCCGGGTAAATAAAAATTCCGCCGTATAAAAGATTTCTGTGGAAGTCGGCTACGAGCGAGCCGACATACCTTGAGGAATAAGGTCTTCCGGTTTCTTTATCTTCTTCTTTCAGGTAATCAATATATTTTTTCATTCCATCGCACCATTTAATATAATTACCTTCGTTTGCAGAATATGTTTTTGCTTTTTTGGGGATTGTAATATTTTCGTGAGAAGAGATAAATTCACCTGCAGAGGGGTCAAGTGTAAATCCGTGAACACCTTTGCCCGCAGTATAAACAAATATTGTGCTTGAGCCGTAAACGCAATATCCGGCGGCTATCTGATGAATTCCCTGCTGTAAAACGTCTTCAATCGTTCCGGGTCCTCTTAAAGAGACTCTTTTATAAATCGAAAAAATTGTTCCTATGGAAATATTCGCATCAATATTTGATGAGCCGTCGAGCGGGTCAAAGTGGCAGATATATTTATTTTCAAATCTTTCGTGACCATATTCAGTATCAATGGGGATAAACTCTTCTTCTTCTTCAGAGCATACGGCGCAGGCGTGGCCTCCGAGTTTCATTGAGTATGTAAGAACTGCATTGGCGTATTCGTCAAGTTTTTTAACTTCTTCTCCCTGCACGTTTACGTTTCCGGTTAATCCGAGTATATCAATTAATCCGGCTCTGTTAACTTCGAGTGAAATTACTTTGCAGGCGAGAGCAATATCGGAGAGCAAATCGGAAAGCTGTCCGGTTGCTTCCGGAATTTTTCTTTCTTCTTCAATGATGTGTCTGTAAATGGTTTTGAAATTGTTTTCCATATTCGTACAATTTTTGAGTTTTCTGAATATACTTCAAAAAAATAAATTTTTGAAGTTCAAAATTTTTAAATTAATTTTCCCTGTGCCTCTTTTATGTTTTCGACTCCGGTTATTTCAATCTTATATTTTTTTAAGTCAATATATTTCAGATTATTTTTCGGAAGTATGATTCTTTTAAATCCAAGTTTTGCCGATTCGTTTATCCTTCTTTCTATGTTGCTTATTGTTCTGATTTCGCCGGCGAGTCCGACTTCTCCGAGCACAATGGTTTCGGAGTCAACGGGAACATCTTTATAAGACGAAAAAATACTCATTGCTACTGCAAGGTCAACTGCGGGCTCATCAACTTTCACGCCGCCTGCAACATTTATAAATACGTCATATTTATTTAAAAATATTCCGAGTTTCTTTTCGAGTACGGCTATGATAATATTCAGTCTTTTCAAATCAAAGCCCATTGAAGTCCTTTGCGGGAATCCGTAACTGGTGGGGGATACAAGTGCCTGAATTTCTATCAGTATTGGCCGTGTTCCTTCGATGGATGATGAGATAACACAGCCGGAAGCTCCGTAATTTCTCTGCGATAAAAATACTTCGCTCGGATTTGGTACTTCCTTTAAACCTTTTTCGGTCATTTCGAAAATTCCGATTTCGTTTGTTGAGCCGAATCGGTTTTTTATTCCTCTTAAAATTCTATAGAGGTGTGTTCTTTCGCCTTCAAACTGTAAGACCACATCAACCATATGTTCAATAATTTTCGGACCTGCAATTGTTCCGTCTTTTGTAATATGTCCAACAAGGAAAATCGGAATATTTAATGTTTTTCCGATATTGATTAATTTGGATGTGCTTTCCCTTAATTGCGATACTGTGCCGGGAGCGCTTTCGAGTTCAGGTCTGTAAACAGTTTGAATTGAATCAACTATGATGAAGTCGGGCTCTTTCTGAATTATTACAGCTTCTATGAGTTCGAGATTTGTTTCCGATAGCACATAGAAATTTTCAGGAATATTTCCAAGCCGCTCTGCTCTCATTTTAATCTGAACGGCAGATTCTTCGCCGCTGACGTAGAGAAATCTTTTGCCTTGAAGTTTTGAGGATATCTGAAGCATCAATGTTGATTTTCCGATGCCCGGGTCGCCGCCAATTAATACTATTGAGCCGTTAACGACTCCGCCTCCGAGTACTCTATCCAGTTCTGCAATTCCGGTGGAAAATCTCATTTCTTTAGTTTCGTTGATACCGGAGAGCATCAGGATATTTGCCGAATCGGCTTTTCGCTCGATGCTTTTGGATTTTTTCGAAACTGAAGTATCCTGAATTTCTTCTACGAAAGAATTCCAGCTTTCACATTCGGGACATTTTCCTATCCATCGGGCTGTGCTGTAGCCGCACTTTTGACATACAAACTTGGTTTTTAGTTTAGCCAATATTTATCTCGCTTTATATAGATTTTAGAGCAAAAAATTATTAATATTGTTGGAACAAAAAATAAAAAACATTTATGATAAAAGGTGTTGGTATAGATATAATCGAAATTCAAAGAATCAAAGGTGTAATCGAAAAATTCGGCGACAGATTTTTCACAAGGATTTTAACGGAAAATGAAATCGCATACTGCAAAAAGTTCTCAAAACCCGAACTTCATTTTGCAGGACGATTTGCGTCAAAGGAAGCATATTCCAAAGCACTCGGAACGGGAATTTCAAAAGATTTCGGCTGGAAAGATATTGAAATCCTTAATGACGAGCGCGGCAAACCGTACATAAACCACACCACTGAAAACGAATTTTCAAAGTACAAATATCATATCAGCATTTCACACACAGACGGTTACGCCTGTGCGGTTGTAACCTGTGAAGAACTCTGATAAAAATCACTTATTCCGTATCTATTGAAACAGAAGTTTCAACACCATCTCTGATATAAACTACTTCAACTTTTTCTCCTTTTTTCATATCACCGAGAGCGGCAGTATAGTCATAAATATTTTTAATATCTTTTCCGATAAATTTAATTATAATGTCGCCGGCTTTCATTCCTGCTTTTTCGGCGAGACCGCCCTGCTTGACTCCGGAAATTTTAAATCCGTTATCGTTGTATGAAAAATCGGGAATGACACCGAGCGTCATTTTGAAAGTTGTTCTTGTCGGCTGATTGTTTTCGGTAACTTCTACATAAAGGGGTTTGCTGTCGAGATTAGCAACCTGCTTTGTAACATCATAAGCATATTTTAAAATTTTTTCGAATCCGTCGTAATTTATTTTCCAATAGTCGTCTGTTGATTTATGATAGTCGGAATGTATTCCGCTGAAGAAAAAAAGAACAGGGACTTTCTTTGTATTAAATGACGAATGGTCGGAGCCGCCGAAACCTTCTTTTCCTAAAGAGAGACTGAAATTATAATTGCTGTTGGTTTCTTTCAGGAGATTTTCCCAGATATCCGATGTTCCGGTTCCGTTTATAACGAGAACGTTATTTTCGAGTCTGCCAATCATATCGAGATTAATCATTGATACAATGTTATAAGACTTAAATAAATCCGATTTCACGAAAAAGTCAGAGCCGAGCAAACCCATTTCTTCGGCGCCAAAGCACATAAAGAGAATGCTTCTTTTGAAGAGGTCTTTAGTTGAAGAAATTTTTTGTGCAAGTTCGAGAACTCCGACTGTTCCTGAGCCGTTATCATCTGCTCCGTTATGAACTTGTTTTATTTTAGAATCGTCGAGACTATTTCTATGACCATAGCCTAGATGGTCGTAGTGTGCACCGATAACCACAACTTCGTTTTTCAGAGCAGGGTCGGAGCCTTCAAGAAAGCCGAGTACGTTTGTAGTTTCAGTAGGACTATCTGCAACTTCCACATTCATTTCGATTATAAGCTTTTCCATTCCAAAACTTGCGGGATGAGAAAACTTAAGTATTTCTTTATAAACACTTTCTAAGTTTAAACCTTGATTTTCAAATAAGTCTGTAATGATATGTCTTCTGATATGAATAACGGGCAGTCCTGATTTCTGAGAAAGGTCATCAACGAGTGAGATATCAATTTCATCACTGCCGCCGTCAGGGGGATTAACAAATATTACTCCTTTTGCGCCGAGCTCTTTTGCTATTGAAATTTTATATCTGTCTTTAGAGAGGTATTCGGGGATTTTTTTATTTTTGAAATCAGGGGCTCCTTTAAAGATTATAATAAACTTATCTTTGACATCGAGATTTTGGAAGTCGTTATATTCATCGGAATTAATTCCATATCCGGCAAAGACAAGGCCGCTTTTGAATGAGCCGTTTTCAGTATAGGCAACGGGATACCAGTCAATTTCGGTGAACAATTTCCAGGTTTTATCTCCCGACGAAATGTATGCATAGTTATTATCGGTAATTTTGAATCCTCTTCTAAAGGTAAAAAATTGAAGGAAGCTGTTACCGTTGCCGGGTTTCAAGCCGTATTTTTTGAATTCATTGATGATGTATTCTCTTGCAACTATATCGCCGGCTGTTCCGGGGAATCTGCCTTCGAGTTTATCATCTGAAAGGAATTTAAGGTGTTGAAAAAGTTCTTCTTTGGTAACTTCATTGTTCCGGGCGAGTTCTAAAGAATCAACGGGATAAGCATTTGCAAAATTGATTGCAATCAGTAATGCGAAAAGAGTTAGTTTTATTATATTTTTCATATTAAAAATTAATTTTTTATTTCATCTGGTTGTAATCCAGCTCAGAGCCAAGAACACTGTGCGGGATAATAAAAATTATAAGCATTAAAACAGCAGCTCCGATAACCCAAAGCTTGGGTTTTTGAGAGCGTTTATACATAATCAATGCGACAAGCCATCCGACAAATGCTATAAGAGTTTTGTTGTCGGTTAAATCTATTCCAAAAGGTATTCCTGTCCAGTATTCACCGAATGCATATTTTTGAACTATCGGACCCATAACAAATCCGCCAAATGCGAGAATTCCAAGAGTCCAAAGCATATACTTTGTATATTTCGGATCGGGCATTAATGCTTCAAGGCCGGTTCTTGTTGCAACTAACATCGCGGCAAACATTGCAATTACGTGAATAATCAGGATAACCGTGGGAACATCACCCTTGAATCTGATTGTAACAGGTTCTTTTTCCGGAATGACTTTTTCGGAATTATCTTTAATGAGGCGGACATAGTAATTCAATTTTCCTGCCGGCGGCTGCTTTGGCAAAGTTCCGTAAAGAAAATATCCTTTCTGAAGTTTATCGGATATGACATCGGATATAACAGTATCTTTATATATTTTCATTTCAACCCTTGTGAGCTCATCATTGGTTTTATTTCTTTTCCAAAGAATTGTTCCCTTATATGTATCGTCTGCTACGGGAATAATGACCGGGCAATCAGAGCTAATGGAATGACTTCTTTCAAACTTATAAATTATATCTTTTCCCTGAAAAGATTCGGAGCCGCTAAGCTCATAGGTAGGACCTGTAATTCTTTGATAGTACGCCGAGGCTAAAGTAATAATAATTGCAAGCACCCAAAATATTATATTTCTTGTCTTCATAATAATTTTAATTTTAACTAAATTTACAAAAATAATTTGCAATATAACATACTCTTAATACAAATATTTGATGAAAGTCATAATCACAGGAGCATCGGGTTTATTGGGACAATATCTCAATATTGAACTTGCAAAGAAGAATGAAATAATTGCATTACACAATACGAGGGAAGGGAATACAAAAAATTTTAAATCAATACGGTTAAATCTTGAAGATTTATCCTCGTTGAAAAAAGTAATACTTGAAAATAAACCGGACTTTGTAATTCACACTGCAGGAATTACGCGTCCGGAAACAGCTGATGCAATGCCATATAAAGAGGTTAAAAAAATTAATGTAGAAGCGACAAGAGTAATTGCCGAATCGTGCGAGAGTATAAAAGCAAGGATGGTATTCACTTCAACTGATTTAGTCTATGACGGGAACAGCGGCGGAATGCTTACGGAAAGCGGTAAAATAAATCCGCTCTCATCTTATGCAGTTTCTAAGGTGGAAGCGGAAGAAGAAATAAAAAGCATAACAGAAAATTATGTTATACTCAGAACGGCTCTTCTTTTTGGGATTGGGTTAAACGGCTCTGTGAATAATTTTCATATTTTGCTCGAAAATCTGAGAAACAGAAAGCTGTCAAATCTTTTTGTTGACCAGCTCAGAACTCCGCTATCTCTGCAAAATGCTTCAAGGATTATATCTCAGATAGTTGATTCGGGTTTGAAAAATTTAACTTTAAACTTTGCAGGTCCGGAGAGGGTATCCAGATATGAGCTCGGGGCGATGCTTTGCGAGGCGGGCGGATTTGACGAAACTTTGCTAAATAAAATTTATTTAAAAGATATGTCAACCGTGAAGCCGGTTTATGATGTTTCACTTAATACCACACTTCTCAGAAAAATGGGGTTGAGCCAAAATGAGTTAATTAAAGAAATTACCTCAGCAATTCAATAAAAGTACAAAACAATCTTTTATTCGTTTTATCATTGAAAAAAATTTTTATTCTCAATATGTTTGTATATCCTACTTGTAAAATAATTAAATATTAAAGCCATTTTAGACAAAATAAAAAATTTCACGAAAAAAACTTTCAAAGGAGGAGTACATCCCTTTGAACATAAAGAACTCTCACAGGAATTGGCATTAGAAATAATGCCCGATTCGGAAAATATAATTATACCGCTTTCGCAGCATATTGGAAAACAGGCAAAGCCTGTAGTGAAAAAAGGCGATGCAGTGAAGGCGGGCAGTGTAATAGCCGAGCCGGAGGGATTTGTTTCGATACCCATACACAGTTCGGTTTCAGGCGTTGTGCAAAAGCTGCACGTAGAGCCAAACACATCAGGCTTTCCGAAGGAATCTATATTAATAAAATCCGACGGCAAAGATGAGTCAGAGAAATATGAGCCGCTTGACTACAAAACTGTAACAGCGGAAGAAATTAAAGAGCGGGTCAGAATAGCAGGATTGGTCGGACAGGGCGGAGCGGCATTTCCAACTTTCATAAAATTAACGCCGCCTGAAGATAAGAAAATAGAATACGTAATATTAAACGGATGCGAATGTGAGCCGTATCTGACGAGAGATTACAGATTAATGCTTGAGAGACCTGTAGATGTTGTTACGGGACTCAGCTTAATAATGAAAGCGGTTGGCGTAAAGAAGGGAATGATAGGAATAGAAGATAATAAACCTGAGGCCATAAAAGTATTAAGAGAAGCGGCAAAGGAATTCCCTGAAATAACTGTAGAAGCACTGGAAACAAAATATCCGCAGGGAGCAGAAAAGATGTTAATAAAAGCTTGCATCGGCAGAGAAGTTCCTCCCGGAAAACTGCCTCTTGATGTAGGAGTAATAGTGCAGAACATCGGAACGGCAACTGCGATATATGATGCAGTAGTGAAAGGCGAGCCGCAGTTATATGCCGCATTAACCGTAACGGGCAAAGGAATAACTACTCCAAAAAATTTATTTGTAAAAATCGGGACTTCAATTCAGGATGTACTTGATTATTGCGGAGGAGTGAAAGACGATGCAATGAAGGTTATAGTCGGCGGACCAATGATGGGAGTGGCACAGTTTGACTTTGCGGCACCCGTGATGAAGGCGACAAGCGGAATTGTAGTATTAACAAAAGATGAAGTGAATGCACATCCTGAGACACCCTGTTTGAAATGCGGAAAATGCATTGAAGCCTGTCCGCTGCAATTGATACCGACAAAACTTTCAAGATATTCACAACTTGAAAAATATGCCGAAGCGGAAGAATTTAACATTACAACCTGTATGGAATGCGGAACCTGTACTTTTACCTGTCCGGCAAACATACCGCTTGTCCAATGGATAAGACTTGGAAAACAAAAAGTAAATGAGTTACAAAGAGAAAAAAAATAACAATTTAACGTAAAGTTTATATGCCTACAACAACAGCCAATCCGGCTTACAAATTAGAGTTAACAAGTTCACCTCACGTACACTCCAGATGGTCAACAAAGCAGGCAATGTGGTTTGTGGTAATATCTTTAATACCCTCATTGATTGCATCGGTATTGTTTTATGGTTTTTATCAGATACTTATAGTATTAACCAGTGTAGCAGTATGTGTCGGAACCGAAGCCGGAGTAAAATATATAAGGAAAAGAGAAATAACAGTAAAAGACGGAAGTGCGGTAATTACCGGCATTTTACTCGGGATGGTATTGCCTCCGAATTTTTCATTGGTATTCACGGCGATTGGAGCGGTTTTTGCCATAGCCATCGGGAAGGAAATTTTCGGCGGACTCGGATATAACACGTTCAATCCGGCACTTGTGGGAAGAGCATTTCTGCAAGCGGCATTTCCGGTAGCGATGACAACCTGGACAATACCGGCTTTCTCCGATGCAGTTTCAAAGGCAACTCCGCTTTCGAGTTTAAAGTTTGACGGAATACCTGCGGCAATACAACCGATGTTTTTCGGAAATATTGGCGGCTCAATCGGAGAGACATCAGCGTTGGCGATTTTAATCGGCGGAATATTTTTGCTGGTTTTTGGGATTGCTAACTGGAGAATACCGCTTTCGATGATAATTGGTATTCTTGTATTCGGAGCATTGATATGGCTGATTAATCCCGCAAAATATCCGGATCCGCTCTATCACCTTTTCAGCGGCGGATTTTTATTCGGTGCATTTTTTATGGCGACTGACTGGGTAACATCACCATTGACCGGAAAAGGGATGTGGATATTCGGACTCGGGATTTCGCTGATTGTAGTTGTGATTAGAGTTTTCGGCGGACTGCCTGAAGGCGTGATGTATGCGATATTGCTGATGAATGCAGTTGTACCAATAATAAACCGTTATACAAAACCAAAAGTATTCGGAGAGACAAAATGAAGACAGTAATTCAGATGTTAGTAGTCCTTACGGCAATAGGACTGATATCGGGAGGACTTCTGTTTCAGATAAGCAGTTGGGCAGACCCGATGATAGCCGTAAATAAGCAGAAGGCAACGGAAGAGGCAATATATATAGTTCAGCCGGAAGGGAAATCGTACGAGAAAGTTTCCGCAGACGGCTTTGAAGGATATAAAGTTTTTGGCGGCAATAAAGATTTGATTGGATATGCATTTGTTTATGAAGGAAACGGCTTTCAGGGAAAGATAAGAATAATGATAGGAATACAGCCGGATTTGAGCAAGATATCATTTATAGAAATTCTTGAGCAGTCGGAAACTCCGGGCTTAGGAACAAAGGTAACGGAAGAACCCTTCAAAAATAAGTTCAAAGGTTTAAATTCCAAAGCAAACATCGGCTGGGTGAAAGAGGGAGCATCACCAAAGGATAACGAAATAATTGCTATTACGGGAGCCACGATTTCATCTAAGGCAGTAGTTGCAATTATAGACTCAGGATTAAAAAAATTAAGAACCCTTAAAGAGGGAGGAAAGTTATGAAGAAACAAGTATCATTAACTAAAGAATTTGTAAAAGGAATCTGGGAAATAAATCCGACATTTAAGCAGCTGCTTGGATTTTGTCCGACACTTGCCGTAACGGTTTCGGCGATGAACGGAATAGCTATGGCACTTGCTACAACTTTCGTGCTGATATTTTCCAGTTTGATAATATCGTTAATCCGGAAATTGATTCCCGGTCAGGTTAGAATTGCGACTTATATTGTAATTATAGCGACCTTTGTAACGATAGTGGATTTGGTGATGAAAGCAAAATTTCCTGAGTTGAGTAAATCACTCGGACCCTTTATACCGCTAATCGTGGTAAACTGCGTTATACTCGGAAGGGCAGAAGCATTTGCATCGAAGAATAATCCGTTAAGAAGTTTTCTTGATGCACTCGGAAACGGATTGGGAATTTTACTTGTGTTAACAGTACTTGGCGGAATAAGAGAAATACTTGGTTCAAGAATGATTTTTGGAGCGCCTATATTACCGGATTCATTCGAGCCGTGGATAATTATGATTTTGCCGGCTGGTGCATTTTTAACTCTCGGCTTGCTTCTGGGATTTTCAAATACATTAACAGAAAGAAAGAAGAGACTCGAGAGAGAATCATTACTGAATAAATACAGACCTGCAAAGGCAGTAACTGAAGTAAAAGAAGGAGGAGCAGCATAATGAACTTATTTATAATTTTCATATCGGCGGCAATAGTTAATAATTTTGTTCTGGCATATTTTCTTGGAATATGTCCGTTTGTCGGCGTTTCGAATAAAACCTCATCGGCAGTTTCGATGGGAATGGCAACTACATTTGTAATGGTTGTAACTGCGATAGTAAGCTATTTGATATTTGCATTTGTGCTTGTACCATTCAAACTTGAATTTTTACAGATACCTTCGTTCATACTTGTAATCGCATCACTTGTTCAGTTTGTGGAAATGGTTATTAAAAAAGTAAGTCAGCCTCTTTACAGAGCTCTTGGAATATTTTTACCTTTAATAACTACAAACTGTGCGATACTCGGTTTGGCACTTTTTATAAGTATGAGAGAATATAACCTTATGGAGAGCGTTGTATTCGGATTTGGAGCAGGCGTAGGATTTACACTTGCATTGACTCTTATGGCAGGAATCAGGGAAGAACTTGAACTGGCGGATGTTCCGAAAGGATTTCAGGGAGCACCGATTACATTAATAGTAGCAGGAATACTCGCAATGGCTTTTATGGGCTTTGCGGGAATTATTTAAAAATAAAAGTTTAATTAATAGGAGAAAAAAATGTTATCTCGTCGTTCGTTTTTAAAAATAGCCGGATTGGGAACAATCGCAATGGGAAGCGGATTCGGAATCGGTTCGCTGGTTTCAAAACAGGGAAACGGGAATTTAATTTCTATGTGCGGATTCATTCCTTCGGAGAGAGCTCTTGTGGAAAATGTTTTTGAAACATTTTCAAAACATATTAATCCGGAAAGTATCAGCTCTGTAAATGTTTACGGTAATAATTTACTTGCACCGGTAGTGAAGAATGCAATCAGCGGAAATACGAAAAATATGCTTTTCGGCGGGACGCAGGTGAACATAAATATTATTAGGATTGACGGCAAAAGAAGCGGAGATATTATGCTGATGAATAATCACCTTGTGTTGAGTCCGGAGAATGACTTTGACAGAATACTGAGCGGACTTCGTTCAAAGCTGAAAGAGAGCGAGGCGGAATATTTCTTTACAGCGGATATAGCCGGAAAATCAAAGGGCAGAAACGTACTTGTGATTGAGAATGAAAAAGGAATAGCTGATGAGATTGAATTATCGAGAAAGAAATCAGAGATTACGGTAGCGGGAAATTGCGGCAATATGAAAATCGTTGCAGGTGAAAATACGGCATACGTAAAAGAAGCATCGTGCAGAAATAAACTTTGCAAGCACAGCGGATTTATCGGTACATCTAATCCTTTAATTGCTTGTGCTCCGAATAAGATTGTATTGAGACTGGCTTAATAAATGCGAAACAGATTAATTGTTGCCGGAATATTGACTGTACTTTTTGCGGCAGGATATTATTTCGGAAGCAATGCAATAAATAAAAATGTTGTAACGAAACGAACACAGATAATTTTAGGAACTACGGTTGAGATTTTAATACGAGGCGAAAAGGAAGATAAAGGCAATCCCTTGTTTGAAAAAGGTTTTGCGGAGTTTCACAGAATAGATTCACTTTTTTCAACATACATAGAAGGCAATCCGATTCACAGATTTAATAATTCGGAGAGCGATACGGTAACACTGAATAAAGAGATAGTGGAAGTGCTGAAAGCAAGCGATGAAATGAACAGGATTTGCGAGGAAGGATTTGATGTAACATTAGGAAAGCTGACAGATTTATGGGGATTCAGCGGACAGAACCCCGCGAAACCCGGAGATGAAAAGATAAAGGAAATAATGAATGAATCAGGCTGGAAAAATATAAAGATATTAAATGACTCGACTGTAATAAAAAAGAATAAAGTAAATTTGAATTTGAGTGCAATAGCAAAAGGATATGCGGTAGATAAGGCATTTGAGCTGATGAAGAAATCAGGAGGAAAAGATTTTCTTGTAAATGCCGGCGGAGAGATAAGAGCCGACGGAACGGACTGGAAAATCGGGATACAAAATCCTGATAATGAAAATGATATTTTGATGAATCTGAAACCGCAGGAAGGAAAGACGGAGATATGCGTGGCAACTTCAGGAGATTATGAGAACTTTTTTATGGAAGGTGAAATCAGATATCATCATATCTTAAATCCGAAAACAGGATATCCTTCACGGGAATGCAGAAGCGTAACGATAATTGCAAAAGATGTAACAACGGCAGATGCACTCGCGACCGGGATATTTGTGGCAGGAGGAGAAAAAGGAATTAAAATAATTGAGCAGCTGGAAAATACGGAATGTTATATTATAAGTAAAGATGGAAAAATATATGAATCGCAGGGATTTAAAAATTATGTAAGGAACAGATAAGTGCGTATAATTTTAAATAAAAATCAGATAATTTTAAATAAGAAAAATTCTTAGTTATGGACATAACAATGATAATAGCATTAGCAACAATGGGCGGTCTCGGATTTGTATTTGCAGGCGCCTTAGCTATTGCGGATAAAAAACTGAGAGTGGAGGAAAATCCTTTAATAGCAAAGGTGAATGAATTATTACCCGGAGCAAACTGCGGCGGATGCGGCAATGCGGGGTGTTATGATTTCAGCGTAAAGCTTGTTGAAGGCAAAGCACCTGTAAACGGCTGTCCGGTTGCAGATCCCGATAACGTTAAGGCAATTGCAATGCTGCTCGGAATGGATTCGGAAGGTGCTGTAAAAATGATACCCAGAATATTATGCAGAGGCGGAAACAGCGAAGCGGCGAAAAAACTTGCGGATTATTACGGTCCTTTAAGCTGTTCGGCGATGGCAATAGTTTCAGGCGGAAGCAAGTTGTGTTTTTACGGATGTCTTGGCGGCGGTGACTGCGTTACGGCGTGTCCTTTCAATGCAATGGTGATGAACGAAAACGGAATCCCTGAAGTGATAGAGCCGCTGTGTACGGGATGCGGATTATGCGTTAAGGCTTGCCCGAGGAATATAATTGAAATGCATCCTGAAGACAGAAATGTGTTTGTGTTCTGTAAGAATCATGATGATGCGAAAACATCAAAGAGTTTGTGCTCGGTATCGTGCCTTGGCTGCGGAGCTTGTGCAAGGAAATCAGACGGCGGTGTAGAAATGCAGAATTTCCTTGGAGTTATAAATTATGATAAGCTTGATGCGGATAAGATACAGTTTGAGAAATGCACAACGGGAGCAATCCAAAAGATAGATGTTAAGTCATAAGAGAATTAAGATTTGATTTAAATTTTAAAAACATGAACGGACTCCTTAACGGGAGTCCTTTTTAATATATGGCAGAATTAATAACCGAAACTGGAGTAGTTACAAATAAAGACGGAGTTATACTTGAAGTTACTTTAGAGGAAAATGAGTATTGCGAAGATTGCTCGGCGAAGATTTTTTGTAAACCGAAAAGCGATAAGAAGAAATCTGTCCTCGTAAAAGATACGATTGGCTGTGAGGTTGGGGATACGGTTCAGTTTTCTTTGAAGGGAAGCAGTTTGTTTCTTGTTTCGTTTAAGTTTTATGGGATTCCGCTTGGATTAATGGTTATTAGTATTTTATTTGGAAATTTTATATTTAATGGGAATGAGTTGTATTCTATTTTCCTGAGTCTGGGAGTAGTAGTAATTTATTTCGTGGTTATGTTTTTTGTCCTGAGGAGCAGCAAGGTTGAGGAAAAGGGGATGCCTCAAACAGTTTTGAAGTTGTCGGGGAAGGTAAGTTAATCAGTTTATCAAGTTTGTCAAGTTTATCAAGATAAGAGCGATACGCAGAAAACACAGATTATGCGGATAGTCACAGATTTTTATTTATAGCAAAGAGCAAAAAGAAAAGCGATACGCAGAAAACACAGATTGGGCGAAAAGTCACAGATTTTTACATCTACTTCCCAAGCTCCAGCTTGGGAAGTCACAAAAATCAACCTATGAACTAATCCAATCCAAATCAATAACTCCCTTCACTTTCAGAAAAAAATCTCCGGCAGAACTATATTTGTAATCAGTCATTTCTTTAACTAATCCCCTTTTCACCGGATTGAAATGTATATAATTTACCTTTTGAGAAAACATTTCTTCAGATAAAATTGCCTTAGGATGAAAACCCTCTTGCCAGATTTGATATTTTGAAGTTGCTTTATATTCTTTTTTTGAAACTTGAAATTGCTCTATAGTTTGAATATCCTCTAAATCCTTATATGTTTCAATTATCCTTTTTGCAGAATAAGATTTTATAGATTGAAATACTTTAACCATGTTATCAGATTCACATACCATGTGGAAATGTTCAGGCATAATAACATAACTGTAAATTTTAAGCTTTTTATTCCTTTGCGAGTAGGTAAAAGCGTTTATTAGTGAATCAATATTATCTTTTATCTTAAAAACAGGAATCCAATTTACAATAGTGGATGTAATAAAGAAAATATTTTTGTTGTCTATTACTTTGTATGTTGTTCGCATTTTATTTATAAGAGTCTGCTATAAGTAATCCTTTTAGCACATGAAATTATATTTCTTAAAATAAAAAAACAAACAAATAAATATTGCATTTTTTCCCTTCCAAAGCTGGAGAGCCTGTGTGAAAATACAGCCTCACAAAGTCTTCGGATAGA
>CALKAJ010000052.1 GCA_937983305.1 uncultured Ignavibacteriota bacterium | reverse complement strand
CTATGTCCATTCATAATCTTGATAAAAGATTTTCATACAGCATAATGTCTTTAAAGTGGGTTAAAAACAGTTCTGTAAGAATACTATTTACTTTTGGAGCCATTGCAGCCTTTATCTCAATGTGGATTAGCAATACCGCTACTACTGCAATGATGTTTCCTATTGGAATTGGAATTGTTAATTCAATGGCTGAAATTATTTCACGAAATACCGGAAAGCCGGTTGACCCAAGAACACTGAAATTTGGAACAGGTATGATGTTGATGGCGGCTTATGCTTCTTCTGCAGGAGGAATCGGAACCCCTGTTGGTACTCCGCCAAATTTAATCGGAATTGGTTTAATTGAAAAATTTACCGGAATAAAAATTACATTTGTTCAATGGATGAGTTTCTCGCTGCCAATACTCATTGTAATGTATTTCGCACTATTCGCAATTATGTATTTTCTGCATAAACCCGAAATTAATCATATAAAAGGTACCGGAGATTTTATTAAAGCAGAGAAAGCTAAACTTGGGAAATGGACACGCGGACAAAAAAATTCGCTTATAGGTTTTTTAATTGCTGTTACTTTATGGATTATGCCGGGTTTCATTGGACTTATTTACGGCGGTAATTCGGCTGAGCTTAAAGCTTATAATTCTTTTTTACCTGAAACCGTTGGAGCACTTGCAGGTGCTTTGTTTCTTTTTCTGCTTCCGGTTAATTGGAAAGAGATAAAGTTCACCATAAACTGGCACGATGCAGTTAATATTGACTGGGGAACCTTGCTTTTATTTGGAAGCGGCTTGTCATTGGGAACATTGATGTACGATACTAAACTCGCGGAATATATCGGAAAATGGATGATTAATTTCGGAAACGTTGAGTCAGTGTGGGGAATAACTTTTGCGGCGATTTTTATTTCCATAATTGTCAGTGAGGCAACTTCCAATACCGCATCTGCAAATATGATTGTTCCGGTACTAATAGCAATTTGTTTATCTGCGGGAATTAACCCTTTACCTCCTGCGATTGGTGCTACTTTAGGAGCAAGCTGGGGTTTTATGCTGCCTGTTTCAACAGCGCCAAATGCAATTGTTTACGGCTCCGGTATGGTCCCTATTACTAAAATGGTAAGAGCCGGAATATTTTTCGATATAGCCGGCGGCTTAATAATTTGGCTGGGCTTGAGATTTCTCCTGCCTTTAGTTGGCTTGTCATAATTAAAATTAACTTATAATTTATAATTTATAATTTATAATTTATAATTTTTTTTATTTATAATTTATAATTTATAATTTATAATTTAGACTCACATTCCAACATCTCTTGGTCCTATCTTACCTTTATTCTGCGGCTTAAACATTTTATAGAAACAAAAACCTGATAAAGACCAGATAAATATCCATGATATTGCCATAAAAATTATTCCTCCTGTTGTCATAACTTTCCCTCCTCTTCTTTTTTATTATTTTTCCATGCTAAATAGACTAAGAATGTATTTATTAAAATAAAAAACAGTATTAATCCCCTTGCTCCCCATACATAGGGTTTATCAATTTCATCCACTCCTTCTAATAATATTATCGGAATAAATTGCTGATAGAACCAAACCACGAGCATGATAATCAAATATAACGGCGTGACATACTTTAAAATAAATTTATAGAAAGACGGGATTTTAATAATCGAGCCGATATGCATCTCTTCCCAGCCTTTATTAATTCCCATTACAAATAAAAATATTAGAATTTCTATCGTAGCAAAAATTACTACGAAAAATGTTGCGCTCCAGAAGTCAAGCTCATCAAGGAATCCGTGTTGTATAAAAAATATTGCGGGTAAGGATGCTAAAAACGAAATAATTCCAAGTACTATTGTTGCTTTTTTCCTCGTTACTTTGAACTCATCTTCAAGGAACGACATCATCGGTTGTATCATTGATACCGAGGAAGTTATACCTGCAATGAAAAGTAACAAGAACCATAAACCGCTGAATACAAATCCAAATGGCATCTTCTCAAATATCAATGGCATCGTAACAAACCCAACATTAAAAGTACCTGTCTGTGCAATTGATAAAGCTCCTGCCGCTCCAAAAAACACAAAAACTGCGGGTACTACAATTGAACCGCCAAGAATAACTTCGCAGAATTCGTTTATCGAGCTTGATGATAATCCGGATAAAGCAATGTCATCTTTATCGCTTAAATAACTGGCATATGTAATTATCATACCCATTCCGACAGATAGCGTAAAAAATATTTGTCCGGCAGCTTCTATCCATACTTTAGCATTTGTCAACTGACTGAAATCGGGATTCCAGAAAAATCCCAATGCATTATTTATTGATTGTTCAGGAACGGTTGGGTCCGGAGTACCTAAAGTCAGTACTCTTATAGCTAATATCACTGCAATTATTAGTAATATCGGCATCCCTATTTTTGATAATTTCTCAATTCCGCCTTGTAACCCTTTATATATAAAATAAAAATTTGTAAAAAAAGTTATTGTGAAAAATATTAATGCAGTTGTAAATGAAGAGCCCTCCCCTATTCCCTGATAGCTGTTAAGAAAACCTTTCATCGTTTCCTGATTAGTCTCCGTAAATAGTTCTCCTGTAAACGAGAAAAAAGCATAGCCTAATGTCCAGGATTCAATGTACATATAATAGATTAAAACCAGAAAAGGTATAAGCGTTCCAAGAACTCCCAGATATTTTAAAGCCTTACTTTTTCCTAATTTCTGAAAAACACCGGGAGCCGTACCGTGACCGTATCGTCCACCGTAACGGCCGAGTGTCCATTCTACCCACATCAAAGGAATCCCTAATAAAATCAATGCAACAAAATATGGTATTAAAAATGCTCCGCCTCCATTCAATACTGCCTTTGTAGGAAATCTTAAAAAATTTCCAAGACCTACCGCACTTCCTGCTACTGCAAGAATCACGCCTATCCTGGAACCCCATTTTTCACGGTTTTCAGCCATTTAGCCTCCGGTAAAATTTAAACGATAAATTATAAAATTATAAGTTATTAGAACAAATGTTTCGGTAAACTAACAAAAATATTTTTAAATCACTATTTAAAAAAGAGTGTTTATGGTTATTAATTTTTATCAATAATTTATGATATTTTTTTGATAAATTGCTGTTTGTATTAATAATTAAAAAATTATATGAGAATAAAAAAAGAAAATTCGATTGGTTTGATAATAGATATTCAATCGAGATTATTTCCGCATATTTTTGAGAATGAAAAGGTGGCGTTAAATGGCGTGAAATTAATAGAGGGGTTAAATGTGTTGGGAGTAGAGCAAATTGTTACAGAGCAATATAGGAAAGGATTAGGCGAGACAATACCGGAAATACAGAAGTTATATCCTGAATTTAAGTATATGGAAAAATCGACATTTAGTTGTTGCGGTGATAAAAATATTTCTGCGGCATTGAAGGAAGCCGGAAAAGAGTTTGTGATTATTGCGGGAATTGAATCGCACGTATGTGTATTGCAGACTGTGCTCGATTTACTTGATGACGGATACACTCCGGTGCTTGTTGAAGATTGTGTATCGTCGAGAAATTATAATGACAAGAAATTTGCTGTTTCGAGAATGAGAAAAGAAGGAGCGATTATCACGACTTATGAATCTGTGTTATTTGAGTTGCTTGAAGTTTCCGGAACGGAGCAGTTCAAAGCCATTTCGAAAATCGTAAAATAAATTTTTTGATATGTTTGTAGATTTTGATTTTTGATTTCTTTCACCCCGTAGGGGTGATATGTTTGTAGATTTTGATTTTTGATTTCTTTCACCCCGCAGGGGTGATATGTTTGTAGATTTTGATATGGAAAAAAATAAATGTATATAATTAGAATTTTTTTAATTGTCATCGTCGCCGTAGTCACAGCAATTGTAACTATTGTAACTTGGCCGTTACATTTTAACGGACGGTTGCCATATTTTTATTATAAAATTATGGCTAAATTGTTCTTATTATGCGGCGGAGTGAAAGTTGATTATGTACACGGATTAGAAAATTTGGACAAAAACGAAACGTATTTATTTCTCTCGAATCACCTAAGCTATTTTGATATCCCTGTTCTTATGAATGTCTTGCCAAACAACATACGGTTTGTTTACAAGAAATCAATGACAAAAATCCCCATTTTCGGATGGGGAATGTATGCAGGCGGTTACATCCCGATTAACAGGACAAATCCGCGAGAGGCGATTGTGTCGTTGAAAAAAGCAGCGGATTATATAGTCAGGAAACGATTATCGGTTGTGATGTTTCCGGAAGGGACACGAAGTCCGGATGGCAATACAGCAGAATTTAAGAGAGGTATGACAATGATTGCGGAGCTTGCGAAGTGTAAGATTGTGCCGGTGAGTATTTCGGGCACGTATGAAATTTTAAACAGAAGTTCTTTGAAAATTAAACCCGGGAAGGTGCGGGTTTATATTGATAAGCCGGTGGAATATTCTGCGGAGCGGAATTTTCTTTCGGGCTTAAGAGATTTAATCGTAGCAAACAAAGAGAAACTAAACGTGTGACTCCTACGGAGTTATAGCGTTCCTAAGCTGGAGCTTAGGAACGAGAAGAAAGATGGAGCTTAGGAACGAGAAGAAAGATGGAGCTTAGGAACGAGAAGAAAGAAACGTTCAACTCCTACGGAGTTATGGAGTTCCTAAGCTGGAGCTTAGGAACGAGAAGAGAATCTGTGAGAATCTGTTAAATCCGTGTGCTCCGTGTTTCAAGGATTTATTGAATGCGCTACAAACGAATGACTCTTGCGGAGTCAAAGAAAATACTGAGATAAAAAAATATTCAAACTAAATAAAATGGATGCAATAGGAATAATACCGGCGAGATATGCTTCAACAAGGTTTCCGGGGAAACCATTGGCGGATATATTCGGTAAGCCGATGATACAGCGTGTATATGAACAAGCAAAGAAATCGAAACTGCTGAAACGAGTAATAGTTGCAACTGATGACAAACGCATTTACCACCAGATTATTGAAAGCGGCGGTGAAGCTATAATGACATCAGGCAGATATGAAAGCGGAACCGACAGAGTTGCAAGCGTTGTAAAAGATATTGATTGCGAGCTTGTTGTCAATATTCAGGGAGACGAGCCCTTTATTCCGCCCGGCAATATTGACCTTGTCCTGAAGCCGATGCTGGCTGATAAAAGCATACTTGTTTCAACACTTGCAATTAAGTTAAATCAATACGGAGATATTTTTGATTCGGGTAAGGTAAAAGTTGTAATTGATAAAGAC
>CALKAJ010000051.1 GCA_937983305.1 uncultured Ignavibacteriota bacterium | reverse complement strand
TAAAAAAAGGTTCAGGTTTTAAAACAATACCCGCACCTCCTCCATAAGGGACATCATCAATCTGTCTGTAATTTCCTTCAGCATAATCTCTGAGGTGGTGAACATTAACCTCAATATATCCTTTCTTCGCAGCCCTGCCAATTAGTCCTGTTGTTTTTACGTTTTCAACAATTGCAGGGTTAGCACTTATAATATCAAATCTTATCACTCAAAAATCCTTCGATTAGGCTAAAATTAATAATTTTGTCGGCAATATTTACACTTTCAATGAAACTTTCAACATAAGGTATCAAAATATCTTTTCCTGTAGCATCTTCAACAATCTTAAACAAATCTCCGCCTCCATAATTTTCAACTGCTACAACTGTACCAAACTTTGTACCTTCAGAAAAAGCAGAGCATCCTATAAGCTCGTAAAAGTAGTAACTTCCTTCTTCAAGTTTAAATCGCTTGACCTCATTAATCAAAACAAGAAGATTCTTAAGCTTTTCAGCATCATCAATGGAATCAACATCCTTGAATTTTATTTTCACAAAATCTTCATAAGTCTCAACGTATTCAATAAAATACGGGCATAGATTCCCGCTGCTACTTTCATCAAACAAATATACCTCTGAAAGCTGCTTAAATCTATCCGGAAAATCCGTTAACAGTGAAGCTTTAAGCAATCCTTTTAACCCGACAGTACTCCTGATTTTTCCAATGACAATGTAATTATCGGGTATCAATACAGGCTACTTAGGTTTGTTGAGTATGTTTATCCGGAATTTCCAAAGAACATCTTTTGCCTTCTTTTGCCGCAACAGCGGTCAAAAGAGTGCGTATAGCTTTAGCTGTTTTACCTTCTTTGCCGATAACTTTTCCGGTTTCGGCACTGTTTACAAACAGCTTATATTTGGTTCTGCCATTATCATCGGTCTCTTCAATGTTAACATCATCGGGCTTATCTACCAGGCTTTTAGCAACATATTCTAAAAATTCCCTCATAACTGACCTCCTTGAGAAAATAGAATTAGGAATTAGTTTATTATTAAAGAACGACTTTAATTTTCGAAATAATTACGATTCTTTCTTTTCTTCGGTCTGAGCTTTTTTCGCTTTTTGTCTTTCTTTTAAGCGAACTTTCTTAGCTTTAGCTCTTTCCAGCTTAGCCATTTTATCGGTTTCAAACTGTGACATTCTTGCATCTATTTCATCCTGAGATTTTCCTCTTTTTGCAAGATTCATCTGAAGTAATACACCTTCTTTTTGTAAAAGCTGGCGAACTGTATCAGTTGGTTGTGCTCCGTTTTTCAGCCAATATGTAACTTTGGTTTTTTTCAGAACGATTTTCATTGGGTTAAAATTTGGATCATACGATCCAACTTCTTCAATGAATCTACCGTCTCTTGGGGATCTTGCATCTGCGGCTACGATCTTGTAAACCGGTTTCTTTTTCTTCCCGATTCTCTTCAATCTGAGTTTAACCAATTTTTAATTCTCCTTTGTTTTATCTTTAATGTTTGTTTATTCTATTTTAAACTTTGAAATTTTTTAATGAATCCGGACTTACATTCATTTTTTTCATCCATCCTCTCATTTTATTGAAGTTCATATTCTTCATCATTTTTTTCATCTCATCAAATTGCTTAATCAATTTGTTTACATCCTGTATAGTTGTTCCGCTTCCGTTTGCTATTCTCCTTCTTCTTGTTCCGTTTAATACGGAAGGATTTGCTCTTTCCTCATAAGTCATCGAAAGTATTATTGCTTCCAAACGAACGAAAATCTTTTCATCAACATTTACATCTTTCAGGTTTTTCCCGACTCCGGGAAGCATTGAAAGAATATTTTGCATTGAGCCCATCTTTTTAATCTGCTTAAGCTGACCGAGATAATCATTAAAATCAAATTGATTTTTTTTGTATTTCTCTTCAAGCTTTGATGCCTCATTTAAATCAAACTGCTCCTGTGCTTTTTCAACGAAGCCGACAATATCTCCCATACCGAGAATTCTTGAAGCCATTCTGTCGGGGTGGAATTGCTCTATAGCGTCAAGCTTTTCGCCAATTCCAACAAACTTAACCGGTTTATTGACAACTGCTCTGATTGAAATAGCTGCACCGCCTTTGGTATCACCGTCTAACTTTGTCAGAACTATTCCTGTATAGTCAAGTTTATCGTGAAAAGTCTTGGCAGTATTAACTGCATCCTGTCCGGTCATCGAATCAACTACAAAAAGAATCTCTTCAGGATTAAGTGCAGCTTTAATATCGGATACTTCCAGCATCATTTTCTCGTCTATTGAAAGTCTTCCTGCAGTATCAATAATAAGAACATCTCGTGCATTTTTTCGTGCAAACTCAAAAGCCTCTTTAGAAATTTTTACGGCATTTGTACTTTCATCGTCTGAAAATACCGGGACTTCAATCTGCTTTCCAAGAACTTTCAACTGCTCCTTTGCCGCCGGCCTGTAAACGTCACAAGCAGCTAAAAGCGGACTTCTGCCTTTAGTTTTAAGATATTTTGCAAGCTTTGCCGAAAAGGTAGTTTTACCTGAACCCTGGAGACCTACTATCAATATCACCGAGGGTATTCTATCTGAAAGAACTATATCAACTTTATCCGAGCCCATAAGGGATATTAGCTCATCGTTAATTATTTTAACTATCAGCTGTCCCGGAGTAATGCTATTTATAACATTTTGCCCTAAAGACCTTTCCTTAACCTGCTTAAGGAAGTTTGTAACAACTTTATAATTTACATCAGCATCGAATAATACACGCCTCACTTCTCTGAGAGAGTCATCAACATTTTTTTCCGTAATTTTTCCCTGACCACGTATTTTTTTAAGAACCGTGTCAAGTTTGTATTGCAGGTCTTCGAACATAATATCCTTATAAAAGACTTGAAAATACAAATATTAAGTATTTTTTTCAAGATAATTGCTTGGTATCAAAAATCTACTATTTTCTTTCAAATAATAGGGTTATGACAATAATTTAATAAATCTTTGATATTACGCTTAGAATTAATTAATTTTGTAATAAGTTATGTACGAATAAACTAAAATAAAAAGCAGATTCAAAATGCACATTTGCGGAATAGATGAAGCAGGAAGGGGACCCCTTGCAGGTCCGGTTGTAGTTGCTGCAGTTACTTTTCAAGGTGAGAAAAATATTCCGGGAATAAAAGACTCAAAGAAGCTTTCGAGCCGTGAGAGAGAAAGATTGTATTTCGAAATTGTAAACAAAGCTGCTGAATATAAAATTTTTGTTATTAATCATAAAATTATTGACGAAATTAATATTTTAAAAGCAGTTATGCTTGGTATGAAGAAATGCATTAATTTATTTGACAAAGAAAAGCATCAATTTTTAATAGACGGTAATTATTTCAAGCTGGAAAACAATGAAGAGAGAAATTATAATTTTGAGACAATAGTTAAAGGAGATGACAAAATATTTGAAATATCATGCGCATCAATTCTTGCAAAAGTGACAAGGGACAAAATAATGAAGATATATTCAAATTTTTTCCCGGAATATTTATTTGAAAGACACAAAGGATATGCGACTAAGATGCATATTGATATAATAAAAAAATCCGGAATTACTCAAATCCACAGGAAGTCATTTTGCAAAAAATATTTATAGCTAATGGAATTTGTAAAAAATAAAAGTCTCGGGAACAACGGAGAAGAAATTGCGAAAAAATTTCTTGAAGAGAAAGGGCTTAGTTTTATTGCCAAGAATTACAGATTTCATAAAAAAGAAATTGATTTAATATTTAAGGACAAAAAGGAGGAAATCCTTATTTTCGTGGAAGTGAAAACAAGAAGGAGCAAGACCTATGGTAATCCTGAAGATTCAATTTCTGCAATTAAGAGAAAAAACTTTATTACAGCAGTAAACGGATTTATACTGGAAAACCCGATTTACCGTAATTTTTCTTTAAGAATTGATACGATTGGAATAATGATACATGAAGCAAAAGAACCCGAAATTAATCATATAGAAAATTCATTTTATTGAAAAAACTAAAAACATATTTTAAATACCTCGAACCCAATGACTACGTTAACCAGATTTTCATTTTTTTAATAACCTTCTTAGTCGTAATAAATCATTCCAAAATTCAGGGTTGGCTTTTCATTTTGCTGTTGAACTTAACCCTATCATTTCTCACGGCGTATTTTACTATCGTTTATGAAAAATCACAAAGAGATTCGGAGAAAACGGGTAATATTCTGAAAATTATCAGGTTCTGGTATCCAATATTTACAATCTTATTTTTCTTCAAGGAAATTTATATAATAATGATTGTTCTCACGCCGGTATTAAATGATTCACTTTTGATCAGCATTGACAGAATGATATTCGGCATAGACCCGACAGTTTTTTTATCGGAATATTCAAACCCATATCTTACTGAATTTCTTCAGATTGTTTACTCACTTTTTTACCTGATGCCTGTGTTTTATGCAATGGAATTATATTTATGGAAAAGATACGATGAATTAAAATTTGCTACTTTTCTTGTTCTTACCGGTTTTTATCTTTCGTTCTTCGGATATTTAATTTTACCTGCAATCGGACCGAGATTTACTCTTTATAGCTTTGAAAATTTGAATAACGAAATACCGGGTTTATTTCTTACAAACACACTGCGTGACCTTATAAATATCGGAGAATCAATATATCCGGGAGATATAAGAAATCCTGAACTGGTAGCGCAACGTGATGCATTTCCTTCAGGTCATACGATTGTAATTTCTTTAATTACATATTGCTCATTCAGATTAAAATCAAAATCGTTTAGATTTTATCTTCCATATTCTTTGTTAATGATATTTTCAACTGTTTACCTCAGATACCATTATGTCATAGATTTAATAGCAGGAATAGGTATTTCAGTAATTACGATTTTACTGGGAGAATATTTTTATAAGGATAAACTTAAAAATAACGGGATAAAATTTCATCGGAAATCGAATAACCTTTCTCGGTAAGTGAAAACATACTGCCGTTAATTTTCGCAAATCTGTTTATAATAAGTTCCGAAATAGAATCTTTATATTTTTCAATGAAATCAAAACCTGTTAACTTTTTAAGCCGGAGAGTATCTACTCCTTTTGCTCTAAGTCCAAGCATAATGAATTCATTTGCAATCTCAACATTGCTTAAATAATGTTCTCCCATAACAGGAAGCTTTGAATTTTTTAAAGCAATATTATACTTAATTATATTCCTGACGTTACTCCATCTTTTATTTTTTATTTTCGAATGAGAAGAGGGACCAAAACCAATATAATCATCATATTCCCAGTATTTTTTGTTATGCCGGGATTCTCTTCCTTGTTTCGCATAATTTGAAATTTCGTAGTGCTCAAACCCGCTTTCAATTAATCTTATTGTAAAATAATCATAAAATTCACGTTCAATATTTTCCGGAGTTCCGTAATTGGTTCTTTTTGAAAATTCTTTGTAAAGTCTTGTTTCCTTTTCATAAATTAAAGTATATGCTGAAATGTGGTCAACTTCAAGTTCTATCGCTTTTCTGATAGATTTTTCTATATCGGAAATTTTCTGTCCGGGCAAAGAATAAATTAAATCAATACTAATATTATCATAATATTCCTTTGCTTTTTCAATCACACTGATTCCCGTTTCTGCAGTATGCAGCCTCGTCAGGAATTTAAGTTCTTCGTTGATAAAAGATTGTATTCCAAAGCTGATACGGTTAATTCCTGCAAAGGCATAATTTCTTAGCTTTGAGAAATCATCTTTAAAGTCTTCAGGATTTGACTCAATTGTTATTTCTGCATCATAGGAAATATTAAAATTATGCTTTAGAGTTTGTATAATCAGCTCTACGTCTCCAGGCGTTAATATTGAAGGTGTACCGCCTCCGAAAAATATTGAATCAAAAGAATGAGCTTTAAGTGATTCGGAATATAAGCTGATTTCGGTAAGAAGATTTGAAATAAATTTATCAACAATTTTTGTATTGGTAATCAGATAAAAATCGCAATAGGAGCACTTTTGACGGCAAAAAGGAATATGAATATATATTCCGGATTTAGACATTATTTTGAATTTATTTTGAGTATTAATTACTTTATTTTAGTAGAACCAAAAAACAAAATAATTAATTTAAATATTAAGAAAAGTGATGAAAAAAATAACATACCTTCTGCCTGCTTTTCTACTCTTTCTTTTTGTAAATATTTCCTTATCACAGGAAGAAAACCAGATTACTGAGGATTCTACTTTCACTCCTCAGGATACCACAGTTCTGTCGCAACAGGAGCCGGACAGTACCTGGACAGCTATAATGGAAATTGTAAATGAAGTAAACAGACGTTCCGAAACAATAAATAACATAAATGGAATGGCTGATATTTTTATAAAAACACCAAAAATCGGCGATGCCGAAGGCGAGATTGAAGTAAGAGCGAAGAAGCCCGATGATTTTTGGTTTGCAATTTCAGGCTCTGTAGCTTTTATTTCAAAAGACGCATTTTTCGGACATTTTAACAGAAAGAATTTTTTATATTTCAATAACCTTGAGGATTATTCAATTCAGGGACCAACAACAGATAACAACATAGGTTATGTAATAAGAATTAAAGCAAGTTTTGACGATATGATGAACGGATTAACAGGAACTGTAAAAATCCCTGTTACGGAAAAAGATACTCTTTCAATTTCCGAAGATAACAATTACTATTATCTAAAAGCTGTTTCCAAAGAATATAACAGGCAATACTGGATTAGAAAATCAGATTACCTGGTAACACAATACGAATATTATAATGCAAAAAAGCAAAAGACACTTACAATGTCATTTTCCGATTTTTGGAAAAGCGGAGAGAGCAGTTATGCAAAAAAGGTAACTATTAAAAGAGGCAGTGAAGAGCTTCGTTTATCTTTTAAGACATACCAAACAAATGTAGGATATCTGAATTTCAAAGTTGATGTGCCTTATGACGCAAAGAAGATAGTCTGGACAAAGTAAAACCCAATTTTTAAATATCAATATTAATTTTAAATTTTAACAGGAGAAAATATGGCGAAATATAAAATTGCCTGGCTACCCGGAGACGGGGTTGGTGTAGAGGTTATGGACGCTACAAAATTTGTTTTAGACAAATTAAATTTCGATGCAGAGTACATCCATGGAGATATTGGATGGGAATTCTGGTGCAAAGAAGGAGATGCTTTTCCCGACAGAACTGTGGAACTGCTGAAAAAAGTAGATGCTGCACTTTTCGGTGCGATTACTTCAAAGCCGGTAAAAGCAGCGGCAAACGAATTAATACCGGAACTTCAGAACAAAGGACTTACTTACCGTTCACCTATAGTAAGAATGAGACAAACTTTTGATTTATATACTTGTCTTAGACCTTGCAAGGCATATCAGGGAAACCCTTTGAATTATAAAGAAGGTATTGACATAGTTATTTTCAGAGAAAATACTGAAGGTATGTATTCGGGAGTAGAATTTAATCCCGTTCCCAAAGAGCTTTCTGATTTACTTACTTCACTTTCTAAGCCGTTTGGAGCTTTTAAAGATATTCCCGGAGATGAATATGCAATATCGTGTAAAATAAATACGAGAAAAGGTTCGGAGAGAATTATCAGAGCTGCATTCGAATATGCGAAGAATTTTGGAAGAAAGAAAGTTACAGTAGTGCATAAAGCCAATGTAGTAAGAGCTACTGACGGGCTTTTCCTTGAAATAGCAAAAGAAGTGGCAAAAGATTTTCCCGGAATAAAAATGGATGATGCAAATATTGATGCAATGACAATGTGGATACTGAAAGATCCTTTTAACTATGATGTTGTTGTAGCTCCGAATCTTTTCGGCGATATTATTTCTGACCTCTCTGCTCAATTAGTAGGCGGACTGGGATTTGCATGTTCCGGTAATATCGGAAATAAACTTGCAGTATTTGAACCTTCACACGGCTCAGCACCGAAATATGCAGGTCTTGATAAGGTAAACCCGATTGCAATGATTCTTTCCGCAAAGATGATGCTTGACTGGTTAGGTGAAACTGAAAAAGGAACATTATTGGAAAAAGCCGTAGCTGATGTAATTAAAGAAGGCAAAGTTAGAACTTATGATATGAAAGGAAGCAACACCACAACCGAAATGGCAAAAGCTATTGCCGATAAAATTTAATTGAATTATTTGTTATGGATAAAATATTTATACACGAGGTAGGACCGAGAGACGGACTTCAGGTTGAAAAAGAAACAGTACCTACCGAAATAAAGATTGAATGGATTTCCGGATTGATGAAATCCGGAATGGACATAATTCAGATTGGCTCCTTCGTTAATCCGAAAAGAATGCCGCAAATGGCTGATACTGATGAGCTTTTCAAATATTTTTCAACACCCGGAAATAAACCGGAAAATGTAACACTTGCAGGTTTAGTTCTAAATGAGAAAGGACTCGAAAGGGGACTCGCTTGCGGTGTTGAAATGTTTTGTATGGGTGTTTCTGCAAGCAATACTCATAGTCAGAAAAACACCGGAATGACAACAGAAGAAGCGACAGTCAGAATAATTGAGATGGCGAAATCGGTTATTGAGTCAGGCAAAAGCGTTCAGGTATCTGTTCAATCTGCTTTTGGATGCGGATTCGAAGGAAAGATACCGGAAGAAAAAGTACTTGGAATTATTGAAAAATATATTGAAAACGGTATCAGAAATATAAGTCTCGCGGATACTGCAGGTCACGCTAATCCATTGCAGGTAAAAAATCTTTATAAAAAAATATTTGACATAGATAAAACAATTAATGCCGCGGCACATTTCCATAATACTTACGGTATGGGACTTGCGAATAGTTTTGCGGCTTTTGAATCCGGCGTTAAGTATTTTGAATCATCATTTGCAGGTCTTGGAGGATGCCCATTCACTGCTGTTGCAAGCGGAAATGTTTGTACGGAAGATTTAGTGAATATGCTGAATTTATTTGGTCTCAGAAAGGATATAAATGTTGATGCAATTTGTGATGTTTCGAAGAAAGCATCCGTTTTTTTCAATAGAGATTTACCCGGTTTTATTTACAGAACAGGAAAAATTCCGGAATAATTTAAACATTAAAATAAACATATATGAAAGCGTTAGAAGGCGTTAGAATTTTAGATATGACAAACGTTCTTGCCGGACCTTTTGCTACTTTACATCTGGCATTACTTGGAGCTGAAGTAATAAAGATTGAAAACCCGGTAGGCGGCGATTTGGCAAGAAAATTAGGAAATGTACCTGACTTAAACCAGAAATTAATGGGTACGAGTTTCCTTGCTCAAAATTCAAATAAAAAATCTTTAACTTTAAATCTGAAATTTGAAGAAGCAAAAAAAATATTCAGGGAATTAATATTAAAATCAGATGTCTTAGTCGAAAATTTCAGACCAGGCGTAATGAAAAGACTTGGATTTTCGTATGAGGAAATTTCAAAACTAAATCCAAAATTAATTTATTGTGCTATATCAGGATTCGGTCAAACAGGACCTGATGCATTTAAGCCTGCTTATGACCAGATAATTCAGGGTTTAAGCGGTGTTATGGCAATTAACGGAGATGAAACTTTAAATCCTTTAAGATGTGGTTTTCCTGTTTGCGATACGGTTGGAGGACTTAATGCGGCGTATGCAATTATGTCTGCACTATAGATCGGAAGAGCGTCGTGTAGGGAAAGAGTGTAGATCTCGGTGGTC
>CALKAJ010000050.1 GCA_937983305.1 uncultured Ignavibacteriota bacterium | reverse complement strand
TTCTTTTAAATACATCTTTTAAAAATTTATGACCGTCGGTACTCTCCCCTTTAATTGCAATAAACAATTCATCTTTTTTCACCATCCTGGAATCAATTGAACATCCGGCAAAGAATTTTGCCTTCAATGCCTCTATGTTAGCCGCTTTACTGATGGATGATATGTCTGATATTTTAATCATTTTTCTAAAAGTTTTCCATATTTTTGTACTTCTTCCTTATCGTCAAAATGAGTCCTGATACCCTTTATCTCCTGATAAGTTTCGTGTCCTTTCCCGCAAACAAGTATAATATCGCCTTCTTTTGAAATTTCAATAGCTTTCTTTATTGCCAACTCTCTGTTCTCTTCAATTATATAATTTTCATACTTCTTATCTATTCCGGTTAATATTTCATTTATTATATCCATTGGCTCTTCAAATCTCGGATTGTCAGATGTGATAATAACGAAATCCGAATTGCTTACCGCGATTCTTCCCATTTCAGGTCTTTTAATTCTGTCTTTATTTCCGCCGCAGCCAAAGACGGTTATCACTTTCCCTTTTTCCTCTTTATGACTCATTATATCATTTGCGGCATTAATGGCATTTTCAAGAGAATCGGATGTATGTGAATAATCAATCACCGCATATGCACCGTTTTGTAATCTGATTGAGTTGAATCTGCCGTTAACCGGTTCAAATGTTTTCAGATATTCCGCAGATGTTTCATAATCTATTCCAAGCTGATAAGCCGCACCGATTGCCGCAAGAATGTTATACACATTAAATCTTCCTGTCAGATTTGATTTGAATTGAATTCCGTTAAACGAAAATTCCAATCCCGAAATATTCAACTTTATATCTTTGGCTCTGATGCCGGATTCCTTTTCAAGAGAGTAAAATATTTTTTCCGCTTTTGTATCTTCAAGTATTTTCTCGCCATATTTGTCGTCACAGTTTGATAGTGCAAATGAATTTTCATTTAGTCCGTCAAATAATATTTTCTTCGCTTCAAAATAGTTATCCATATTTTTATGCAAATCAAGATGTTCACTCGTCAGATTTGTAAATACAGCTCCGGAAAAATCAATTGTATAAACCCTGTTAAGCAGAAGTGCTATAGAGGACGCTTCCATTATGCAATAACCTATTCCTTCTTCTGCCATCTCTCTGAATATCTCGTGAATCTGCGGTGAATCCGGTGTTGTGAGTGAAGCACCTTGTTTTTTCTTTCCGGATAAATAATCAATCGTTCCTATTAACCCGCATCTTTTCCCGTGCTTTTCAAGTAAATGCCTTATTAAATATGTTATTGTGGTTTTCCCGTTCGTTCCGGTTATTCCGATTATTTTTAATTTACCAGCAGGGTTTCCGTTAATCTCAGAACTTATTACTGCGGTTAATTTTCTGATTTCATTTACTCTTACTATTTTCTCTCCCGGATATTCACTCTCCGTAAATACTGCTCCGGCACCGGCTTCCAATGCGGCACTGATATATTTATCTCCGTCATCTTTATAACCTTTCACAGACATAAAAATATAATCTTTTTTTACCAACCTTGAATCGTTTGTAATTCCGGAAATTTCAAAATTATTGAACTTGCCGGGAACTGAAATATTAAACATTTTCCCGTCATTTCTTTCTTTTACAATATTTATCAATTCAATGAATTTCAAATCGTCAGTTTTTATTATTTGCGATAATTTTTACTTTTGTTCCGTTTGGCATCAATTCACCTGCTCTTGGCTCAATTGATTCTACTTTCCCTGTTCCTGTTATTTCCACATTAAATCCTCTTGATGATAATTTTGTTATTGCCTGTCTCAAACTCAATCCTACTACATCAGGTATTACCTGAGTGTTGTTTCCTTCGCTTTTTACATCCTTAATTTTAAATTTTACTGTAGCATCTTTTTCATTTATCTCTTTGCCCGCTGCTATGGATTGTTCAACTACAAGTCTTCTTACACCTTTCACCGTTATTTCTTTCTCGTTTTTTATTCCTTCAATTTCGAATTTAATCTTTTTTTCATTAAGTATTGTAATTGCATTCTTTAACTCCATACCCGTAAAATCAGGCATTATAAATTCATTCTCGTTTTTTGTTTTAATATCTTTTGAAACTATTTGAAGCTTGTTGAAATCTTCGTTTAGAAACTCAGGCGAGTACAAACTGTTTTGACCCACATATTCAATTATCCTGTCGGAAATTCTTTTAAATACGGGAGCCGCTACTTTACCTCCGTAAAAATCACCTGTATTTACCAGTTCGTCCATATAAACCGCAACTAATAATGACGGACTATCTGAAGGAAAGTAACCGATGAAAGAACCATTGTGTGCGGTTTTTGAATATCCGCCTTTTGTTAATATTTGGGTTGTACCGGTTTTTCCTGCCGCCGAAACAGTCTCAAGCTCGGCAGCTGTTCCTGTTCCGTTATTTATCACACCAACAAAAAACTCATTTAAAATTTTAGCGGTTTTTTCCGAAACAGTTTGCCTGAGTGTTAACGGTTCATTTTTCCAGAGTATTTGTCCTTCAGGTGAAATGCATTTTTTAACTATTAGCGGCTTCATCAATAATCCATTGTTCGCAATTGAAGCATAAGCTAATGAAATTTGCAAAACATTTGTCATTATCTGATAACCCATCGAACAGAACTGAAGTGTTCCGGTTTTGAAGTCTGAGGGATGCTTTAATAATCCTTTGTTCTCGCCCATTATTTCAATACCTGAAAATGTACCCAATCCAAAACTTCTGGAATATTTATAAAACTTTTCCTTACCGAGTCTCTCCGATATCTTTGCGATTCCAACATTGCTTGAATTTATAATTACTTCTTCAAGCGTCATTGACGGCGAACCGTGAACATCTCTTATGACTAAATCTTTAGCTAAAACATATTCCCCGTTCTCTGTATTAATAACTGAATTCCTGTTAAATAAATTTTCTTCGAGAGAACCCGCTGCTGTTATTAATTTATATGTTGAGCCCGGCTCATAAATATCGGATATAACCCTGTTTTTCATTCCCGAAGTATCCGAACTTTTCTTTTCATTAGGGTTAAAAGTCGGATACGAAGACATGGCAAGGATCTCGCCGGTTCTCACAGATATTACGAGAACCTTGCCGCCTTTCGCTCCAGACTCTTTTACTCCTTTCAACAATTCTTCCTCTATTATTTGCTGAATGTTTATATCTATGGTCACCACAATATTGCTTCCGTTTTCGGGATATTTCTGAAATAGTCCCTGAAAAGGCCTTTTATTGCCTTGTCCGTCTTTCTGCATTATTACAAGTCCTGTAGAACCTGTTAACTCTTTGTCGTACGTATATTCTATTCCGCTTCTTCCTTTATATTGGTCATCTGTATATCCGAGAACCTGCGATGCAAGCGAGCCGTATGTATAGTGCCTGACAGGACTTTTTGTAATAGTAATTCCATCTAACTTAAGTGTATCAAATTTTCTGGTATCCTGAACACCGGATAATTTTTCTATCTGAACCTCTGCATCTTGCTTCTGCGACAACAGGGAAATATACTTTCCTTTATCGCCTTCGGTGAATTTAGAAATTATACTTAAAGTGCTGTCTAAATCTTTTATCCTTTTTGTGTTAGCCGTAATGGATATATCAAAAACATTCGTAACCAGAGGCTTCATATTTCTGTCAAAAATGACTCCCCTTAGCGGTCTTATAATTTCCTTTTTCTGAATTTGTTTTTTTGCGGTAAGTTGAAATTTCTCGGAATTTATAATCTGAACGTTGAAAAGTCTTCCTATTAAAACAATAAAAAACAAAACAAAGAGAGCGGAGATAATCTTTATCTTCTTATCAAATGTTAAGTTAATAATTCCTTTATTTTGTTTTTCTTTTTGCATTTAGTTTATTTTTGGAATAACTATCAGTTCATTTTTAATAATTGCAGAATCTGTATATATCATTCCGAGTTTTTCTGTTGCAAGTTTTTTTATTCTTTCGAAAGAACTTAATTTCTCTATTTCAATTTTCAGTTTCAGATTCTCTCTGATTTGTTCGTCTTCCCTTACTCTCAACTCTCTGTTTTGCTTTGCAAGTTTATCGTATGTAAGTATGTTGTTTATCAGAAATCCGATTGATACTGCCGTTAATATCATAAAAATCATAATGTAAAACACCGATACCTTTTTTTTATCCATTCATTTTATTTTTTCAGCCGCACGTAATTTTGCACTTCTTGCGCGGCGGTTTGCTTTAATTTCTTCTTCGCAGGGTATAACCGGTTTTTTGGTCAATACCTTCAATTTTCCGTCTCCTTTTTTGGTTGCCTTGTTATCTCTCATAAAATTTTTTACCATTCTGTCTTCCAGTGAATGATATGAAACTACAACAAGGCGGCCGCCTTCCTCAAGAATATCAAGCGAGTCATTCAATACGCTTCTGAGATTTTCCAGTTCATTATTTACCGCAATTCTTAATGCCTGAAAAATTTTTGAGTAGAAATCATAAGCTCCTGACTTGGGTAACTTATATCCTGAGTTTATTACCTCAATTAATTCTCCTGTTGTCTCAATTTTCCTTCTCTTTCTTCTATCTGCTATTAAATCGGCAAGCCTGCCTGCATTTCCTATTTCACCGTAATCCGAAAATATTATTTCTAATTCTCGTCTGGGTCTGGAATTTATTAAGTCGCTTGCAGTTTCTCTGTCTCTTATATCGGCTCTCATATCAAGAGATGTATCTCTCATATAGCTGAATCCGTCTTCCTTTTCAAGCTGATATGATGAAAGTCCTAAGTCAAGCACGATTCCTGAAACTCTGTTAATTCCTGATTTATTCAACTCTTCTTTTAAGTTACCGAAATTCCCGTTGACAAATTCTATTTTTACCTGACAATCTGAAAGCCTTTTTTGGGTAAATGATAAGGCATTAAGATCTTTGTCAAAGCAAATTAATTTACCGGGATTTTGCAGTTGTTTACATATTATCTCAGAATAGCCGCCTCCGCCTGTAGTACCGTCAACAATTATCAAGTCATTTAAGGAAGGATTAATTAAGTATTCTACTGCCTTATGTGAAAGAACAGGTATATGAAAATCTAATTCCAAATCATTGTATTGGTTTGAATATATCACTCGTTACCTTTCTCGCAACTTCTTCATAAGTAATTTTACTCTGCTCATCGTAATGCTTTTTTCTTTCCGGATTCCATATCTCAAGTTTATCCAAAAGACCTATTATTACTACCTCTTTTTCAAGCCCTCCGAATTCCATAAGGTCCTGTGGTATTAGTATCCTGTTCTGATTATCAAGTTCACATTCTGTTGCATTTTCAAGAAATATCCTCAAAAACTGTCTCTGGTCAGGGTCAAAAACATTGTACACCGATAACTTCTCAACATACTTTTCCCATATATTTCCCGGATAAACAAGAATACTGCCATCCATACCTGATGTCAGATATAATCTGTTATTAGCTTCGGGACTGATATACTTCCTGAATCTTGAAGGAAAAATCAGTCTTGATTTGTTATCTAAGCTACATATTGCCTTGCCACTGAACATTATAATTTAGGTTCTGTTATAAAAAAATTTTAAAAACGGGGCAGCGCATCAAAAGTACCCACTTTCATCCACTTCTCTCCACTTCGTTCACTACAAAAATACAAAAAATATATTTAAAGTCAAATAAATATTTTCATATTGTTTTAGCTTTTCTATATTGAATTTTATCGGTAAATTTGGATTAATGAATAAAATTTTGCTTATAATCACGATTTTATTTACTCTTTTTATTAATTCTTATTCTCAGAGTAAATCTATTGATTCAATAAAAGTTGAACTAAAAAAACCTCAGGATATTATTAAACAGATTAATCTTTATCTCGATTTATCAAAAGAATATCTTTACCACAATACAGATTCTT
>CALKAJ010000049.1 GCA_937983305.1 uncultured Ignavibacteriota bacterium | reverse complement strand
TATGATTTCGGACCTGTAGAAATGCAAATTGATACAACTGTTTTTTATGAAAACTTCAATTATTCAATAAAATCAGATTTAATGGCAACTTATGATTTTATAAATGACATAACACATAATTTTGCAAAATTTAATAGCGATTGTACAACCTCAAAATATTACGGATATTTTCCTGCATTCAGACTTGAGAAACGAAGTCATGGAGGACCTCCACCTGAAAACCCATTATTACCGGAAAGTAAATTTTTACCATTAATCAGGTTTAGCGATGCAAACTTAATTGATACAAATATAATTCAGATTGATAATGCTTTTATAAAAATATTTCCGCAAAGATATTATAGAATAATAAATCAAAGCGATACGCTTGCAGAATCCCTGAAATTCCGTTTTAAGACCTTGAGCGAATTTCAGGAAGTTAGCCCTGCTGATACAACAATCAGCTTTCAAATAGCAAACTTTTCAGGTGACTACTTATTAAACGCCCCAATGACAAACGGTTGTAATGGAATCTATGAGAATATATTTGATGTTACTCTGCTTATGCAAAATCATATTATTAATTCCGAATTACCTTTTAAGGGCTTCATAATTGATGCTGAATTAAATCTGGAAAACCCTTCTGACCCTCCGCCTTTTTACTGTAATGTTGAGATTGCTAATTATATAAATTCAAACTGTATGAACACACAAAACTGGTGCCTGCAGTATGCCCCTGTTTTGAATGTAAGCGGAATAAAAAAGAGGATTCAAATTGATACAACTTATTTATATAACACATCAACTTTGAAATATAATTATTTTGATTTGGATAACTATGTTAAAATTGAAGCAAAACTTGACAATGACAGCAGTAAATACACAAGATTCTATTTCGATGGATTATACAGAATTAAACAAAGCCGACTATACACAGATAATATAAACTTCGACAGTACTGCAATTAAATACAACTATCTCGGATTGAAGCTTGAGACAAAAGACGGAAGGGAAAACATAACAAAATATTCATATAATGAGTTTTTAAACCCGTCAAAGACAGAAAATGCCGATGCAAGCTATACACTCCAATCAGAGACATATTATAACGGATATCCATATACATTCGGACTTATTCCCGGAATGGTGGTAAAGAAAGAATTTACAGATGAAACAGGCAATCTGTTTGATAAATATTACGATGCAGTTGGAAATTTAAGAAGAGAAGTAAAATATATAGAAGGCATTCCAAGCGACAATCCTCCTCCTGAAGAGCTGATACCGCTAAACACAGATTATAAGTACGATGATTTATACAGAGTAATAGAAGTAAAAACCCCGAACGATAAGCATATTTACTACAGTTATGACGAATTCGGCAGACAATCAAGCCGCACAACACCGGATGCGGGACTTGTAAAATATAAATACGATAAAAACGATAATCTCCGATTTTCACAGGATGCGAACCAATTGAACCGTTCAACAGAAACCCCACCTGCAAAGTATATAACATTCAGAGGATATGACGGAATGAACAGATTGCTATATATCGGAGAAACCCTGACAGAGAACTATATCCCCGCCTGGGAAAACCTGAACCCCCAGCCCGGACAGAATTACGGATTTGAGAACTATAGTCTTTCACCCGGAAATTTCCTTACGGTAAATGTATATGATACGCTTGCAAACTATCCCGCAAATGCGAATATATTCACATCCGTTCTTCCGCAGGATTATTACGGAGAGGAAAACAACACAAAGGGAAGTTTGACCGCCACAGCATACAGAACCAAAGGAGAAGAAAACTGGAGTTATAAGTATTACAGATACGATTCAAGAGGCAGGGTTAAAAAGATGTGGAACTACATCTCAGGACTTGGAATGAAAGTAACGTATTACTATTACAACTCACAAAATCAGTTGACAATGCTCAAATATCAAAACACAAACGACAACGATTACAGAGCATATTACTATAACTATGACTTTGCGGGCAGATTGCAGTCAGTCTCAACAGACCAAAGCGGACCACCGCCGGATTATATCGTACCATTTGC
>CALKAJ010000048.1 GCA_937983305.1 uncultured Ignavibacteriota bacterium | reverse complement strand
ACCACCGAGATCTACACTCTTTCCCTACACGACGCTCTTCCGATCTAAAAGAAACGAAGGATTCACTAATTCACCGGTAAATACCCCGGTAGTAGCGATAGCGGTTCTTGATAATATTGTATATACTGCATTGTCCGGCGGGGGAATATGGCAAAGACAAGTTTCTCAGGTTATAGGAATAAAAAATATATCATCTGAAATTCCTTCGGAATATAAACTGGAGCAGAACTATCCAAATCCTTTTAATTCAACGACAAAAATAAAATGGCAAATGGTAAATACAGGCATTGCAAAAATTATAATATATGATTTGCTCGGCAAAGAGGTCGCCGTGCCCGTAAACGAATCTCTTCAGCCGGGAACATATGAGGTGAATTTCAGTGCGGATAATTTAACATCGGGAATATATTTCTATCAGCTAATAACAGAAAAATTTACCCAAACTAAAAAACTAATTTTATTAAAATGAAAAGACCGATATTTTTACTTACCGGTTTTTTATTTGTTGTACTTAAATGAAAGTAATTAACAATATTAAAATAAAAAAATGACATTCTAATATGAAGAAATTTATTTTTTCTTTAATCGCTTATTTTATTCTTAACAATTCATTTTTTCTTAGTGATATCAAAAGTCAATGGCTTCCATCTTCAGGACTTGACGGAAAATCTGTCTATTGTACCGGTACAGGTGTTTCAAAATTATTTGCCGGTACTGATGCATATGGTATTTACACTTCGACTGATAACGGTCAAAACTGGATTCAAAGTTCCTTGAATAACAGGGAAGTACATACTATCGCTTCAAAAGATTCAATAATATTCGCTGGAACATTCTATTATGGTGTTTATATTTCAACGAATAATGGTGTGTCGTGGAACCAGTCAACTTTAAATAATAAAAATATTTACACACTTGCTATTTCGGGCAATAGAGTTTTTGCAGGTAGCGACAGCAATGGAATATTTATATCGGAAAACTTAGGACAGACCTGGCAGCAAAGCTCACTGAACAATCGAATGGTAAGAGCAATAACAATTAATGGTACAAATATTTTTGCCGGATGTAACAATTATCCCGCAGGTATAGGCGGGGTTTATTTATCCACTAATAACGGTATAAATTGGGTCCAAACTTCATTGAGCAGTAAATCTGTCTATGCACTTACAATAAGCGGGAATAAGATTTATGCAGGACTGAACGATACAGGTGTATATATCTCAACAAACAATGGGCAAAACTGGAGCAATACAACTATTGGTAATAAGATGGTAAATGTATTGTGCAATTATGGTTCATCTGTATTTGCAGGCAGCACTAATTATCCGTCGGGAACAGGCGGAGTCCGGGTAACAACAAATGACGGCCAAAACTGGACAACAATTAATGAAGGATGGATGGTTTATCCAACTGTATATTCTTTATTAATTGCTAACAGTTATATATTTGCCGGAATCTCTACTTGGTCTGTTTGGAGGCGACCTCTTTCGGAAGTGATTGCAATTGAGAAAATTGGAAGTGAAATACCAAAATCATTTTCTCTTGAGCAAAATTATCCGAATCCGTTTAATCAATCTTCTATTATCAATTTTCAATGCGCAATAGCGGGTTTGATACAGCTGAAAGTTTATGACATAATGGGTAAAGAGGTGATGACGCTTGTGGATAATGAAGAATTACAGCCGGGGACCTACAGCGTAAGATTTGATGCGGCAGGACTTGCAGGAGGCTTCTATTTCTACAGATTGTATGCTGATGGTTTTACGATAACAAAGAAATTAGTTCTGTTAAAGTAATATGCCTGATTGTTGCGGTTCTTTCTGATAGTTTAGTTTATATTTACTTATTAATTTAATTATTTTCTGTATGAATCAGCTCTTAAGGTTTTTTGGTTTGCTGCTTGTATGGTTTTCTCTAAGTTCTGGAAATGCGTTTGGCTTTGACCCGGCACTCGCTTCTAAGCTGCAGGTTACGCTTGATAGTATGAGGAATGTTATGAGTCTTAAAGGTATTTCTTCGTCTGTTACGATTCCGGGACAAGGCACATGGTTTGGAGTGAGCGGAGTTTCCCATCAGGGGGTTAATATCTCAAAGAATATGTATTTAGGTATTGCCAGTAATACTAAAACGTTTATGTCTGTGCTTGTATTAAAGCTAAGGGAACAAAATCTTTTGAACCTTGACGATTCGATTTATCATTGGATAGATAATTATCAGTACATTGATTCGACAATTACAATCAGGCAGCTGCTAAATCATACAAGCGGTATTTATGATGTCACAACCAAGCCGGGCTATGCGGATTCGATTCTTTCTAATCCTAACAGGATTTGGACAACACAGGAGCTGCTTGTCAGGTTTTTATCATCGCCTTATTTTCCGAAGGGACAGGGCTTTCAGTATTCGAATACAAATTATTTATTGCTGGGTTTGATTGTTAAGGCAATTACAAACTCAGATGTCTCGTATAAAATCAGGCAGTTGATTTTAAATCCTTTAAGTCTTTCCAATACTTTTTTTGCGGTTGAGGAATCTGTTCCCGATACGATTGCACATCCCTGGGCGAATGGCGTTGATATCAGCGGTACTCCGAGAACGTCTCTTTTGAGTTCGGCATGGAGCGCCGGTGCGATGTATTCAAATTCGGAAAATATGACGAGGTGGTATCAGTTGCTCTTTGGTAATCAGGTTCTTAATGCGGGTTCGATGTCTCAGATGTTGACATTTACTCCGCAGTCGGGCTTGAGTTACGGGCTCGGTGTGATAAGGTATGTCATTAGCGGAAGAGTTTTGTTTGGTCACAGCGGCAGTATCAGGGGATATACGTCAAGCTTTCTGTTTGATACGACTTCAAAAACGAGTATTATAGTAATGATAAATCAATATCCCGGGAATGCTTATATGGTGTCTTCGGCTTTGTTTAATACGATATTGAGTAATCCTACGAATATAAGAAAGATTGGTTTTGGCATTCCGTCTGATTTCGTGTTGGAGCAAAACTTTCCGAATCCGTTCAATTTAATTTCAAATGTTAAATTTCAAATTATAAATTCAGGCATTGTTAAAATAAAAGTATATGA
>CALKAJ010000047.1 GCA_937983305.1 uncultured Ignavibacteriota bacterium | reverse complement strand
AGATTATTCTTTAAACAAAGAAAATTATCTCAAATTAATTGAAGAAAACAATCCACAAATAAAGATTGCTGAACTAAATTACGAAATTTCAAAAGTAGATATAAGCCTTGCTAAATCTACCTACTTGCCAAAGGTGAATCTAGCATATTTGTCTCAAACATTGGATAATCAAAGCGGTTTTCACGGTATATCGGCTGGAGTATCAGTACCTTTATGGTTTATGTTTGAACAAAGCGGTAAAGTTCAGGAAGCAAATGCAAATCAATCCATATCAGAAAATGTCCTTCAATTAACAAAAAATGACATAGCCTTAAAACTAAAAAGTTCAATGACCGATTATGAGAATAATCTCAAACAAGTAAAACTTTATTTGAATGACATATTACCTCAATCAGAAGAGATTTTTAGAACAGCTTCAAAAAGTTTTGAAGTTGGCGAATCAACATATCTCGAATATTTGCTTGCTAAACAGACTTTGATAAGTTCGAGAAATAATTATAATACAGCACTTCTAAGCTATTATCAGTCAATTTTTAGTATAGAAGAAATTGTTGGACAAAATCTAATTAATAAATAAGAATCGGAGAAATAAATGAAATTAAATATCAAAATATTATTGGTTGTTATTTTTCAAGCATTTATACTTTTAGGATGTAGTGAAAAAGAAACCCCCAAGATTGAAGAGAAACATGAGAATGAGCATGAAAAACACTCAGAGATAGTAACATTAAATAAAGAATCACTTAAACTGATTAGTATTGAAACAGAGACAGTTTCGTTACAATCTATGACCGGTTTTATTTCGCTTCCCGCAACCATAGTACCCAATCAAGATAATGAAGCTTATGTTGGCTCATTAGTACAAGGAAGAGTACAGAAGGTGTTTGTGAAGATCGGTGATTACGTAAAAGCTGGTCAGGTTCTTATGATGGTCGAAGGATTAGACATTGGAACAATTAAGGCTGGTTTTCTAAAGGCAAAAGCAAACCTTGATTTTACTAAATCAACATATGAAAGACAAAAAAAGTTATTTGACGAGAAAATAGGTTCTCAAAAAAGTTTATTAGAAAGTCAAGCTGAATACGAAAAAGCATTGGCTGAATTCAAAGCTGAGGATAAAAGGATCCATTCTATAGGACTTACTGATGATGATATGCTCAATGGCAATTCCCATGATGAACATACATCGGGTACTTTACCCATAAAGTCACCAATCAACGGAATTGTAGTTGAAAGGAACATAGTTGTTGGTCAGTTAATAGAAACAAATACAAGTGCTTTTAAAGTTGTTAATACTAGCTCAGTTTGGATTGATGGACAAGTATTTGAAAAAGATTTAAATAAATTCACACAGAAAACATCCGCTGTTTTTGTATCTTCTGTATATCCCAATGAAGAATTTACTGGTAATGTCATATATATTGGTCAATCTATTGACGAAAAATCCAGAACGTTGTTAGTAAGAACTGAATTTTCAAATAATCAGAATAAATTAAAACCACAAATGTTTGGAGAACTAAAATTACCGGTCGGCGATAATACGCATGCTATCATGGTACCTGAAGAATCGGTCGTTAAAGAAGGTGAAAAATATTTTGTGTTTATTAGGACATCTGATACAACATTTGAGCAAAGATTTGTATCAATAGGTTTAACTTCAAATAAAAGAATTGAAATCAGAGAGGGTCTTAATGAAGGTGATATTCTAATCACAAAAGGAGTTTTCTACTTAAATAGTGAAATGAAAAAAGAAGAATTAGAGGGGCATGAACACTGATGTTAGAAAAATTAATAACTTTGACACTCACAAGAAAAGGAATGATTTTATTCATTTCTTTATTGATAATAGCATTCGGGATTTATTCAGCTTATAATATCTCCATTGATGCTTTCCCAGATGTTACAAATATACAAGTTGAAATAATCAGTCATGCCGACGGACTTTCAGCTATTGAAATAGAAAGAAATGTGACTTATCCAATTGAAATGGCAATGCGAGGAATACCGGATGTAGTTCAAATGCGTTCTGTAACTAAATTTGGACTTTCCATTGTAACTTTAGTCTTCAAAGATAATGTTGACATTTACTTTGCCCGACAACTGGTATTTGAACGTTTAGATGAAGCTAAAGAAAAAGTTCCTCAAGGAGTCGAAATTGCAATGGGACCTATTGCAACTGTAATGGGAGAAATATATCAATATACTCTTGAAGGAAATATGCCCGATGATTCACTTGGTAAAATAAAATATCTTAGTAATTTAAGGACTCTTCAAGAATGGGTTATAACACCTCAGTTGAAGAATGTTCCCGGAGTTAATGAGATTAACTCTTTTGGAGGTTATTTTAAACAATATCAAGTAATTATCTCTCCAGATAAACTACTAAAATACAATATCACTGCTGATGAGGTATATTCTGCTATAGGGAACAACAACCAAAATGTTGGAGGTAATATTCTTGAAAGAAGTTCCGACCAATATATTATTCGTAGCGTTGGATTAATTAAATCAATAAATGATATTGAAAATATTGTTTTAAAATCTTTCGAAGGAACTCCTGTTTTCATTAAAGATGTAGCTCAAGTAAATATTGGAGAAGCGGTAAGAATGGGTGCCGCACTAAAGAGCGGTCAGAACGAAACTGTTGGTGGAATTGTAATGATGCTGAGAGGTGAAAATGGTCGGGAAGTAGTACATAAAGTAAAAGAAAAAGTTAACGAAATCAATGAAAGTAATATGCTTCCTGAAGGTATCAAAATTGTTCCTTATTATGATAGAACCGATATAGTTGATGATAGTATCTTTACAATTATCAGAGCTCTTTTAGAAGGCTCAATACTTGTATTAATTATTACTTTTATTTTATTAAGAAGTTTTAGAGGTTCTGCAGTAATATTAATAGCTCTTCCAATATCTCTTTTGCTGACTTTTGTTTTTATGAAATTGCTTGGTATCAGTGCCAATCTAATGTCTATTGGAGGCCTTGTTATATCAACCGGAATGAAATTCGATGCCTCCATCATTCAAGTTGAAAACGTTCAAAGAATGTTAAACGAAGGCAAAGGTATTATGAATAGGATGTCTCTTGTTTTAAAAGCAATTCTCGATGTCAGGAAGCCAAGTATTTACGGAGAACTTATCATTGCAATAACATTTATACCAATTCTTGCATTGGAAGGCATTGAAGGTAAAATGTTTGCACCATTAGCTATAACAGTGGGTTTAGCCATAATTGCATCTCTTCTAATGTCAATATTTATTATACCTCAATTATGTGCTATATTTCTTAAACCTCAAGCTGAAAAAGAAAGTCCTGTAATGAGGTTTTTCTCTAAAAAATACCTTCCTCTTCTTAGGTATAGCATAAGAAGGAAATATGTTATTCTAATTACATCCGTTATCGCTTTAATTGGTTCATTGCTTCTTTTTACCCGCTTAGGTACAGAATTTATACCAATTATGGATGAAGGTGCTTTTGATATGGATATTGCATTATTACCTGGTGTTTCACTACCAAAATCGATAGAAGTTCAAAAAATGGCTATTTCAAAACTTGAGAAGTTCGAGGAATTAGACGAAGTTGTGGGTAGAATTGGACAAACAGGAGTTGCCCTCGATACCAGAGGAGTAGATAAAACTGGATATGTTGGTGTTTTAAAACCAAAAAGCCAATGGAAAAGAAATATTTCAAGAGAAGAACTAAATAATGAAATGAGAGAATCACTTGAATCGATACCGGGAATTGCTTTTGGATTCAGTCAACCAATACAGTGCCGAATTGATGAGATTGTTGCAGGTACAAGAGCTCAACTGATCTTAAAACTGTTTGGTGATGATATAGAAATATTAAAAGAAAAAGCTGATGAAATAGCAAAAGTTCTTACTGGAATTAAAGGTGGTACAGACTTAATAACCGAAAAAGTAGATGGTCAACCTTATTTAACTATTGCAATTGACAGAGGTAAAATAGCCAGATATGGATTAAATATTAGTGATGTCCAAAATGTTGTTGAAATAGCAATAGCGGGAAAGTCGGCTACAAAATTCTATGAAGAAAATAAAAATTTCGATATAGCTGTTCGTATTCCTGAAGATAAAAGAAATTCAATTGAAACTATCGGCAACATTTTTATACCTACAAAAACTGGAACTAATATTCCATTAGCACAAATAGCAGAAATAAAAATGATTGAAGGACCTGTTCAAATCAGTCGTCAGGATGGTATAAGAAGAATTGGAATTGAATTGAATATAAGCGGTAGAGATATTGGAAGCTTTGTTAAAGAGGCAAAAGAAAAAATAAAACAAAATGTAAAATTACCTGCCGGATATTATTTAAACTGGGGAGGACAGTTTGAGAGTCAACAGAGAGCAATGACCAAATTAATTATTATTGCTCCAATTGCACTTGGATTAATCATTTTATTGCTGTTTGTAACATTTCATTCAATGCGATTAACAATGCTCGTAATCTCTAACTTACCTTTTGCATTGATTGGAGGTATAGTGGCTCTTTATTTATCGGGTCTATACTTATCTGTCCCTGCTTCTGTAGGGTTTATTGTACTATTTGGGGTGGCAGTTCTCAATGGAGTTGTACTGGTTACTCATATTAATCAGCTTAGAGAAGAAGGCTTGCCTCTTAGTGAAGCAATTGAAAAAGGTAGTATGGACAGGTTGCGCCCAGTGCTTATGACAGCATTCATTACTATTTTTAGTTTGGTTCCGGCAATTGTATCAACCGGTGCAGGCTCTGAAGTTCAAAAACCGCTTGCAGTTGTTGTTGTTGGAGGGTTAATCACATCAACAATTTTAACCTTGTTGATTATTCCTTCGATATATAGTTGGTTTGAAAAAAGGAAAGTCGAAGCAGAAATGTAAATTATATCCGGCTTGTCATCAAAACAAGCCGGAATTTTATAAAATATTTTAGGAAAATAAAATGAAAGAAATAAAAGCAATTATAAGACCCTTTAAACTATTGGAAGTTATTGATGAGTTAACAAAAATAGAAGGTTTACCCGGTGTTACAGTATCAGATATTAAGGGTTTTGGTAAAAGCAGGGCAAAAAATGCTCCTGATAAAATAGTTTATGATTTGGTCGAGTTTATTCCAAGAATAAAACTCGAAGTCGTTGTTTCTGATGAAATGGTTGAAGAAGCTGTAAATGTCATACAGAAATATGCTCATACAGGAAATACCGGCGATGGAAAGATTTTTGTGTACACTGTCGAAGATGTAATCAAAATCAGAACGAATGAAAGAGGAGAAGGGGCGATATGAAAATAAAATCGTATCGCACCGAAATTTATCCAAATGCATGTTACTTAACTGTAGGAACTGGAATCGGTATTACGATTTGATAAAACAATAAAGAAATAGGAAATGTATGGTTAATTTTTATTATTAAAGAAATAGAAACATAATTTCTCAAGATTCCTCCAATATTTCTTGAGATATATGCTTCTATTCTTTGGTAATTTGGAGATTTTACGAAGAAACTTTTGATTTTTCTTTGGAATCTTGGAATTTTTATTTTGAAATAATGTGTTTTTCTTGAATAAATTTAGGAGATTATTGATATGGCTAATTATTTTCCTTCAAAAGACGCCGATTTTGTTGCTTGGCTTGCAAATTTCGTTACAATAGCTACTGCAAATACTGCGGCACTTGGACTTGTTGCCGGTGATTTAACGCCGATTTCTACTCTTCAGCCGACTTATTCCACTAATCTAAACGATGTCGAGGCGAAAAAAGCCGCTCTTGCCTCCGCTGTCGATACCAAAGACGCTACAAAGGATTCGATAATTGACAAAGTGCGTCTTGTTGTGAATAAAATTCAGGCAAATCCCGCAGTTACTACTGCTTTGAAGCTGCAACTCGGTATTTCTCCCCGGGATGGAAGTCATTATCCTGTTTCACCGGTTCCACCGAATGAATTGGTAGCCGAGTTACTTCCTGACGGCTCTATCGAGCTTGATTGGAGTAGAAACGGTAATTCTCCGGGAACGCAATTTGTAATTGAATATAGTATTCCGCCAAATACTCAATGGATTTTATTGAATGTAATAACCAAAACAAGTTATGTTCACAGCGGTCATCCGGTCGGTTTACCCATTCAATATTTGGTAAAAGCTAGAAAAGGAGATGAAACAAGTGGTCCAAGCAATATAGCTGTAGTAAATGCGGTTGGAACAGTTTAAATGATTATTGGGAAAATGATAATTAGGTTGATTTTACTGTTATTAGGTGTTGAAATATTGGTTGCAGAAAATACAATAGCTGATAATTCTCAAAAGGATATAAATGGAAAAACCGATAACAACAAAGTTAATGAATACGAGAGAATTGATAGTATGGAACTGAAGTTTGCCGATTATAAAAGAGCAACGATTTCAGGCGAATTACCGTTTAAGGAAACTCATCTGAAATTATTTCCAAGTCTTGCTTTAGTTGGCGGGACTGCCGGACTGTTTATTTTACAACATAATTACCAATTGAATTCAATTTGGAAAGATAAAACAAATTTCCGGATTATAGAGAGTTGGGATTATGCCTTATATACAGATAAATTTGGGCATTTCTGGTCAGGTAACTTTATAAGTTATTTATATCGAGATTTATATCAAGAAGTAGGAATAAGTAAAGAGAGTTCGATTTGGTTAGGTGGTTTAACCTGCTTGACCTATTTAACTTATATTGAGATAATGGATGGATACGGAAAGGATTGGGGTTTTGAACCATCAGATTTCTATTTTGATATGTTAGGCAGTTTGTTTTTTGTATCTCAGCATTACCTGCCAATATTACAAAATATAACACCAAAAGCCATGTACTTCAAACCTGAATGGCATGGTGAATTGTCAAGAAATCCCTCGAATAATTTTATTGATAATTATTCAGGACAAACTTTTTTCCTTTCTTTTAATGTATATAATTTATTGCCTAAAGATTTGAAGAAATACTGGGTAGATTGGCTTGAAATAAGTATAGGATATTCGGCACGAAACCTTTCTTATTCAAAACCAATAGCAATAAATGAGAACATTAATTCTTATGAAGTTCTTCCGGGAGTATGGGGAAGCCCACGATTCATTGTAGCCTTGGATTATAATCTTGTAAAAATGCTTCCGGACGGTCCCCCTTTCTGGAATTGGTTTAAGCAGACACTAAACTATATTAAATTGCCTTCTCCTGCTTTGGAAGTTAGATCGGAAGAGCGTCGTGTAGGGAAAGAGTGTAGATCTAGGTGGTCGACGTA
>CALKAJ010000046.1 GCA_937983305.1 uncultured Ignavibacteriota bacterium | reverse complement strand
AAATCGCCTTTTTTCACCCCCGATTTAGCTTAAAGTACTGTTATTTCTTATTTTAAATTTTTGGATTTTCCCGCTTTCTTACTTTCTCTTTTAATGTAATTCTTAATTTTTCTTCACTCTGATATATTAATTTTTTAGAATAACTCTTTTTACCCCAAGCATAATAAAAAATCCCTTTTCCCATATTTCAGGAAAAAGGGATTTCTACAAATTAATAAACTTTACAACTAGAAAAACTTTATAAATTTTTCATTTCATCAAAACAAATTTCTTCACATCAGAAAATTCTCCGGCAGTCATTTTATAAAAGTAAACGCCGCTCGAAAGCCCTTCCGCATCAAACCTTACCTGATATGTTCCGGGTTGTTTGTAATCATTGACGAGTGTTTTAACTTCTCTGCCTGATAAATCATACACCTTGATTACTACAAGTGGATTCCCGATAGAAACATTCGGGAATGACAGAGCGGGAACCTGAAACTGAATTACAGTAGATTGATTAAACGGATTCGGATAATTTTGACTTAACGAATAGCTCTCAACAAAATTATTTTCTTTTCCAATACCTGTTAAAGGCAAATCTTTTACCTTATATCCGATAAGTGCAAAATTCTGAAAATTCAGCAAAAGAAGAAGTTTGTTATTCTTCACAACCATTTCCGCACCGCCTGCAATTCCAACTGATTGCCCGAGCAAATTAAAAATATAAACAGCTTTTATCGCGCCTGATTGTATATGATATTTTACAAGTTCATTTGTCAGCGAGCCCGTTCCCTGATTCCATACCCAAAGAAAAGCTGAATCGGGAGAAGATAAACTGTCAAAAGCCATTCCATATTTCCCGGTTAAAGTGGAAGGAATAGAAAACTTCAAAGCACCTGTTGTATCGTGGAAAAATATTTCACCGGTGAAAGCTGAATTCCAGAATCCTTTTCTGTTCGGGTCCCATGCCAAAGCTCTTGTATTTCCGCCTGCAAGCGTAAATGTTTTTAAAGTCCAGCCCGTATTCGGGTCAATTCTGTATAAAGTAGTTGAAGCCGGACCTCCGTAAAGGTAAGTACCGTCTGTAGTTAAATCTCTGCAATTGCTTGGACCAATAATAGAATCAATAGTTGAGCCCGGACCTCCACCCGGACCGTTATCATAGCAGATGTAAAATCTGCTGCTGTTCCATCTGTTAAAAAAATATTTTCCGTTAAGCCATATAGCTCCGACAGAGCCGCCATTCAATCCGCCGATATTTGCGAAGTTATAATTGAAAACCGATTGATATGGAAAAGTAGAAATCGGCAGTGTATCTGTTTGCTCTTTATTTATTTGCGGAGCAGTATCATTATCAGAATAGTCGGCTGTAAAAACCACATAGCCAAAAGAAAAAATTCCCGTGAATAAAACTGCCAAAAAGAAATAAGTAATCTTTTTCATTTTATTAAAATAGATTTTATGGTTTTGGAAAAATTGTTTGTTGAAAGATTTATAAAATACACGCCGCTCGAAAGCCCTTCCGCATCAAACCTTACCTGATATGTTCCTGGTTGTTTTAAATCATTTACAAGCGTCTTCACTTCCTTACCTGTTATATCAAAAACTTTAATTGCAACTATTCCTGCATTTGGAATTTGAAATTTAAAATTTGTAATTGAGTTGAACGGATTCGGATAATTTTGATACAAATTAAACTCTTCCGGATTTTCGGAAATATGACTAATGTTAGTAACCTGAGGCAAAGCAATTTTATACGCACTTCTGCCGTGTGTCCATGCATAAAGTTTCAAAGTCGGCAAATGAATTGTAAGGTCGTGAACGGGAATATAAGCCGGAAGCCCCGTTCCCATAATCTGCCAATCGGCGCCGTCATTAGTAGAACTCATTACGCCTAAATCCGTTGCAATGTATAGATTAGAATATTTTCTCGGGTCAATTAGAATATCATTAACCGGAGCATCAGGGAGATTACCTTTTTTACTAATCCAGTTTACTCCGTAATTTGTTGTCTTGTAAATATGTGAGCCCGTTGAATCTATTTTATAGCCCGAAAGCGAGACGTAGCATATATTTGCGGAATCAGGATGAATTGTAACACGCGTTACCCATCTGTTCGGCAAACCGGAATTTATCTTTCCCCAGCTTGTTCCGCCGTTTGTTGTTACCCAAACATTCGCATCATCCGTTCCTGCATATAGAACATCAGGATTAGATTTTGAAACATCAAGAGTAGTAATAGTTCCGAGATTTACCGTATGCCCGTTAGCGAGGTCCGGACTTATAACCTGCCAGCTCTGCATTCCGTTCGTAGATTTATGAATCTTATAAGTTCCGAGATAAATCGTAAGCGGATTATTTTTATCCATAACAAAAGGAGTTGACCAGTTAGTATAAGTAAGGTCGAGCCCTGAAGTAGCACTGCTGAATGAAGCACCTCCGTTTGTTGAGCGTCCCACATATCCGTTCTGAGATTCTGCATACATTCTTTGCGGATTCTGATAATCATAAAGGCAATAAAATCCGTCGCCGCCGTAAATATCAACCCAGTTGTTAAGAGCTCCGTTTGTAGTTCTGTTAGTGCCGTTATCCTGCGTGCCGCCCATCAGATCAGAGGGATTCTGAAAATTTACATCGCCTGCATAAAACTGCGTAACGGGAAGCGAAAGACTTTCATTCCAGGTAATTCCGCCATTCGTAGAAAAATCTATTCCTCCGTCATTACCTATAATCACATAGTTTGGATTCGACATTGCAAAAGCAACCGAGTGCTGGTCAACATGCGATTCACCGCTGTAAGAAAAAGATGTTCCGCCGTTAGTAGAAAACTGCATATCGAGACCTCCGCAATAAACTATATTCGGATTGGAAGGATTCACCTTACAGATTCTGTAGATCGGAAGAGCGTCGTGTAGGGAAAGAGTGTAGATCTCGGTGG
>CALKAJ010000045.1 GCA_937983305.1 uncultured Ignavibacteriota bacterium | reverse complement strand
ATGCAATAATCAATGCCACAAAAAACGGCAGTATGATTGCCTGAAACTCTTTGAGGAATAAATATATCACTCCCGATATGAATATTCCGGCTGCTATTTTTAACGTGTTGTCTTTTCTCAAATCCGTCATCGGATGTATGAAATTATTTTTTTGTATTTAATCGGGTCTTCGTAACCCGCTGATTGAAAACCTCTTAATCTTAATGCACAACTGTCGCATTCGCCGCAGGCAAGAGTATTGCTTTTGTAACAAGACCATGTAAGATGCAGGGGCGATTCCATTTTCACCGATAGCTTTACTATATCATCTTTCGAATACTTAATAATAGGGGTTACAATTTTAATTTTCGAGTTATTTTTTGTTCCTATTCTTATGACTTCGTTAAAGGCATCATAAAAACTTTTTCGGCAATCGGGGTATCCGCTGGAATCTTCTTCAACCGCTCCGATGTAAATTCTTTCCGCTCCAATTACTTCAGCCCAGCTTACGGCAATTGAGAGCAGGTTTGCATTTCTGAATGGAACGTATGTGGAAGGGACTTTCTTGCTTTTGAGGTTTGCTTTTTCGACCTTGATTTTTTTATCTGTGAGTGCAGAGCCCCCTATATCGCTCAGATATTTTATGCTTTCAACAAGCCGGTGCTTTACGCCGTAATAATCGGCTATGTCGTTGAAGGCTTTGAGCTCACGCTTCTGTGTCAGCTGTCCGTAGTTTAGATGTAGAAAAGCGAGCTCATACTTTTTAAACGCGAAAGCGGCAGTAAGAGCGCTGTCCATACCGCCGCTGACAAGTACAATTGCTTTTTTTTTCAATTACCAAAGATATTTAAATTCTCTTGCTTTTTGTTCAAGTTCATCGCGGAAATTCGGATGCGCAATACTAATCATCTGTTTTACTCTTTCTCTTAAAGTCTTTCCGTATAAATCTGCAATACCGTATTCAGTTACTACATAGTGAATATCTGCTTTTGATGTTGTAACGCCCGAGCCGGGAGTTAATGTGTCAACAATTTTAGAGATGGTATTATTCTTTGCGGTTGAGGGCATTGCAATAATCGGCTTGCCGTTTCTGCTTCTTGATGCACCTCTGATAAAGTCAACCTGTCCGCCGAATCCGGAATAAATCTTATGTCCCATCGAGTCTGAGCATGCCTGTCCCGTGAAGTCAACCTGAATAGCTGAGTTAATCGAAACCATATTATCGTTTCTTGCGATGATATACGGGTCGTTTACAAACTTTGTGGTTCTGAATTCGACTATGGGATTATTATGGATGTAATCAAAAGTTTTCTTTGTTGCGATAACGAAACTTGCAACTATCTTTCCGGGCAGCAAAGTTTTTCTGTCGCCTGTGATAATGCCTTTGTCAATTAAATCTATCAATCCGTCCGAAAACATTTCGGTGTGGATACCGAGGTCATTTTTTTCTGTAAGATATGTTAATACTGCATCAGGTATTGCTCCGATTCCCATCTGAAGTGTATCACCGTCTCTGATTAACGATGCAATAGTTTCTCCGATTTTTCTGTAAACTTTCTTTTCTTCTTCGGTTGAATTCGGGTCAACCATTGGTACTTCAATCAGGTCAGGGTCACATTCTACAATATAATCTATCTTATCAACGTGAATAAAATTATCTCCGAGTACTCTCGGCATTTTGTGGTTAATCTGAGCAATAACTACCTTAGCGTGATCTGCCGCAGTTTTTGTTACCTCATTGCTTACGCTGTATGAGCAGAAACCGTGAGCATCAGGGCAGGAAACATGAAGGAATACTACATCAATGGGTAAAATTCCCCTTTCGATAATCAACGGAATTTCAGATAGAAATACAGGTGTGAAATCTGCAGTGCCTTCATTGACGGCTTTTCTAACGTGGCCGCTGGTGAAGAGTGCATTGTGTCTGAAATGGTTTTGCATTTCAGGCTTCAGATAACAGGGTTTCTGGAAAATGGTAAGGTGTGCAACTTCAACATCATTTAATTCCTGATATCTGTCGCACATTGCGTTAACAAGGAGTTCGGGATAGCAGCTGTTTGCGTGCAATAAAACTCTATCGCCGGATTTAACAACTTTTACTGCTTCCCGTGCGGAAACGATTTTTGATTGATACTTTTGTAAATACATATAGGGTAAAAAAATTTATATTAATAAAGTTTGAATATTCTATATTGAGTTAGTATTTCTTTTATTAAATACTCCATTGAGTTTGTTCAAAATAATACTTTTTATTAATTATAAAAAGACAAATCAATCCCCTTTTAATGTAGGAGTTATTCCTACATATGGGTTAGAGTAATTCCTACAAAAAAATCAGAATAAGTCCTAATTTTTTTTATGGTCACTTTTCGTAGTTTTGTAATGAATGTATAAATTAAAAAATTAAAGGAATATGAAACACTTAACAAAAATAATAATTACTCTGATTCTCCTGACTCCTCTCGTTAGCGGATACGCTCAGAGTAACGGAGACTTCAGAACTAAATGGGGTGATAACTGGACAAATGTAAGTGCATGGCAAATGTTTAACGGAACTCAATGGGTTAATGCAAGCAGATATCCGACAAGCAATGACGGTGTAATAACAATTACAGGTTGGACTGTTGTTAATGATAATATTACCGCTGACCAGATTGTAGTAACGAGCGACGGTGCAATAGAAGTCAAAGCAGGAAAAACCTTAACTCTGAATCATAACGCATCTTCAACATACGACCTTCAGTGCGGAGGAAATCTGCAGGTCAAAGGTGATTTTGTAA
>CALKAJ010000044.1 GCA_937983305.1 uncultured Ignavibacteriota bacterium | reverse complement strand
CGACCACCGAGATCTACACTCTTTCCCTACACGACGCTCTTCCGATCTAGTTCCTACCGGGAATGTAAGTGTAGTACGGCTTGTATAGCCTACGCCGTTTACCTTTATCGTTGTGATTCCATTCCTGTTTGAGCCAACCGTAAGCTGTGCAAGGTTCGCAAGTATTGCTACTTCTCTTCTGTGAACAGGCGTACCGTTACTGCCTCTGCCAACAATTAAAAGTCTGTATGTCTTCGCAGGAACCGTGCCGACCACTTTCACCCTTACTCTTACCGAATCAGGATATGCCATTATAGAATCTTTTCCGACAAATGAAAGCTGTATCGAACCCGATGTCGGATTGGTATCGAGAGCAAGAGAAAATTTTACTTTATCATTATAAGATTTTACGGAAGGAATTTTCACCGTAACAAATCCGCTGTCGTTATTTAAAACATTCATCGAAGATTTATCGGTTGTCATTGCAAAATCAGGATAATATGCAGTGTAACTTCCAAATGCACCATTTCTGAAATCTGACCAAACGAGCATTGAAGTTTTTGAATTTGAAATAATTGCATCATAATCTCCAAGATAGCGAGGAGTTCCGCCGCCGCCGCAACTGCTGCAATCTATCTTAAACTTGCTTGTACCGATTTTTTGATTCTGAACAAATGTCAAACCGCCGTCATCCGAATACGAAGCATAAACCTCGGCACTGTCGCTTGTCGGGCAGTTTCTTGTATCAAACCATTTCACATAAAGTCTTCCCGTTTCCTTATCAGACCAAATCGAAGGATGCCATTGATGATGTGTTGTACTGTTTGCATCATCGTTAATTGTAACCGGTGACGACCAGCTTGTACCTCTATCGGTAGAATACCTGCAATAAATATCCGGCTTATTGCCATTTCCCACAGGATTATTTGATGAATAAACAAGATACAATCTTCCGCGCCTCGGTCCGTAACTGTTATCCGCAGTAATAAAAGGATAAGGTCTCGTTCTCATATTCTCAACGGAATTTCTACCGCCAACATTTGTACCGACATAATTCGGAAATTGCTGTGTTGACATTTGAACAAAAGATGCACCGCCGTTTGTTGATAAATAAAAAGTATAATATGCCGAAAAACTGCCGCCGGAATTTGTAACAACATAAACGCAGCCGCCGGGAACATCTGTCGAACCTTCCTTATAAGGTCCTACTGCAACCATCATACCCGGAAGTGATTGAGTATTCGGCTGAAAAGTCGTTTGATATGAAGCACCAAAATCCGTACTTCTCGAAAAGGCACCGAAGCCGCTTCCCGCCGTCATTGTGCAATAAACATAATTAGCATAAGGTCCGCCGGTTTGGTCGCAGGCTATCCAGTTCTTATCATTACCGTTAATTGACCAAACACCCGGAAGCCAGCTTACGCCGTTATTTGTTGACTTAAAATTAAAACATCCGATAATCGAAGAGCCTGATTCTGCCATGTTCATATAATAAAGATTCCCCAAACTGTCATAAGCAGTAACAGGGTCGCCCGCCGCAGAATAACTCGGAAACACCGGATTATTTATAGCCCAGTCAAGTCCGCCGTTTAGCGTGTAATAAGTTGCATTGGTATTAAACGCCGTAAAAAACTGCGTAAGGTTTCTCGGGTGTGCCGAAATATGCGGCTCTGCAAAAGCTACACCCATATAAAAATTATCATAACCCTGATTATCAGTTAAAGTTGCATTCGGAGAATAAGGGTTGTTTAAAATTGGTCTGTTTCTAAGCTCCTTTGGAATCTGATCCAGATTCGGATTATCCTGCGACATTGCGAACATTGCAGGAAGTAAAAGAGCCGTTACGAGAAATAGAAAAAGTTTCTTCATTGCGGATTTATTTAAATTAATAAAACTAATATCTATACGGAATATATTATTAAAATGTTAGAATTAAAATGTTTTTATGCTCTAATTTTCGGACGGAAGAATCTCAAATCCTGTAAACGCAGTTTCCTCTCCTTCCTCAGGAAAATACTTGCAGCAGCTTTCCATTACCACGTAGTTTAAAGATTTTATTTCTGCATGCTCGGGTTTTTCGCTTCGAATTTTTTCAATAAATTCTTCAAGCTTTTCTTTCGACGCTTCTGCCTCAATGGTAACGCCTTCTCCGGAATTTTTAACCCAGCCCGATATCCTGTTCGATATCGCAAGCTGATAAATAAAATGCCTGAAACCGACACCCTGAACTCTGCCCGATATTTTTATCATTGCTTTAAATTCTTTACCCATATTAATTATTTAATTTTCTAAACCAATAGTTATAATCAACCGCTGTTTGAGATGAAGTCTTATGCGTAAATTCATTTGTATGTTTATCGTAACTGTAATCTTCCGACCACTTTTTGTAATTCTTGGAAATTTCATCAATAGCATTTATCGCAAAATTCAAATCTGCATTCGTCATTGTCGGATGAATCGAAAGCCTAATCCAGCCCGGCTTGCTCGATAAATCGCCGCTGCTGATTTTATCCGTAATCTCCTTCGATTGTTCGTAAGTTACATTCAGCAAATAATGTCCGTATGTTCCCGCACAGGCACAGCCGCCTCTAACCTGAATCCCAAACCTGTCGCTCAGCAATCTCACAACAAGATTGTAATGAACGGGCTCAAGATAAAAAGAAAGAATTCCTAACCGATTTTCAATATTATCCGCAAGAATTTTCAAAGTATCAATTTTCCTGAGCTCTTTAAATGCTATTCCCAAAAGCTCCTCTTCCCTTTTCCTCATATTCGGAACACCCATTTCATTTTTCAGCTCAATGCACAAAGCGGATTTAATCGTCTGCAAAAATCCCGGTGTGCCGCCGTCTTCTCTTGCCTCAATGTCTTCGAAATATCTGTACTCGCCCCAGGGATTTGTCCACCATACAGTTCCTCCGCCCGGCTGGTCAGGTGAAAATCCCGGATATAAATCCGAATTAAAAACTATTATACCGGGAGTTCCGGGACCGCCGAGAAATTTATGCGGTGAAAACATTACCGCATCAAGATAAGCATCATCATCTTCCGGATGCATATCAATATCAACATAAGGTGCTGCCGCCGCAAAATCCACAAAGCAATATCCGCCGTATTTATGCATAAGCTTTGACAGTTCATAATATGGAGATTCTATTCCCGTAACATTCGATGCCGCAGTAAACGAGCCGAATTTATATTTCCTTCCGGAATATTTCTTTAACTGATTTTCGAGGTCTTCAACATCTACAAGCATTTCCTTATTTGGCTGAATCACTACAACATCTGCAATTGTCTCATACCACGAAGTATGGTTTGAATGATGCTCCATATGAGTTATAAAAACAACCGGCTTTTCAGATTCGTTGTCATATTTAAAACATTTATTCTTCGTAATCGAATTGCACGGCTTCAAACCAAGAATCCGCTGAAACTTATTAATCACTGCCGTCATTCCAAAGCCCGCCGCTATTATTACATCTTTCTTTCCTGCATTGCAATGCTCTTTTATAATCTTATGGGCTTTATGATATGCCTTAGTCATAAGCGTGCCGGTTTCGCTCGTCTCCGTATGAGTGTTTGCCACAAAAGGACCAAGTTCATTTATAATTCTTTCCTCTATAGGTCTGTATAACCTGCCCGATGCTACCCAATCCGCATAAATCATTTTCATCTCGCCGTAAGGAGATTTATATCTTATATCATTCCCGATTGTATTCTTGCGATATATATCAAAATAACTTTCCATAAGAAATTTCTATTTATAAAAAAAAGAAAGATAATTCATTAATTATCTTTCTTAAAGTCAATTTATTTAATTATTAGTGTTAATCCATTTTTACAAATTCAAGAACTTCTTTCCCTTCGCTGAAAAATTTCAACCTCAGTTTCTTGAATGTATATGAATCTGCTGATTTTAAAGCAGAATAAAATTTAATCTCAAATCCGCCGTTTTCTACGCAAAACATTTTTGTTGAAACAAAACCTTCGTTAAATTTAATTTTTCCGAAAATAGCATAAATTATTCCGCCGTTGAATGTGTTGCATCCGTCATTTCCCATTATTTTTTTATCTCTCAGGTGAAGCTCTATCATCGGCTGATTTTGTAACTTCATCTCTTTTACAGGCTGACCTTCAATTTCTATAAGAGCAAATATATCATTTAATGCCCAGCCATCAAGTTTATTTCCGCATCCATATAACTCTGTTCCCTGATAAGTTATGGTTACTTTATAGTCATATTGATTTCCCGACATATCGTCAAAACAATCTTTTAACGTGAATTCGGCTTTAAATGATTTAGCTTCGCTTGAAAATGAAATGCTATTCTCATTTTCCGTAACTGTCATTTCACTTATCGGTATTGTTGTTATTTCATTTATTGAAGCTAAATTAAATACCAGATTGCCTTCCACATCTAAATCAAGATACCAAAACGGCTCGTTTCCGGCAGCCATATACTCATATCCCTGAATCATTTTATTGAACATTAAATCGTAATATCCATCCGGATTTTCAGGCACTTCGCGCTGTGCGTTGACCGGGCTATTGCTTGATAATAAAAATAAAACTGCGAATATAAAAATTATTATTTTCATGTGATTTTTTAATTTATAAAATTAATTGCTGATTATAGTTTGGTTAATTCCAAAGTCCCATTTCTTAGAGAAGTCGTCAATAGTTGTCTTACTTAGAAATCCGTGTATTTCATTCTTAAGTCTGTCGCATTTTCCGTGTAAACTACATTCGAATTTTGCTCCACATTCCTTGTGACCGAAAATGCACTTATCTCTCTCAATTGCTCCGCCGCTGAAATTAATTATATCAAGCAAGGATATTTTTTTTGTATCTCCTACAAGTTTTACACCTCCGTTTTTTCCCTTTTTTGACTGAATCCAGGTAGTTTTTGCCAAATCCTGAAATATTTTTGACAGGAAAGGCTGAGGTATATCAGTTTTTTCTGATATCTCTCTTACCATTATATATCCTTCGCGATTTGTTTGCGACGATAAATAAACCATCGCTCTTATCATATACTCGCTTGCTTTAGAATTTAATAAATACATATATTAAATAAATTTTTTAGTTTTCGTAACGATATTAAGGCCTTTAAATCCTAAATTATTAAAAAAGAGTTCCATTGTCAAATTATAAATTCATACATATTGAATGTAAAGGCACATCTGTCCAAAACGTTGAGAAATAAAAAATTGTTGGAAACAACATAATAAAAAAACGACCCCAGAGGGGTCGCACGTTTGTAGAAATAATTAAAAATGATAGTTGATGGAATGTTGCCCCAACGTTTTACGTATTGGCGATGTTGGGGCATTTGAAAAACCTCAGCCCAACATTTGCACAAATGCAGAATTGAATTACAAATGTTGAGTTTACATCTGTCAGCCCCACTATTGCCAATACGATGTTAGCGGTTTGTTGTTTTGTCATCATCGTTTCTGTCAAAGTTTGTAGTATGGTTTATACATCCCGTCTGCAAATGATACCGTTTCGTCAAACAGTTTTTTTAAATGCGATACATTGTCAATAAGCGTGTCTTTATTACAACATAAAATGAGGTCAATTTTTAATGCCAAAGTTTCAGGCCTTATTTTCGCTAGTTCTAAAATGCTTATTGCTCGTTTGTCGCCCATAGGATAGAGTTCATTTATAGCAAAAAGTGATGTTATAATACTTTTAGTAGCTCTGGCCAAACAGCCAACTGTGTTGAATGTGTCATTTTTGCCAGCAAATTTTTCAGCTTGCCAAATTTTAAATTCTGCCGACCACAAAGATTGCTGCATTACAGATTACTTTAACTTTTGCGGATACTGCTTAACACTTTCTTTTAAATTCTTTACTACATTATCAGGGTCATAGAGAGCATGACTGCTTTGTGTTTCTGAAAGAAAGATAATAGACGAAAATCCGTAGGGCGGTTGTTGTTCAAAGTTGTTTTCCGAAATATCGTTTTTGGCATTGTCAATTGTCCTTGTAATTTGTTTGATGTTTTTATAAAGAAAGTCAACCTCACCACTTGCAGTATTTATCCAAGCACCACCACTGACCCAAGGTCCCCACTCGTAAAAACCTGTAACAGTTGGTTGGTCACTGCTTGAAATTTTTTTAGCTACATCTCTAACTTTTTCTATGTCAAACGGTTTGAAATGGGAAAGTATTTTTCAGGACGATGTTGTTGCATCGGCTATTCTGGACAGACTTCTTCATTACTGTTATCCGTTTTTTATTCAAGGGAAAAGTTTTAGAATGAAAAACTTTGATAAAAAATAGTTATATTGCTGAAAATAGTTTTGTAATAGTATTGTAATATAGTTTTTGAAATATGAATTTAATAAACAATTAAATTAACTTTTAAATTAATTCTTATTAACTGATTTTGGTGGATCAATTTTGCTGACACAAACGGGTCAGTTTTCAGCAGGAATTTACAGACAAAAAAGTTATATAAAAATACTTATATTGTATGAGTCCGGTGGGTCAATTTTGCCGGGACAAACGGGTAAATTTTCAGAGGAAATCAACATAAGAGAGAAATGGAAGGAAATAAAGATGACAGAATATGATTTAGAATTATTAAAGAAAATGAAAGTTTTATATAGATGGAAAGATGACGAGAAAGGATTAATTTCTAAACAATATGCAGCTTAACCATTTTTATTTTACAGGAGATTTTGAACTTGAACGGATTTGAACCCATTACCATGCGAAGCATACTGATAAGAAATAACAACATCTGCATGGACAGTCCAAAGGACACTATGTCCTTTATCATGTCCTTGGAATGGCTTAGTACCCCTAAGAGGTAGATGTTCAAGGACACTATATCCTTATTTATGTCCTTCGAGATTTTCATTAAAAACGTATCTATAAACAGCATTACGACCTCTACCAGAAAGACTTATAAAACCAATCTCTTTAAAAACAGCTAAATGACGCTGTGCTTTCTTATCGCTAAAACTAAAATGTTCAGCATAGGCTTTTACCGTTGCCTCACGATTCACTTTAATCCAATCAAGCCCTGCAAGTTCCTCATCGTTTAATTGAGAAAGTACCTCGGTACTGTCAAGACTGCGAACAGCTTCAGCAGAACGTGGAAAAGTAACAATGAGATCAGGTTTATCATAAGTTATTATTGGCAGGGGCAGTTTGTACTTATCCCTCATCTCACGATAGGTATCCATTCCAAATTCAGCTTCCTCCATGAGCCCCATGCGGTTAAAAACCAAAGTAAGTTTTTTGTTTCTGCTGTATGACTTTGCAGTAAACTTTTGAAGTTTTTCAAGCGAATTGGGGTAAACAGGCAGTCCAGGACTTTTTACAATAATCTTCTCAGGGTAAATTTCAAGTTGAATCTTTGCTCCATCGAAGGTATAATCTCTGTGAACAATAGCATTCACAATCGCTTCACGAATAACTACCGGAGGAAAGAAAGGAACCTTTTCTCTGGTAAAGGAGGAACGGTCAAAACTTTCAGGAATAACTTTTTTGACCCATGCTTCCAACTGATCGGGAATTAAAACCAAAGCATCATCAAAACTATGAACGTCACTTTCTCCTGTACCGTAGTAAACCTTGGCTTTGACGGATGCTTGCGGATATTTATTTCGAGGGCTTTTGCCAAAAAGCAGGATAGCGTTACCGGTTGGGACAAGTTCCTGAGTTGCCTGATTCTTTTCCAGCAAATCACTTTCTAATAACTCCTGAAAGAATTCGCGAGATTTAAAATCCATAGTTAGCCCGGACTTTTTCAGGTACAATTGAAGGGCTTCATCTGACAAGCTATCAATATTTGTATTTATAGCTTGCTGATATAAAAGGCCTGGAGCTTTTGCTTCTTCTTCGATTCTGTGATTCCGCTTCCATAATGCCCAATCATCAAAAGGTTTGTTTATTCTCTTGATTTCTTTTGCCAAATCAGAATCAAATTGTTCAACCTCAATATGATTCTTTTTCAGGAAAGCAACACCACCGAAATCATCTTTAAGCGCCAAATCTTCTTCTCCAAACCAAACTTTAGCAATCCTGGCATTGACAATACGTTCGGAACAGGGAATTTTTGGTGCGTTTCTTGAACCGGGCGAACATGGCTCAAGAGTGGCAAAAAGCCAACATCCATCCAGATCGGAAGAGCACACATCTGAACTCCAGTCACGAATCACCATCTCGT
>CALKAJ010000043.1 GCA_937983305.1 uncultured Ignavibacteriota bacterium | reverse complement strand
TGACGAAATAAGAGATTTACCTGAAGTAGCACTAAATTTATCTTATGTGAATCCTATATGATTGAGATTATTCTTCAAAACTTTGCTGGAGAAGTGGCTTTGATGCCAATTCGAGGTATTCAATTCTTTTCCCAAGTAGAATGGGGCGATCCTTATGATGCCAATATCATTATTCATAATCTTGAAGCAGAATCAAGTTTTCGGCTTTCTCCTATCACTCGGAACACCCACTTAGGAACAATTAAACGGCTCGGTTATAGATTTGAAGCAACTTTGTATATACCTTACAACAAACTTTATGACAACAACCTTGCTTTTATTCTTGAAGAAGTATTAAAAGGCAGATATTCATTAAGTCTAATTCTTGGAACTTCGAGGGGTTGGACTGAAAATGGATATACGCCACCAAAAGCAATTAATTCAACTTACGGTACACGTATGAGCATATCAAGTTTTTCAATGAATCATTCAATTGAAATAGAATCAGTTGAATTTAGACCAAGAGTTGTGTTGAGACTTTTTGGTTTTGTAAAAAGACTTTCAGAAATAGTATTTTAAAAGGAACAATTAAAATGTTAGAAGAGCAACACAATCCAATTGAAGCAAAAGTGTTTATTCACTCGGGCAAAACATATAAATATGATTTTAATCTCTTGACTGTAGAGCAGGCGGAACTTGCCCGTGAAGCAGGCGAATTCAAATACAATCAACTCCAGAACGAACCTGAAAATTTTAGACTGGTTATCAAATCAAGAGGAGCAGAATGGCTTTCAATTGTTTTAAGCTATCTCTTGCGTGAAGTCAAAAATGAAATTCTCCAACCATTTAATAAAGACAAAGCGGAATCGGAGGTCGAGGCATTTATAAAGAACCTACCTATATCATACTTGAATGATTTGAGGGAGTGTGCAACGGATTTTTTTTCAGGTATCGGGAAAAAACCTCTTATCTTGGCGAACTTGCAAGGAGAAAAGAAGCGCAACGGAATAGAAATGTTATTACCGATTTTGCAGAAGACTATGCAAGGGAACTTGAATCAAGACGCTTAATTGAAGAACAGGAGAAAATTGAAAACTGCTACAAAGAGTGTGAACTTAGTAGAAGGTTAGGAATAGCACTGGTAAATATTTGGTATGTACCTGTTCTTGCAAATAATGACATTACCAAGTACCCAACAGTTCGCCAATCTTTTCTGTCAGATGCTCTCAAAACGCTGGAAATAATGATTAATACAAGATAGCGAATATTAACGTTAGCCAAATTATAAGAATATTGGCTTTTGTTAGTGTTCTGCATATTTAATACTACTTTGAGCATCCAAATTCTCTATTACTTAAAACAAAAGTGTTGACAAAACGTTAATTGTTTTGAATGTTTGTAAACATTTTTGTTGACAGTAAGAAAATATTTTAGTATTTTTGTCAACATTGAAATGGAGAATTGTATGGAAAATGTTTTTGCAAAGAAGTTAAAATCAGCAAGATTGCTTTCTGGCTTATCATTAAGAAAGCTTGCTGAAAAGATGTCTATTGATTTATCAGCTCAAGCTCTTAATTTGTATGAAAAGGGCGAAAGAAAACCTGATAGTTCAATTATTATAGCATTGTCGGAAGCTTTACAAGTTCCGATTGATTATTTTTTCAGAGATTCCAATATAAAGTTAGGGAATGTTGAGTTTAGAAAGAAATCTAAACTTGGAAAAAAAGATATTCAAAAAATAAAAGAATTTGTTATTGATTACCTTGAACGCTATATTGAAATTGAAAGAATATTAAATGTAAGATACGAATTCACTAATCCATTAGAAAAGATAGTAATTAATTCAATAGAGGACATAGAGACTGCAAGCCAAGAATTAAGAAAGAATTGGGAAATTGGAATGAACCCGGTCTCAAACGTTATTGAAATGCTCGAAGATAAGGGTGTGAAGATAGTTGAGATTGACGCAGTTCAGAGCTTTGACGGTCTTGCTACTTGGGTTGAGAATATCCCAGTTATAGTTGTAAATCAAAATATTGACATAGTAAGAAAGAGATTTACTGTGATTCACGAGTTAGCACATTTACTACTGTCATTTCACGAAAATTTAAACGATAAATCCATTGAGAAATTATGTCATAACTTTGCTGGTGCATTCCTCTTACCTGAAGCATCATTGAAGAATTTTCTTGGAGCTAAGCGAAGTCATATTTCAATTCAGGAATTGATTGAAATTAAAGAATATTTTGGAATCTCAATTCAAGCAGTTATATATCGCTTACTCAATCTAAATATTATTTCTGAAGCTACTTTAAAAGGTTTCTTTATTAGACTAAATAAAGAAAAGCAAAGAGATGAAGCGAATTTTGGGAAATATGTTGGAGAGGAATCAAGTAGCAGATTTGGGAGATTAGTTCTTAAAGCTGCAAGCGAGGAAATTATCACTTTCAGTAAAGCTTCTCAACTTATGAACCAGAACCTTGAAGAATTTAGGCGAGGTTTTGAAGTATTCTAATGAAAGTAGCAATAAAAGATGCAAATATTATTTTCGACCTTTATGAAATGGATTTATTGGAGACTTGTTTAAGTCTTGACTTTGACTTCATTACAAGTGATTTTGTCAATAGCGAAATAAAAACTGAAACTATTAAATTGATAATAAATGAATATAAATCTAAAAATTTAATTTCCATTGAATCATTAGATGCAGAACAATTGACGGAGGCATTTCAGATAAATGTAGAACAACCCGGTTTGTCTATACCAGACTGTTCGGTTATTATATTGGCACAAAAATACAACGCAATTATTCTGTCTGGAGATAAAGCTTTAAGGAATAAAGCAAAACAGTCAGGCATTGAATATCACGGAATTCTTTGGATATTAGATACTTTGATTGAGTATAAAAGAATCTCCAAAGATACTGCTTTAACTAAGCTTAATGAATTAATGAAGACCAATAAAAGACTTCCAGTTTCAGAATGTAATAAAAGGTTTGAGAACTGGTCAAACAAATAACCTCATATTTACATTATCCTGCACCCAATACATACATTCAATACCTGTACTCATTACTTGTAATCTTTCGAGCCAATTGCTTTATTTTGTAATTTTTAAATATTGCAATAGGTTTGCTTGTGGCAAAGAATTTTCAAGTAGTGCTTGACTTTCTGGTTAATCTAAAATCTGATAAATCCCAAGTTGAGAGATTAGCAAAAGAAGTTGAAACTATTCTAAGTAAGGTAAGTCCGGATTTGGATTTCGATAGTACTGAATTCAAGAATGGTATTAAGCAAGTAGTTCAATTTCTTATGGAGGCAGAAGAAGGTGCAAAAGATTTGGAGAAAGTTCTTTCTGCATTAGAAATCGATTTAGATACAGAAGAAGCGAAGAAAGCTCTAAGTGATATAGAATCAATACTCACAGATATTGATAAAACAGACCTGTCCGAAATCGAGAAAACTCTAAATGAATTGCAGCAAGGAAACCTTGACGAAAACATCCAAAATCTTGACAAGGCACTTAAAGAAATGGATGCAACTAAGTTTGATAAAGAAGTTGAAAAACTTGCCGAATCTTTCCTAAGAGCACGGCAAGAAACAGAACAATTAGTTGCAAAACAAAAGTTAGCACTCCAAGCATTGAAAGCAAGTGGAAACGAAGGAAGTGAGGCATATAATAAACTTCAAAAAGAAATTTCCGAAGCCGAAGCAAAGTTAGTACAGTTAGATTCAACATCAAAAAATACCAAAACCATTGGCGATAGAATGGCAACCTTCGGGATGGCAGTTCAAGGAATCGAACAATTGACATCAACACTAAATTCATTTCAAGAACCCTTTATAGAATTGGACAAACAAGTTAGGAACATAGGCACATTAGGAGTCAAAAACTTTCAGGAATTTGCTTCTGCTGCCACAAATCTATCAACAACCGTCCCTGATTCTGCGGGTGAAATCGCTCAAGGTGTTTATGATGCAATTTCCGCAGGAACAATTAAAGTAAAAGATGGCTTTGCAGATGTTTCGCAAGGTATGGTATTTGTTGAAACGGCTTCAAAACTTGCTACTGCTGGATTAACATCTACACAAGATTCTGTGAATGGTGTAACATCAGTC
>CALKAJ010000042.1 GCA_937983305.1 uncultured Ignavibacteriota bacterium | reverse complement strand
AATCCACCGACCCCTTATTTGAAAAGCATATTCAGTTTACTCCATATAACTATGTTCTCGGGAATCCGATGATTATGATTGACCCGGATGGTAGGCAAATTAATTTCACTAATTATAAGAATGATGATCCTGGATACGAAAAGAATATAAAATCAATATTGGATGATTTAAATTTCCTCACAGGATATTTATTTCAAATAAATGATGATAACGATTTAACCATAATAGGTGTTAACAGCGGGCAAAAATATAGTAAAACAGCAAGAGAAAGAATCGAAAAATACATGAAGGGAATACATTTTGTTCACTATAGTATAAATGGGTCCAAAGGTGAGTATGAAGGCGATAGGAATGATGTTTATTTAGATCCGTCTGAAATTAATTCTTTTATTAAAAATATAAGTAGTCCAAAACTTGAACACGCAATGGGGTGGGGGCTGTCTCTTTTTCATGAACTTGAACACAATGAGCAAGGAAAACCAGACCCAAAAGTTTTTGGAAGTATTGGCGATATAGAAGAAGTGTGTAACACAATTAGGTCGGAATTGGATATTCCTGAAAGACTTTCTTATATATCTAGAACAATAAATGGAAAAAGTTATATACCTTTTGACGCTTTGAGCAAGTCTCGATTAGGCGATTGGATTTTACCTCAAGGATTATACATATTTTATTAACCTTTAATTAGATTTATGAAATCAATATTACTAATAATTACTTTAGTTCTTTTTAGTTCAACAGCTAATCCACAGGATATAACTGGCTGTGTTCAAACTGAAGATTCAATTCTCATAGCAAAGGTTTTAAATTATGTTTTTACAGATCAAAGTTATGATTTAATAAGGGAGAACCATAATATTTTCCGTAACAATGTCTTCATATCAAATCAACGAATCACTCAACAACCTTTATTTTTTTATAAAAATATTATAGATAAAGAATTACATGAGTTTTCAAAAAAAGAACAAGATAGTATTATGTCTATTATAAAATTAGACTCATATAAACAGAATCCTGTTTCTTTTTTGGATTCAACATTCTATACTCGCGAAAAGACAATAAACTGCGAAACAAAACTATTATTTATTTCGGTTTTCAAAAACGATAAGATTTATTTAGTTATTGAAGATTTTGAGGGGTATATTGAATATCCTTTAATACAAAAATATAATCAAGGCTCAATGTTGTTGTTTTTGTTTTATTTTAAAAACAATCAAATCGATGATGTTTATTATACAGCTGTTGCAAGATAAAACATCAAATTTAAAAAGTTACGCGGAAGAGTTGCAAAAATGTGTAATTACATATCGAATTCAATTAAAAATTATAAGTTATAAGTTAAAAATAAATAATTGTTACAAAAATACAACAAAAGCAAAGCAGTTAAAATAATTGAACATTTGACATTTAAAATTGAACATTTGAAAGAATATTCATATAACGAGAATTCTCAAATATCGCAAACAAAGTATAACAATAACTCATATAATATAACAAACACATATAACAGCAGGAATTGGCTAACGCAAAGCACAAGCAGTAACGGTTTGTTTGATTTTACACTCGGATATTTATCAAACGGAAACATTGCCACGCAATATTTAACGGGAAGCTACAGAAGTAATTTCCCTGACTTGCGAGTTATTAAATCTTCAAATCACACTCCAACATATTCTTGATTTTTTCGTAAAAGGAAAAAAAACAGTATAACATTTCAGATTATTAATTAATATTTTATGGAAAAAAAGAAGAATATGAAAAAAATAATTCTATTTATCTCTTTATTTCTTTTCACAGGTAATTTATTCCCGCAGAATAAAATTAAATTCGGTGAATTTACAATTGACGAATATATTGAACAATCTATGAAAAGATGGCAGGTTCCGGGTATGTCTGTTGCAATTATTAAAGACGGAGAAATTGTTCACTTAAAAGGATATGGTGTGAGAGAAATTGGTAAACCGGACAAGGTTGATGAGAATACGGTTTTTGCAATTGCTTCAAATACAAAGCCTTTTACAGGTACTTTAATTTCGCTGTTTGAATCAAATGGGAAAATTAAACTTACCGATAAGATTTCGGATTATTTTAAAGATTTCAAACTTTATGACGACAAGTATTCCGATATTGTTAATATTGAAGATGTGATTTCTCACAGATTGGGAATTGAAACATTTCACGGAGACTTTTTTACGTGGGGAACAAATTTTTCTTCCGGTGAATTAATTAATTTCATCCGGTATGTAAAGCCGTCATTTGAATTGAGAAACGGATACGGCTATAACAATACGGGATTTACAATTGCGGGGAAAATACTTGAAAAAGAGAGTGGCGTTAAATGGCGGGATTTAATAAAGGATTATTTTTTCGTTCCGCTTGAGATGAATAATTCGGTTACCGAAAATTCGGAACTGGAAAAGATTGATAACAAAGCTATGCCTCATTCTTTTGATTTTAATATGAATGTTGTAAGTCTTCCTTATAATAATGTTGAAAATCTTGCACCGGCAGGCGGAATTTATTCTTCTGCAAAAGATGTTGCGAACTGGATAATTATGCAATTAAACAGGGGGAAATTTAAGGGCAGAGAAATTTTCAGTCAATCGGTTCTTGACAGGACGCTTGTTCCTGCAAATACAATAAAAACAACAGCTTATAATCCGGGCAATCCGGTTAACAGGCATTTTTTGACTTATGGGCTGGGCTGGTTTATGCAGGATTACAGAGGGAAACTGCTTGTTGAACATTCGGGAGGATACGACGGAATGGTGTCACGGACTTCATTTATGCCGGAAACAGGAGTCGGATTAGTTATCCTGACAAATACAGATGACAACAACATCATTTCGACCCTGATGAATCAGATTTATGATTATTATCTCGGTGCGGATTTTTTTAACTGGGACAGCAATTCATATTCAAGGGCAAAAATTTATTTTGAAGATGATTTTAAAAACTGGAATGAAAAACTTGCGGATACAAGCAAACATCTTATGCCGTCTTTTGATATGAATGATTTAATCGGAACTTACGAAAACACTCCTGCCGGCACTGCCTCGATTGAATTTAAAGACGGAAAGTATATTCTCAATCTTGAAATGAGACCGAAAACGAAAGGAATTATCAAGCACTGGCACAATGATACGCTTTATTGCGAAACAAATGATTATACTTTTGGAAGGTGTTTTATGCCGGTGAAGGTTGAATCAGGAAAAATAATTTCCATTAATATCAAAGCTGACGATTTTATAGACCCGTTATACTACGAATTTAAAAGGAAATATTGATTTAAAAAAAATTTAATTCCATTTTATTACTTATTGAATTTTATTAACTTAAGAAATGGAACTTTTTAAAATCGGATTTTTAACGGTAAAACTGATTGATGTCGTTGATATCCTCATTGTTTCGTATATTTTCTTCAGAATATACAAGCTAATGAAGGGCACAATTGCTTTTCAGATATTTATTGCTCTGGTTTTAATTATTGGTTTCTCACTTATTGCTCAGGTTTTAAATTTACAGGCTCTGGGGTGGTTTCTTAGCAGGATTACGGAAATCTGGGTAATTGCATTTATAATTCTTTTTCAGCCGGAATTAAGAAGGTTGCTTTCCATAATCGGTAAAACCCGTTTTGCCAAGCTGTTTTTCAAACTCGATACCAGTGAAGATATTGATGAGGTAACCGATGCTTGCAGAGAAATTGCAAGAAACGGCTGGGGTGCACTTATTGTAATAGTCAGGACAACCGGTTTGCAGAATATTTCCGAAAACGGGGAGTTAATTCAGGCAAAGATTAACAAGGAACTTTTGATTTCGATTTTCTACCCCCGCTCCCCCCTGCACGACGGTGCCGTAATCATCAACAACAATAAAATTGAAGCCGCACGCTGTACCCTTCCGCTTTCGGAGACTTCAGTCGTAAATTTCAAGAAACTTGGAACCAGACACAGAGCCGGACTCGGGATAACCGAACAATCAGATGCAATTTCAATTATTATTTCCGAAGAGACGTCTGAAATGTCAATAGCCGAAGACGGCAAGCTTATCAAATGCAAGGATTTTCATGATTTGAAACAAAAGCTGAAAGATGCAATGAATGACAGCAACGTAACAAAATCTTTCAAAACAATTCTGGCTCGTTCAAAGAAGGAGTAATTGAGAAAGGGATGGGACAGGATTATTTTTATACAATTGAAGCTGATTACAAATCTGAAATAAAAATCCGGAAATCTACATTTATTGCAAATGTATTTCCCTGTACTTCAAAAAAGAGTTCAATAGACTTATTAAACACTATTAAGAAAAAATATTTTGATGCAAGGCATCACCCTTATGCATACAGAATCGGCAGCGGATACGAAGTTTCAAAATTCAATGATGACGGAGAGCCTTCGGGAAGTTCCGGGAAGCCGATACTCGATGCAATTGATAAATATAAACTCACAAATGTAATAGTGGTTGTAACAAGATACTTCGGAGGAGTGAAGCTGGGAGTCGGCGGATTAAAGCGGGCATATTTCGAAGCCGCAGAAAGCTGTCTTAGTCAGACAGAGATTATTGAAAAACTAATTACAAAACAATTTCTTATAGAAACGGATGGTTCGTGCACCAAGTGATTTAGCTTGCCGATTCCTTCGTCACTTGAAGTTCAGTTTTTTTTTTTTTTCAAGCAGAAGACGGCATACGAGATGGTGATTCGTGACTG
>CALKAJ010000041.1 GCA_937983305.1 uncultured Ignavibacteriota bacterium | reverse complement strand
GGATGAACACAGATTTTAAATATTGGCTATCGCCGCAGATTTAATACGGATAAGAGCAGATAAAAAAAAGAGCTTGGAACACAGATTTTAAATATTGGCTATCGCCGCAGATTTAGAATGATTGAGTTGAAAGTTTGTAGAATTTTGTGGATTGATTTTAAAGTTCGCTAATAATAATTTAATAAAAAAAACTAAACCCCGCTATGAAACATAAATCCTTACACCTTAGAATCAATCTTTTAATCGCAGTAATAGTCCTAATCGCCGGAGCGTCAATATTTATAACACGCGGCGGAAAACTGAAAATCAAGACAACATCGGGAGCAATGGAATCGCTTCAGTTTATGACACAGATAAGAGCATTTCCAAATACTGATATACCCGAAGATAAATTTTTCAAAGCGTTCGAATATTCACAAAGCGAACTCGCACAAAACTCGGATAATCCCCTACCCGCAGTCTGGACTAACATTGGTCCGAATAATATCGGCGGAAGAAGCATTGCTCTCGCTGTTCATCCCGTTGATACGGCAGTAGTATTTATCGGTTCGGCTTCCGGCGGATTATGGAAAACCACAACCGGCGGAATCGGTGCAAGTGCATGGACTCAGATAAACACAGGTTTCCCGAGCCTTGCAGTCAGTTCAATTGCAATTGATTCCGTTAATCCGAACATTATGTATATTGGAACTGGTGAGAACTACGGTTATCAGTTTTCAATTAATAACGGAGTTAATGTAAGAGTAACTCGCGGTATGTATGGAATAGGAATTTTGAAAACAACTAACGGCGGAACAACCTGGACAAAGTCGCTTGACTGGTCATATAACAATCAAAGAGGTGTATGGGATGTGATGATAAATCCGAAAAACCCGAATGTTATTTATGCGGCAACGAGCGAAGGCGTTTACAAATCAACTAATGCAGGCGGAAGCTGGAATAATATTTTGAATTACTTAATGGCAATGGACTTACTTATAAATCCGGTTGATACAAATATTATTTATGCTTCAATCGGGAATCTCAGCAACAATGTACCAAATTCAAATGTCGGCTTATATAAATCAACAAACAGCGGGGCAAGCTGGACAAAATTAAATAACGGTACATCAGGTCTTCCGAATACGTGGACCGGGAAAACTTCACTTGATATGTTCAGAGGTAATCCTGATGTAATAATTGCAAGTGTTGCAAATGATATTAATTCATATATTGGACTTTACAGAACAACGAATGCGGGATTGAACTGGACCGTAGGTTATGCAAGCTCAAGCTGGCAGGGCGTTCAGGGATGGTATAACAATGCAATTATGTTCAAACCCGATAACCAGAACATTATTGTCGGCGGTGCTGTTGATACCTGGAAATCAACAAACTTTGGAGCAAACTTCACTTCAAAATCGGTATGGAGTGCCTGGTATAGCGGGGCAACTCCTCCCGGAAATCAGGAAGGACCATCAAATTTTGTTCATGCGGATATTCACTATTTTACATATAATCCAAAAGATTATAATAAATTATATATAGCGGCTGACGGTGGACTTTACCGTTCAAATAATTTCGGGGATTCATATTATTCCTGTAACGGCGGATATGTGACTTCTCAATTTTATGCTTCATTTGCAAGTTCATTTACGGATTCGATATTCTGTCTCGGTGGTTGGCGTGTTAATAGAACCACATTCCATCAGGGAACGGTTGCCTGGTATAAAACTTTCGGAGGTGACGGTGCTTGTTGTCAGATTAATTCACAGAATCCCTCAATATGTTATACGGAATATACTTATGGTGATGTAGCACGTTCAACAAACGGCGGAGTGAGCTGGACATATATTGACCCGCCTTCTGCCGGTTCGTCTTCAGCTTATTGCTTTGTTGCTCCGTTTTTTGTATGTCCGTCAAATCCCAATATTGTCTATATAGCAGGTACAAATGTTTATAAATCGTCTAACGGAGGAACAAGCTGGAGTTCATCGCTCGGTTCATTCGGCGGCGGAAAAGGTTTATCAATCGGAACATCATGGGTTTCTACTGATACGGTTTACATCGGAACAACTCCGGAAGGTTCAACAACTGCAGCTGTTTGGAGAAGTTTAAACGGAGGATTGAACTGGACGAACGTATCCGGCTCATCGGTTCCTAACAGATATCCGACGGATATTTTTGTTCATCCTTACAGAGCAAAGGAAGTATATGCAACATTTGGGGGTTTCGGTTCGGCTCACGTTTTAAAATCTACAGATGCAGGAAACAGCTGGACAAATATAACTTCAAATCTGCCCGATGTCCCTCATCAATCTGTATTTGTTGACCCGCTGTATTCAAGCAACGTTTACATTGGTAATGACCTCGGAGTTTATGTTTCGACAAACGGAGGAACAAACTGGGTTGAATTCAGAAACGGAATGCCTTATGCGTTAGTTTTTGATTTGAGCTATGCTCCTGTTGGAAGAAAACTCAGAGCGGCAACACACGGAAACGGAATCTGGGAAACAAAACTTTTATCTAATCCGGTCGGAATAAGCGGAAATGAAACAGAGATTCCGGACGGATATATACTGGAACAGAATTATCCGAATCCGTTTAATCCTATTACAGCTATTAAGTTTCAAGTTCCAAGTTCCAAGTTTGTAAAGTTAGTAGTATTTGACTTATTAGGCAAAGAAGTAAAAACACTTGTAAGCGAAGTAAAACCTGCGGGTAGTTATGAGGTTAGATTTGACGCGGCAGGTCTTTCGAGCGGCGTGTATTTTTATAAAATGACAGCCGGTGATTTTTCCGATGTGAAAAAATTTGTACTAATGAAATAAAAAAAGTATGACCCCCCTCAAAGAATGGATTCCGGCCTTCGCCGGAATGACAGAGTAGGGGGGAAACTCTTTACGGCTTCATCCTGAATTTTTTCGGTTAAAAAATTTAATTGCACCAAAATGAAAAAATATTTTACTATCCAGTTTTTATTATTAGTTTTAGTGAATATTTCGTATTCGCAGTATATTGTTCAGCAAAACTATCTGGATGCCAATAATATAAAGGCGTATTATCAAAACACCGGTGTTTTTGACAATAATTTGGCTTACACTAACTCTCCGGGATTTGAATGGCCAAAAAACTCAGGGAAATATTCAAACTACACAGCAGGATTAAGCATTGCCGCATACGTTAACGGAAGTATCAGAAACGCAAGCGTTACTTACGGCGGAGAATATATGTATGGATGTGTAATAAATAATTCGTATTATTCTGATTCAACTTTTAGAATATACAAAGTAAGTTCAGGAGATAATGCATATAATAATCCGGACTGGATGAACTGGGGTTTTATGGTGCCTTATGGAGCCCCTTACTTTGATTACAATAATAACGGATTGTACGAGCCTTTGATAGATACTCCCGGTGTAAGAAATTCCGCACAAACTTTGTTTATGTGTATTACTGATGCAAATCCGATTTCTCACAGTACGGGCTTTGGATACGGAGGAGGAACACTTCCGCTATTTTCCGAGATGCATATTACGGCATGGTGTTATACTGATTCGGCTCTCGCAGATGTTCACTTTGTAAAATTTGAAATTATAAATAAAGGAATTAATACCTGGAATAATGTTATGCTCGGATTTTTTTCCGATCCGGATTTGGGAGGAGCCGGTGACGATTATTCAGGGTGTGATACAACATTAAATATGGCTTATTGCTATAACGGTGATAATTACGACGAAGTTTACGGCAATAATCCTCCGGCATTCGGACTGATGTTTTTACGCTCAGGTTATAACCGCTCTGTCACTCCGAATAAATTTCTCGGAATGACTTCATACATTACTACATATCAGGGAGGTGCTCCAAACTGCATACACAATAGCGGAAATTATATTCAATTGTACAGACTTCTCTCAGGTCTGAAAAAAGATTCTTCCTCCAACTGGGATCCTACTTATACACCTTATCGAAAAACAAAATTTTGTTTTTCAGGTGACCCCGAAACAAATGCAGGCTGGACTAATTTTAAAGGATATTTATATGGATGCGGCGATACAAATTTGAATTTATACAATAATTCGAATGATGTTAAATTTTTTATGAATTCAGGGGCTGATAATTTTAATGTGGTACCCGGAGAGAAACAAAATATTGTAATTGCACAATTGATTGCAAGGGGTTCTTCAAATCTGAATTCGGTGACAAAACTAAAACAACTCGCAATAAATTCACAGAGTTTCTATGATTTAAATTTTCCGGTGATAAATGAAATAAAGCCTGAAATAATTCCTGAAAATTATTCGTTGGGGCAGAATTATCCGAATCCGTTTAATTCAATTACAACAATTAAGTATCAAGTTCAAAGTTCAAAGTTTGTCAGGTTAGTTGTATTTGACTTATTGGGCAAAGAAGTAAAAACACTTGTAAGCGAAGTGAAACCGGCGGGAAGTTATGAGATTAGATTTGATGCGGCAGGACTTTCGAGCGGCGTGTATTTTTATAAAATGACAGCAGGAGATTTTTCGGATGTGAAAAAATTTGTGCTGTTGAAATAAAAAAACGACTTTACAAACTTTTCTTACACACTCGTTACAACGCTCCTGCGTTGTAACGCAATAAATATAATAATCGCTTTTGCTACACACTTATGACCCCCAACGGGGTCAAAAGATTTTATTTAAAGTTCGTATCATATGACTATAGGAACATATATTTTTGTAAACTATAA
>CALKAJ010000040.1 GCA_937983305.1 uncultured Ignavibacteriota bacterium | reverse complement strand
GCGACCACCGAGATCTACACTCTTTCCCTACACGACGCTCTTCCGATCTTTATATCTTTTTCTATTTTCAGATAATCCGGTGCAACATAAATAATTTTAACATTTTTGTAATTTTTTAAAAGATATGTTAATGAGCGGATTGTTCTTCCTCTTTTTAAATCTCCAACCATCATAATAGTTTTTCCGTCTATACCTCCTTTTTTCTCAAAGGAATAGTTAAGAGTATATAAATCTAACAATGCCTGTGTTGGGTGTTGATCTTTACCAGAGCCGCCGTTTATTACAGGGATTGGTCTCTTTGTTTTATTCAGAAGCCATGCAGATTTTTCAGCCATTCCTTCTTCAAAATGTCTCATTATTATAATATCTGCATAAGAACTGAAAGTTCGTATTGTATCTTCGGGTGTTTCTCCTTTAAGTTCTGAAGATGTTGATGTTGAACGGATTTCACTTACTTTTAATCCGAGTATATAGCATGCACTTTGAAATGAGACAAAAGTTCTTGTTGAAGGTTGGACAAAATATAGCATTGCTCTTTTATGAGATAAAAGGGTCTGAAGCATATCAAGTCCCTCTTTGGTTTTTGCAATGTGTCTTATTTTTGTTGCAAGATTAAATAAATTTTCAAGTTTTTTCCTGTTATATTGTTGTGAAAATAAACAGTCAAACATTTTACCGTCTCTTTCGAAAAATTCAATTTTATCCGGTAAAGGTATTTTATAAAACTCATCCCAACTTAGTTTGTCTAAATTAATTTTTTTCTTTGCCATATAGTTATTATTTAAAATTTAAAATTTTAAGGGTGAATTACTGTTCCTGCTTTTCCGGTTAAAGCATCATTAAGTCTTTCTATACTTGTAATAATTGCTTTTTTCCCGGTTGCCGTTACAAATTCTACAGCCGCCTGGACTTTTGGTCCCATACTTCCTGCAGAAAAATGACCTTGTTCAATATAAGTATTTGCTTCATCAAGATTCAAATCATTTAAAACTATTTGATTCTCTTTTTTAAAGTTAATATAACAATAATCAACATTGGTTAGAATAATAAGCCGGTCAACATTCAAATCAATTGCAAGCCGGGCAGATGCAAGATCTTTATCGATTACAGCTTCCACACCTCTTGTTTCGTTTTTCCCGGAATTGAAATAAACCGGAATTCCTCCGCCTCCAACTGCAATAACCAGATAATTGTTATTCAATAAATCACTGATAATTCTTGTTTCATTTATCTTAATTGGTTTAGGAGAAGGAACCACTCTTCTGAAACCCTTTCCTGCAGGATCTTTGGCAAAAATCCAATCTTTTTTATTCCTTAAAATTTCGTTTTTCTGTTCTTCGTTGTAATAAGGTCCGATTGGTTTAGAAAATTTTGAGAAAGCCGGGTCGTTTTCATCAACTACTACTTGTGTAAGCAGAGTAATTATTTGTTTATCTATTCCTTTTCTTCTGAAATCGTTTTGAATTGATTTTTGGAGCACATACCCAATTTCGCCCTGAGTTTCCGCAACACAAACATCAAGCGGCATTGGAGGTACTTTTGAGGCGGCTTCTTCATTTTGAATCAAAATATTGCCAACCTGGGGACCATTGCCATGTGTAAGAACAACTCTAAAATCTGAAGCAAGCACATTATGAAGTTGCTCGGCAGTTTTATCAGCCGCTCCTTCTCTTTCTTCGATAGAGCCCTTTGACTTTGAATCAAGCAGAGCATTACCGCCTAAGGCAATAACTATCAATTCATTGTTGTTCATATCTTAATTCTTTAATTAACAAACAACAAATTTACCTAAATTTTGCTCAATCTTCAATTCGATTAGCAGTATCAATTTAGATATAAAAAATTTATACTGCTCTTTAGTTTTAAACTGTTGTTTGTTGGCTCAATAATTCAGGATTTTATTTCTTTTGAGTTTTTTTTGCGAATTTATCATTTTAACAGGTTCCGGTCACGTTTTATGCGGATTTTCC
>CALKAJ010000039.1 GCA_937983305.1 uncultured Ignavibacteriota bacterium | reverse complement strand
AATTTCTGCAATTATTTTCAGCAATGTATTTTATGTCGCTGTTATAAATTACTTCGACTGATTTCAATCTGCTAAGCAATCCGGAAATCGCACTTCCCTGTGTTGAATTGGAATTTACCGTCTGGCAATAAACGATGGTTTGCGTATCTGCCGGTGCCATTGAAAAATCATATCCGCCTGTATTCATCATAATAATTCTATCAGCGGGGTAAGATGGAATCACTGTGCCGGTATCAACACCGCCGCAGTTTGCAATTCTGCCGTCTTCAGGAGCCCAGCCGATATTGCTTCCGGGAATTCCGTAATATAAAAATTTTGTAGAGCCATATTTATTCCCGCCGAGATTTTTTGTCGGGTCAAGTATTGGACTTCCATCGCTCTTTAATCCATAATAATTACTAAACCCAAAAATTGATTCACAGGATGTAACAGGCGAATCAATTGTAAAGGAAGAAAGTCTCGATTTTTTCCCTGTGTTTTTATCCTGCACACCATTTAAAATTATAGCACCATAAGATTTAAATTTTGTTCCGTTATTTCCGTAAGCATAGCCTATAGCACTTGTAGTATCGCAACCCGTCAGCTCAAATTCTGTATTGCCTGATCCAAGAACAGGATTTACAAAAAAAGAAAATGCAAGTGAATCCCATTTCCTAATGCCTTTGTTAATAATCTCATACTTTATGAAGTTAACATCTTCAAGCACGGGAGTAGAATTATAAACCCAAGCAGTCATCCGCACCTCAGCAAATAAAAGCGGGTAAGAAATTCCACCAAAAGGGTCATTTCTTTGTTGGATGAACGCATCAGTCATACAAATAAAAAGAGTTTGATTTGCATCTTTTATTCCCGGCTTATCAATTCCCACATCAAAAATGCAGTTGCCGTTGACATCATCATAAGGTGCATTAAAAGGAATCATCTTATACCAGTTCGCATAATCCGGATTGGAATACTCATTGTCGTATTTAAAAACCGAATAGATCTTAAAATCCTCACCTGTAAAAGGAGTATTATTTTCAACATAACCGGGAGTTAACTCTCCCTCATATGAACAGGAAAACCTTGCGGGCATTCCGTTAATTCTGCAAGTAGCACTTAACCCGGAACCCCTCGCAAAAAAATCATCACTTTCGCAAGGATATGTTAATCCCGAAAGACTTGTACTACTGTAATAATTGAAAATCCCTGTATTAAAAAACCAAGTACAGAGATTATTCCCTGAGAGTTTAACTCTCTGCATCACAATATAATTGCCTGATGCACTGCCCGTTAGAGCGGCAAGTAACAACAATACTAATAATTGCTTTCTCATTGCCGTAGTTTTTAGTTTGATAGATTACGGAAAAACTAAAAAATGTTTTCGGAAAATGAAATGTACAAAAAAATCTCTAATTCATACTCGGGTCATCGGGCACTGCTCTAAGGAAAGCGAAAGACTGGCCGAGAGCTCTGATTGATTTTTCCCAGATTAGATTTCTATCGGTCTCAAATAAATCCTGCTCATTTAAACTTGATACGAGCCAGGAATCTCTTTCGACTTCTTCATTAAGTTGATTCGGACTCCAGCCGGAATATCCAAGGAAAAATCTAACATCGGCAGGGCACAATTTCCCGTTGAAAATCGCTTCCTTAATGGATTCGAAATTTCCTCCCCAGAAAACTCCTTTTG
>CALKAJ010000038.1 GCA_937983305.1 uncultured Ignavibacteriota bacterium | reverse complement strand
GAGATGGTGATTCGTGACTGGAGTTCAGACGTGTGCTCTTCCGATCTATCTTTAAAGGGATTGATTTCAATAATATTGATACGAATACAATTTCACAAGTGCTTTTGAATTTTGATTTTTATCTGGAAAATGGCGGGTTTCCTGAGTTCGTAAAATTCAATGATTCTGAATATCTTATTAGAATTTACGAGGATATAATTTATAAGGATATTATTGTTAGATTTAATATTAGAAATGTTAATAATTTCAAAAATCTTGTAAATTATTTATTTAATAATATCACTAAAGAATTTAGCTATAATGCCTTATCGAACATATTGGGCGTTAGCAGTACTACAAGTGTTAAGGAATATATCTCTCACCTTTGTGAAAGTTATTTGATTTTTGAAATACATAAGTTTGATTTTTCATTGAAGAGGCAATATCTGTCTAACAAAAAAATCTATGTCATTGATAATGGTTTGAGAAATGCAGTCTCTTTCCGTTTGTCGCCTGATAAGGGTAAATTGCTGGAAAATTTGATTTTTATTGAGCTTAAAAGAAGATTTAATGAAATTTATTTTTACAAAACTAAAAATAATTATGAGATTGATTTTCTTGTGAAAGATGATAGTTTCCGGATTATTCAGGTTTGCTATGATATTTCTTCTCAGACAACTCTTAAGAGAGAAATCAGGGCAATTCAAAATGCAATGGATGAATTAAATATTGATGTTTCGTATCTTCTGACTTATAACACAAGAGAAACTCTTAGTTACGGCAATAAACTTATTAATATAATACCTGCTTGGGAATGGCTTTTAAATAATTACTAATTATAAACTTTAATTTTATTAAAATGGAAGAAAAAAAACCTTTTGTTGTTAACAAATTTGCAGTGGTGGATGATGGTGTTGAAATTGGGGAAGGTACAAAAATCTGGCACTTTTCGCACGTGCAGTCCGGCTCAAAGCTGGGTAAATTCTGTGTGCTCGGACAAAATGTGAACGTCGGAAATAATGTTACAATTGGCAACTATGTCAAAATCCAGAACAATGTTTCCGTTTATGAGGGCGTTACTCTCGAAGATTATGTCTTTTGCGGTCCTTCAATGGTCTTTACTAACATCCTTGACCCCCGCAGTAAGTACCCGCAGGTTGGGGCTGAGTTTTATCTTAATACGCTTGTGAAAGAAGGTGCCTCTCTTGGTGCGAATTCTACAATTGTATGCGGACACAATATCGGCAGGTTTGCTTTTGTGGGCGCCGGTTCGGTCGTTACTAAGGATATTCCTGATTTTGCTTTGGTTGTCGGCAATCCTGCGAGAATTATCGGTTGGATGAGCGAAGCGGGTAAGCGGCTTAATTTCGATAAGGACGGCTTTGCTTATTGCGATAAGGCTAAGAAAAAATATAAATTCGACGGCAAAATCGTAACTGAAGTGGAATGAGTTGAAGTCAACCCCCGTTACGCAAATTTGCGTTACGCATTTTTGCGTAATTTATGTGTTTCTTTTTCGGGAGTTTTTTATTAGATTAACGTATGAATCCTTTCAGATATGGAAATATAGTAAGCGGTGAGTATTTTTACGACAGGGAAGAAATTCTTTCTTCTCTAAAGTCCGATATTAAAAGCGGTAATAACCTTATTGTCTTCGCCCCGAGAAGATATGGCAAAACATCACTTATTCTAAAGGTACTTTCCGAGCTGGAAAATGAAGGAATGAACGTGGTTTATCTGGATTTTTTTAATGTAATTAATCTTGATAAGTTTGTCGAGCTTTATTCTTTAAGGCTCTTAAAAGCAAGAAAAAATATTTCTTTTGAAAAACTTTTGAAACAGTTCAGGTCCTTTGTGAAAAGTATTGTTCCTTCTGTTTCGTTTGATGATTCCGGGCTCCCTTCTTTTTCGCTTGCTTATTCAGGGAAGAGAGATCCGGCTTTGTCTTTTGAAGAGGTTATTAATCTGCCTGAAAATTTGCCCGGCAAGAAAAAATGGGTTGTCGTTTTCGATGAGTTTCAGGAAATTAACCGGCTGAACGGGCAAAGTTTTGAAAAACAACTGCGTGCCAATATTCAGCATCATAAAAATGTTTCCTATATTTTCATGGGCAGTAAAACTCACTTGCTCCTGAATATGTTCAGGGATAAATCAAGGGCTTTTTATAATATTGGCAAATATGTTAAAATTGAAAAAATTCCGGAGTCGGATTCCGTTGATTTTTTAATTTCGAAGTTCAAGGGTTCCGGGATAATTCTTTCTGAAGCAGGCGCCCAAAAAATTCTTGAATACTCGAAAGGTATTCCTTATTACATTCAGTTTATTGCCTCTGAAGTCTGGCAAAGTACGATTGGGAAAAAGTCTGTTAATATTTCCGCTATTGAGTCTGCCGTTGAAAGAATTATTTATTCGCAACAGGATTTTTACAGGGAAATATTTTCGGCACTTTCGGTTTATCAAAAACAGGTTCTTCAGGCATTGGCAATTTCAGGGGAAAATGTTTTTTCAAAAGAATTTGCAGATGCTAATAACCTTTCTTCTGCGTCAAGTACGCAAAGAGCATTGGAGAAATTACTCGAAGAGGGCTTAATCGAAAAAAGTGAGAATGAATTTGTTGTTTCTGACCCGTTTTTTAGTAAATGGCTTTTACTTAATAATTAGTTTTATGGGTTTTATACGCTAATGCTATGCATAGCAATATGAAACTTTGATTAGGGATGTCTTTTGAGAAAAAGGCAAGAGTCAAAGCGTAAATAAACACTGCAACAAAAACAGGGGAAGTCTTATAGGCGGTTTTAAAAATCAGTATTAATACAATCAATAAAAGTAATATTCCCGGAAGTCCAAGCTCTATAAGGGCTTCAAGGAATATGTTATGCGGATAGTTGTTCCAGTTTGTTGATTCGGATTGCGGCTTATACCCGCCGAAACCTGTTCCAATTGGGAATGTTAGCTTTATTAGTTCAACCGATTCTTTGTAAACATATAATCTGGTTTGAATAGGGGAGTCGTAGTTGAATTTCATCTCCTCGTATTGCAAAAGGTTGTCATATCGAATCGTGGTTTTTTCTTCGTCGAGTGGCTGAGCAATTATCAATACGATTGGAATTAGCGTCAATACAAATGTTACTGCTTTTGTTTTTATTGATTTAATTTTGATTAAACTGTAGAGAAATATAAATCCGGTTGCCAATATTATTCCTATCAGTGATGAGCGCAGTCCGGAGTAATATAATCCGAAGAGAAGAATTATTAATATAGGAATGGTAATTGGATTCCTAATTGGATTCCGGCTTTCGCCGGAATGACATAGGGGCTCGGATGACACGTTTGTAGCAAGTGAAATATCTTTCTCACTTTTAATTGGATTCCGGCTTTCGCCGGAATGACAGAGGGGTTCGGATGATACTTTTGTAGCAAGGGATGTATCTCTCCCACTCATATACACATACAATACAATAAAATACGCTAATGCAAGAAATCTGCTATATTGCACGTGGCTCCATCGCGTTAAAGAAATAACCTGGGACGAGTCGTAATTAAACGGACTTATGACAATTGCAATTGCAAGGGATATAATTGCTGTTCCCGCCGCAATCCAAAATAATGTTTTTTCATTTCTTGAATTCAGGCGATTGATGTAATATATATTTGCAAATGTGATGAAGATAATGTTTAACAGCAGGTTTGATAGCTTGAAAACGCCGTATATTTTATCCGCTGAGTAGGTGAGTGATGCGGCAGTAAGTATTATGAAAAGTAAATAGAAGTTGGATTCCCGTCCCGACAAATCGGGATGCAAAAATACGCACGTCCTTCGGAATGACAGGGTGTGGCGGAATGACAGCTTTGGCAATGTTGTCCCGGATGTTTTTGATGCAAAAAAATCGACAATGATTGCAAGTGCTAAAATAATTCCGAGTGATGCTTTCAGATATAATGTTAACGGTTTATATCCCGACATTGACGAAAAGAAAAAGTATCCTATGTTCGCAAGTGTCAATATCGTAAATGTTATGTCGGATTTTTTTATATGCATTTCATAAATTATAAATTCTCCTTCATAAATGTAATTACAAAAATATAATACTTTTTACACTTCTTTAAAATTCTATTTTCGTTAATTTTAACAAACTCTTTTACGCTCTTTGATATAAAAAAAAATCTGCGGTAATCCGTTGTTATCTGCTTTTTCTGCGTATCGCTCTTTTTTGCTCTTTGATATAAAAAAAATCTGTGATAATCCGTCAAATCTGTGTTTATCTGTGTTCCAAAGCTCTTTCTCTTGTTCTTTGATATAAAAAAAATCCGCGGTAATCCGTTGTTTTCTGCTTTTTCTGTGTATCGCTCTTTCTCTTGTTCTTTGATATAAAAAAAATCCGCGGTAATCCGTCAAAT
>CALKAJ010000037.1 GCA_937983305.1 uncultured Ignavibacteriota bacterium | reverse complement strand
TTTGTAATTGAATTTCTGGCGTTTCTAATAAAACGGCGTCCACCTAGATCTACACTCTTTCCCTACACGACGCTCTTCCGATCTTTTATATACAAAAGCCGATGAAATAATGGATATAGGCTTAAGCAAAATTTCTTTTGAAGGACCTGCAGATGAACTGAAGCAAACTAATATAACTCAACCGGCTTTGTTTGTTCATTCTTTTGTTATGACTCAATTACTAAAAGAAAAAATTACGGCAGATTGTACTGCGGGACATTCACTTGGTGAATACACCGCAAATGCTTTTGCGAAAACCTTTTCTTTCGAAGATGGATTGAGATTAGTAAAAACCCGAGGCAGATTAATGAAAAATTCCGGAGAAATTCAGCCGGGTACAATGGCTGCATTAATTGGTTTAAACGAAGAACAAATCAATGAGATATGCAGTAAAGCTTCTTCTTCAGGAATAGTTCAGGCTGCGAATTTCAATTGTCCGGGTCAAATTGTAATTTCCGGAGATATAGTAGCAATTGACGAGGCGGTTAGAATAGCAAAAGAAGAATATAAATGCAGGCTTGCAAAGAAGCTTGAAGTAAGCGGTGCATTTCATTCTGAATTAATGCGTACATCAGATAACGAATTACGTATTGCAGTTGATAATACAGAAATGCATAACCCCAATATTCCTGTTTATTCTAATGTAACTGCATTACCAATTATAGAAAGCAATGAAATTAAATCAGCATTAAAATCTCAACTTACATATCCGGTAAAATGGGAAATGTTAATAAGAAATATGATTAATGACGGTGTATCAAAATTTTATGAAATCGGTTCCGGAAAAGTTTTAACAGGACTTGTTAAAAAGATATATCCCGAAGCAGAATGTTACAACATTTCGGGTATTGAAGATTTATCATCACTTAACTAAAATTATTTATGGCTGAAGAAAATAATAATTACCTTGAATTCAATGGATTAAAAATTGACCCATTAATTTTTACGATGGGATTTGTTCCAAAATGTGATATAGATATTTGCGGAGGACAATGTTGCAATTGGGGTGTATATATGGATAAAGAATTCAAACCTGTAATACTTGAACATGAAAAAGATATTATTGCAACAATGGATAATAATCAGATTAAAGACAGCAAACTTTGGTTTGAAAAAGAATACGAGCCTGATACAGATTTCCCTTCCGGTTTGGCGATTGGAACGGAGCTTTATACTATGAAAAATGGTGAAGAGACTTGTGTGTTTAAAAATAAACTCGGCTTTTGTACATTACAAATGACTGCAGTTAAAAAGGGTATGCACAAATGGGCAATTAAGCCAAAGTATTGTATAATGTATCCTATCACAATAATTGACGGTGTATTGACCTGCGACGATGAACATTCAAAAAGACTTGACTATTGCGGAATTCACCACCCTGAAAATTTTGTTCACAGTGTTTTCGAAGCAATGACTGAGGAAATAAAATATATAATTGGCGAAGATGGCTATAATTTCTTGCTTGAACACTTCGAGAAGAATTATAAAAATAAATCATAATAACTAAATTAATTCATTGCAAAAGTAATTTATAAGAATTAAAATGAAACATTTAACATAAAATTGAATATGGAAAAAATACTTGGAAATAAAATTGCAGTTGTAACAGGCGGAGGACGCGGTATTGGTAGAGCTATTGGAGCAGTACTGCATAGCAAAGGTGCTAAAGTAATATGTCTTGATAAAGTTTTTCCTGATGATTTCGAATCTTTTTCTGCAGGATTAAACAGCAACGAAAATATTTTTATTGGTAAATCTCTTGATATTACAAATTTCGAGGAAACTCAGAAATTATTTGACAGCATTGTAAAAGAATTTGGAAGAATCGATATATTGATAAACAATGCAGGCATTACGAGAGACAAATTATTACTAAGAATGAATGAAGAAGATTGGGATGCAGTTTTAAATGTAAATCTTAAAGGTTCTTTTAATTGCACAAAAGCTGTTGTCAGGCAAATGGCATCTCAAAAGTACGGAAAAATTGTTAATATAAGTTCTGTTGTCGGAGTTATGGGCAATGCCGGACAGGCTAATTATTCCGCATCTAAAGCAGGTTTAATTGGTTTGACAAAATCAACAGCAAAAGAATTTGCTTCAAGAGGTATAAACGTTAACGCTGTAGCCCCCGGTTTTGTAATTACGGATATGACTGCAAAATTAACTGATGAACAACGCAAAGCATTTCTTGATGTTATCCCGATGAAAAGAGGGTGCTCACCTGAAGAAGTTGCTGAAGTCGTAGCATTTCTTTCATCTGATAGCTCTTCATACATAACAGGTCAGGTATTATTAGTTGATGGCGGTATGGTAATGTAACCGTGAATAAAATTAATTATATGACAAAAAAGGTAGTTTGGATTACCGGTGCTTCTACCGGTATCGGTAGAGAAATAGCAAAATCGTTCGCAAAAGCAGGCAATATAGTTGTTGTAAGTGCGAGGCGTAAATCAAGATTGGTATCACTCGTAAGTGAAATTAAATTTGCTGAACGCGAAGCAATTGCATTTGTTTGCGATGTTTCCTCCGAACGAAGTGTAATGAATACTGCAAAAAGAATAAAAGAAAAATTCGGTACAATTGATTGTCTAATTAATAATGCAGGTGTTACAGTATTTAAGTCATTCATTGATACGAAAATAGTTGATTATGATTATGTAATGGATATAAATTTAAGGGGTAGTTTTATGTGTATGAAATCTGTACTTCCAATTATGCTAAAGAAAAACAAAGGGCATATTATTAATATATTATCTGTTGCTGCTAATACAATTTTTGATAACAGTTCTGTTTATTCGGCTTCCAAATCAGGTTTGCTCTCGATGTCAAACTGTTTAAGATCAGAACTAAGAGGTAAAAATATTAAAGTAACAAATATATTTCCCGGTGCTGTTGAAACTCCTATATGGGATTCGAAGACAAGGCAGAAATATAAAAATAGAATGCTATCGCCAACTGATATAGCTAATTCCGCTTTATATGCTTTTAATCAAGCGAAGAAAATTTTAATTGAAGATATCATTATCAGGCCGATTAAAGGAGATATAGTTTAAAATTGGAAATTTCAATATACCACTGGTTAGTTTTTTTGGTTTTCTTAGTATTAATGCTTGTACTTGATTT
>CALKAJ010000036.1 GCA_937983305.1 uncultured Ignavibacteriota bacterium | reverse complement strand
GGCGACCACCGAGATCTACACTCTTTCCCTACACGACGCTCTTCCGATCTCCTATAAGAATTGGGATTTCCATCGCACCCCAATCAGGCTCGAAATTATCAACTACTGTAAGTAACTTAGATTTTACCTCGTTTATAAAATAATCATTTTTGTAAGTAAAAGAGCTGAATCCGACAGAAAGCGTTAAATCAAGTCCCGGAGCAGGCAATCCGTAAAATGCAATTACTTCCGCTGAGATACCTGATTTATATACTTCGCCAAAAGTACCGTTTGGAAAATTTGGTCCGATAGATGCTCCAAACTTTAAGGGAATTTGCGAATAACTGTTTCCGGCAAAGAAAAGAAACAAAATTGCAAAGAGAAAAAGAAGTTTTTTCATTGTAATAAAAATTTAAATTTAAATAATTTTAATTTCGTAAGTCAATTCCATCGCTTTTTTATAAACAGCCGAAACGCCGCAATATTTATCCTGTGAAAGGTCAACCGCTTTTTTTAGTTTTTCAAGGTCAAGATTATTGCCCTTGAATTCATATATTAAATGTAATTTATTATAGTGTTTTGGGTGCTCTTCGGTCAATTCTGCTTCAACGGTTATATTGAATGATTCAACCTCCTGCCTCATTTTATTTAGTATTGATATTACATCCATTCCTGTGCAGCCGGAAAGAGATGCAAGCATCAACTCTTTTGGTCTTGGTCCTGCATTTTCGCCGCCAACTTCCGGAACTGCATCCATCATTAAATGGTGACCGCTTACTACCGCATCAAATTTCATTTTTCCCATCCATGCTGTTTTAAGTACCTGTTTCATATTATTAATTGTTTAATTATTATTTTATGTAAATATAATATAGTTTTTGTTTTATAAATTCAATAGATTTAAGATTGAAAATATAATGGATTTTTATTTTAATTTAATTGTTTTAGATTGAAAAATAATGTCAATTTAAACACTTATGAGAAAAATATTCCTTTTTGTTTTGTTTTTATTAGCGGGTAGTTCACTCGCTCAGGAGGTCAAGGATTTAAGAATTCTTCACTGGAACGATTTTCATTCGAGAAATATGCCTTATGAAGTATCAAGGAAAAAAGACGGAGAAACAACAAGATACTTTGTCGGCGGTGCGGCAGGATTGTATGGTTACATAAAGCAAAATATGAACAGTAACGCGATTAAGCTGCATGGCGGCGATGAATATCAGGGAACCCCTATATCATCAATTACAAACGGATTTTCACAGATACAACTGCTGAACGTAATTAAGCCGGATTATATGGTTCTTGGAAATCATGATTTTGATTACGGATATTGGATGCTTGATTCCGCATTGAATATTGCTCAATTCAATACTTTAGGCGGAAATGTTTTACGAGAAAATACAAATAAACCTTATGCATCTTTAACAGGTTTTAAGGTTGTGAACGATATAAAAATCGGATTTCTCGGACTGAGCCCCGAAGAGCTTCCAACACTTACATTGCCAAAAAATCTCGCAGGATTGAGAATTCTAAATACCGATTCTGTTTTAACAGAAGGTATTGCCGCATTAAAAAGTTTTGAGTGTGACTTAATAGTCTTATTATCTCATAACGGAATAGAATATGACAGTATTATCGCTTCAAAATTTCACAAAGATATTGACGTTATTGTAAGCGGACACGACCATAAACCATTATTTAAGCCCAAAGTTGTAAACGGGACATTAATTGTAGAATCAGGCTCGGGTGGAAGATATCTCGGAATACTTGATGTTCAGGTTGATACAGAAAAAGACACTATAGTATTGTATAAACGCGAACTTATTGAAACCGTTCTGGATGAAAGTATTACGGATAAAGATATGCAGAAACTTGTTGAGAAAATGGAAGAGGGAATTAAGCCGGAACTTCAGAAGATAATTGGTAAACTTGAAGTTGACTGGGATAAAGATAAGAATCTCGGGCAATGGCAGGCGGATGCATTCAGAAAGAAAACAAATTCCGATATTGCATTTTTAAATTCAGGCGGAGTGAGAAAAAACTTACTTGCAGGAAATATTACAGTTGGCGATATCTGGGAAATCAATCCGTTTGGAAATACAATAAATCTTATTAAAGTAAAAGGTTCGTTTTTAAAAGAGATGATAGCAAATCATCTCAAAAAGGCTCAGGAAGATTATGAGAAAACCGGATACTACGATTATCTTATAGTTTCAGGGCTTTATGTGGAATACAGCGGAAAAGAAATGATGGCCGGTAAGAATGATTTCATAAAGGTTATAAAAGCAGACGGTAATGAAATTGACGACGAAAAGATTTATGTAATAGCTACAAACAATTACACTGCAACGCAAATAAATAAATATTTTGGGAATTTATCTGAACAGGTAACAGCGGAAGAGACAAACATAATTGACAGGGATTTGATAATTGAAGCGGTGAAAGAAGCAGGTATAATAAACAACAGCTACGAAGTTCGTGTTGTAAATATTGATTAAATAAAAATTATAATTATATGGCGGAACAAAGAATGGTTTTCTGCGTAAAGTTAAAAAAAGAGTTGCCGGGACTTAAACGGTTACCTTTTCAAGGAGAACTTGGTCAGAAAGTATTTGATAATATATCCCAGGAAGCTTTCAATATGTTTAAAGACTACTTCCTGATGATAGTGAATGAATACAGGTTAGACCTTTCAAACCCAAAGACTGACCAGTTGTTTTTAGATCAGGCGAAAGAATTTTTCTTTGGAGAAGGCGGTCAACCACCCGAGCAATTCAAACCCGAAAATTAAATATATTTGATATAATATTATACTGATTGGATTTAAGCTTAAAATACGATAACTATATTTCGTTACCAAAGGACGAAGCTTATACATATTATTGCGATGAGCTCACTAATAAGTCTTTGAAGTGGCTTTTGATTGCATTGACTGTTGTATTCGGAATAGGAGCTTTAGCAGTCGGAGCGGAGGATTTATTCCGTGTAAAGTTTTTCTTCTACCTTTTTTCATTCCTTTCGTTACTTCTTTTTCTTCTTTATTACAAGCATATATTCTCCGTTAAAAAAATCAGGAAAAATTTTTATATAATTTTTATTTCTGCAATTTTTTTATTTACGGGAGAAACTATTTTTGAAAATTTAATTATTAACAGCGATAATGAAATTAATAAAACCGAAGAGGTAATCGAAAAAGATAACGTAATAAGAAAAGATACCGTAGGCGGAACTCGGATTACAATAAAAAACAATAACGAAACTTCGTTTTTAAATATCAGTTTTTTGTTTGCACTTGTAATTTTCGTTTCGGTTTATGTATCAAGGACAGAATATATCCAGTTTTATTCTATTGCTTATGGAATACCGTTTATTTCACAGCTTGTATTAATAAGACGGTTTGATTTTGACGAGTTTATCGTACACACTTTATTAATCGGTATTTTACTTGTAATCTCTTTGACGAGGGAAAATAAAAAGCGAAACACCTTTATAAAGCAATACGACTACTTCAAAAGAAAAGATCACGATGCAAGCAGAATGAGAAAAGAGCTTGATTATGCAAGAGAGATACAGATTGCAATGTTACCGGAAGCTTTTAAAAAAATCGGCAGTATTGAGGTTGCGTCAAATTCAACACCTGCTATGGAAGTCGGAGGAGATTATTACGATTATTTTGAAATCTCGGAAAATGAAACCGGCTTTTTTATTTGCGATGTATCCGGGCACGGAGTTGCAAGTGCATTGATGCTTTCGGGTTTAAGAAGCTGTATGCATATTTTGATTGAAGATTCTTCCAATCCCAAGGAAATCTTCAACAGACTGAACAGAATGGTTAGAAAAACACAGAACAGAAAAATGTTTGTTACCGCTG
>CALKAJ010000035.1 GCA_937983305.1 uncultured Ignavibacteriota bacterium | reverse complement strand
TATAAATTTCAAAATTTAACGATTTTGAAAGAGGATATGCCGAAATCTGCCTTCCTTTTGCCTGAAAGAATATATTCTCAAATTTATGGTCATAAAGTAGTGCAGAATATATATCAAAATAGAGATTTTGACCCGATTTTAGCTTGCTTGGACCCGATAAGTCGTCAAAATCACCAAATTTGTCTGAAAAAGTAAGGATAGGTTTAAAATTAAATTTACTCTCCTTGTAATCAATTTCCCTTACGAAACCGCCCCTTACTTCCAGACTCAAAAAATAGAAAAAATTGTATTTAGCAAATAATCCTGCTTCTACATATCTGTCGTTATAGATATTACCCGGTTCAGATTTAGTGTCCATATAAGTATCAAAATAGGGTCCTGCATAAAAGTTCTTTGCAAAATTATAATTATATCTCGTTATTAGATTAATAATCACATTCTGTTGATAGGAGTCGTATGCATCATAAGAATACAAATCAAGAAAATTATTTTTTTGGCTTCCTGTGCTGCCTGTATAAAGCATATAAGATATTTCCTTTTCAGCTCTGTTCTTTTCCTCACTGTCAGTTGAGCGTAATTTTACATATCTGAAATATTCGAGTGATTTATCTGTGTTGCCTGCTTGTTTATAATTATAAGCAAGCTGCATTGCGATATTGGTTGCTGAAGGATTTAGTTTAAGATAATCTGCGAATATGGAATTAGCACTATCAATCTTATTTTCTCTCATAAGAGAATAAGCATAGTCTAAATCAGGAGTTTTTTCCTGTGAGTTAGCTTTGTTAAGCCCTGCTGCAAGGAGAGCGAGTGCAAATAAAAATATTATTTTATTTTCTAATTTCAAATTCTTTAATTAACTTACTGCAAAATGGTATAAATGGAATTTATAAACAATTGGCACTAATGCTGATTTTGTATGATAGTAAGTATTACTTAGGTCTAAGTAGTTATACTTACATACCTAAATAAGTATAAAATCAGTAGTAAATAAATATTCTATTTAATTTATTTTTGTATATAAATTAAATTAAATTATTTACAAGATTGCCGGAGATAAAAACACATCAGGATATTGACAGTTTACTTTCACAGAAGTTGATAGAGGTTCAGGATGCCGAGCGTGAAAAAATTGCTGTTGACCTGAACGAAGTTGTAAATCAGATATTATATGCGGCTAAACTCCGCATAGAGCTTACATTACAGACTCTCAAAGAAAAAACCGGAATAGATGTTTTTGACGAAATTGAAGAATCAAGCCACTTGCTCGCAAAAGGTATTGTTGAGATAAGAAAAATATCAGGTAACCTTATTCCTGATTCAATATTAAATCTCGGAGTAATCCCGTCAATGAACAATCTTATAGAATCTTATTCGAGCGATGCAAAAAGAAATATCAAGTTAAAAATTAATAACTTTGACAAAAGATTAAGCAGAGAAAAGGAAATTTCATTATACAGGATAATTGAAACCTATCTTAAAATATCGGGGAGGCAATTATTGGCGGAAAACATTTCTGTTGATATGAAAGTTGATTTAAATTATATTGCTATATCGCTGGAAAACGATGGCAAACTTGAAATTATGAAAAGAGAAGAAGGCGAACAGGATAGAAGAAGTTTCAGATTAGGATTAGGCGAGATTAAGAGAAGAGTTCTGTCACAGAACGGCAAAATCGAAGTTAATACCGGCGATGATAAAAAATTGAAAATTAAAATCAAAATTCCTATCAATTAATTGGCAAAAGAAGCAGGTAAGATTAAAGTATTTATTATAGATGACCATCCGTTAGTACGCGAAGGTTTAAAACGTGCATTGGACGGCAGGGGCAACATAAAAATTGCAGGAGACTTTGACAGCGGCAGAGCAGGAATTGACGCCATTCCCAAAGAAAAGCCGGATGTAATAATTCTTGATGTTACGATGCCGGATATGAGCGGAATCGAAGCTATTAAAATTATTAAGAAAAACTCCCCAAATACAAAAGTTATTGCCTTAACAATGCATGACAGTAAAGAAATAATTCTTGAGATGATAAGACTCGGAGCCAGCGGATATGTTTTAAAAGATTCCCCTCTTACCGAATTGCAAACAGCAATAGATTCAGTGCACAACGGACAGTCTTATTACAGTTCTAAAATATCCGGAATTATCTTAAATGAATTTACAAAGAAAATTCAGCAGTCGAAAACCACTTTTAAAGAAGACGAGCTCACCCCAAGGGAAAAAGAGGTTCTTATATGCGTTGTAAACGGAATGTCGAATAAAGAAATCGCGGATAAGCTTTTTTTAAGCCAGCGAACAGTTGAAACACATAGATTCTCAATTAAGAAGAAATTGGATATTGGCAGTGTAGCAGGTTTGACAAAATATGCAATTTCTAAGGGTTTGATTTAATATTAAAGAATGTTATTTCATCAAAAAAATACAAAAACCAATATTTTTGAGAGGTTAACTACAGCCCGAACATTAATGCTCGGGTATTTTTTATTTATTTTTATTGGAAGCTTTTTATTAATATTACCGGTTTCTTTGAACGGTGATAATAAGCTCTCTTTTATTGATGCAATATTTACAACTTCATCTGCAATATCGGGAACAGGTCTGATTGTAGTGGATACTGCAACCTATTTCAGTTCTTTTGGACAATTGGTTATACTTATATTAATACAGATCGGTAATGTGGGTTATATGCTGTTTTTTGCTTTAGCTGTGATTCTTCTTGGCGGAAGATTGTCATTTTTTAATAAAGTAATGATTCGTGAATCAATCAGTACTTCCAAACTGGATTTAAAGTTATTTACAAGAAAGGTTTTTAAATACACTTTAATAATTGAAGCAATTTCTGCAATTGCTTTAACCGCTTATTGGACTAGCGATTTTGGATTTACGGAAGCTTTAAAGCAGGGAGTTTTTCACAGCATATCTGCATTTTGTACTGCCGGTTTTTCTTTGTTCAGCGATAACCTTGTTGGATTCAGTGGAGATTATTTTGTAAATATTATAATGGCATTAACTTCATATATCGGTGCAATTGGTTTTTTTGTCATTTATGATGTTTCAATGTTTTCAAAATCAAAATTATTTAAAAGAAAAACCCGGTATTCGCTCTCTACTCATTCAAAACTCGCAATTTCTGTTTCTTTGATGTTGATTTTATCTGCATCTATTCTGATTTCATTTATTGAATTATTTAATAATGAAAATATTAGTAATATCCCGCTAACATCAGCGTTTCATTCATTTTCTGCATCAACTTGCGTAGGTTATAATACGATAAACCTGTTAAATTTAAGGGAACCCTCTTTGCTTATACTTGTATTTCTAATGTTTGTAGGCGCTTCCCCAAGCGGAACAGGGGGAGGAATCAAGACCACGGTTTTTGCCACTTTAATTTTAGCGCTTGTAACTTTTATGTTCGACAGGAAAAATGTAAATGTTTTTAAAAGAACTATTATGCCGGTTAATATTACCCGCGCTTTTTCAATTATGCTGTTAGGGCTGATATGGGTTTTTTTAACTCTTTTAACTTTGAGTATTACAGAAAATCATTCTGTATTACATCTTTTAGTTGAAGTAGTTTCTGCATACGGTAATGTTGGTCTTTCAACAGGTTTAACTTATGAGCTTACTTTTATTGGAAAAATTGTTCTATCAATTTCAATGATTGCAGGCAGAGTAGGTCCTTTGATAATTGGATATACTATTGGTGGAAGCATTAAAAGCGAATTTTACAAATATCCTGATGCAAATATTTTAATAGTATAAAAATATGAAACAATTTGTAGTAATTGGTCTCGGAAGATTTGGATTTAACCTCGCAGTTTCTCTTGCAAAATTAGAGAATCAGGTTTTAGCCATAGATTTAGACAAAAAGAAAGTTGAGGCGATTAAGGATTACGTCTCGGAAGCTGTTATCGCGGATGCACTTGATTTAAGAACATTAAAAGAATTTATTGATGATAAAGTTGATACAGTTATTGTTGCAACCGCTTCTGATGTCGGAACAAGTACTCTATTGGTTTTATACCTTAAAGATCTTGGAGTGAAACGCATTGTTGGGAAAGTACGTAATGAAGACCACGCAAAAATTTTAAACGCCCTTGGAGTATCGGAAGTTATTTATCCGGAAAAAGATATTGCGGAAAGACTTGCCGAAAATCTGACGATGAATAATTTAATAGCTCATATACCGTTAGCTCCCGAATATGGAATTATTGAAATTGTTACTCCGGATAATTTTATTGGTAAGAATCTGAGAGAACTTGATTTGAGGAATAAATACGGCTATTCGGTTATCGGAATTAAAGATGTCTTATCAGATACAATTGACGTAAATCCGTCACCCGACAATCCAATCAAGCCCGACACTGTTTTACTTATACTCTGCAAGACAGATGAATTTATTAAAAATAATTTATCAGGTTAAAATTAATTGTATATAAGGGCAAGTGTAGTTATGTCATCAGTTTGAGGAACATCTTTGGAAAAATTATTCACATCATCAACTACGGTTTTTACAATTTCCGGAATATTATGATTCCTTGTTCTTTTCAGTGTTTCAATAAGCCGGGTTTCGGAATATAATTCGTCAGATTTATTAAATGCTTCTGTAACTCCGTCTGTATATAGTATAAAAATATCTCCGCTATTCATTTTGAAACTTCCTGTCTCATAAGCCGCATCATCTGTTATTCCGAGCACCATACTGCTTGGAACAGACATCATTTCAACCGTTCCGTCATTTTTTATAATTATCGGCTGATTATGTCCGCCATTTGAATATTCAACAACTCCTGTTCTAATATCAAGTATTCCGTAAAATACTGTAACAAACATTGAAGAAGTACTTTCATTTTTGAGCAATCGATTTGCGTATGCAAGACATTCTGCAGGAGGCATCCCTTTAAGCCCCGTTGCTCTTATCAAAGTTCGTGAAACTGCCATAAAAATTGCTGCCGGAACGCCTTTCCCGGAAACGTCGCCAATAACAAATCCGAGACGATTTTCATCAATCAGGAAAAAGTCAAAGAAATCACCTCCGACTGACTTAGCGGCTGTCATAAATCCGAATATATCAAATTCTTTTTTATCGGGGAAAGGAGGAAATACTTTTGGCAATATTGCCAACTGAATATCTCTTGCAATATTCAAATCCCTTTCAATGGAAACAAGTTTCTTATGCTCTTGCAATGATTTTCTTAACTGCCCTACCTCTTCTATGGTTTTCTTAATTGTAATTTCAAGGTCGGTAAAATCTACGGGCTTGGTTAGAAAATCGTACGCTCCCCTGTTCATTGCAGTTCTGATGTTATCCATATCTCCATAAGCAGAAACGATGACAACCTTCAAAGAAGGATTTTTTAATTCATTCACTTTAAGTAAAAGCGTCAGTCCGTCCATTTCAGGCATATTTATATCGGTCAGGATGATGCTGATATCCGGATGCTCAATTAATTTTGCAAGAGCTTCTAGTCCGTTTCCCGCAAAAACGAAATTAAATTCTCCTTCTCTTATTTGTTTTCTGAATTTTTGCTTAATCAGAAGTTCAAGGTCTGTTTCGTCGTCAACTACAAGAATTTTTTCAATCATTTTTTTATAATTTATTTTTTAGGCAATATTATTATGAATTCAGCATATTCACCCTCTTTGGATTCAACACGGAATATTCCTTTATGCCGGTCAACTATTATTTCATAACTTATGGAAAGACCGAGTCCCGTACCTTTACCCGCCGGTTTGGTCGTAAAGAACGGATTAAATATTTTATCAAGATTTTCTTTTGAAATACCTTTACCGTTATCCCTGATACGGATTTCAACTGAATCACCGAGATTTTTTGTTGAAACCGAAAGCACAGGATTGTAGCCCGGAATAGATTGTTTCTTTTTTTCGTGTGTTGAATAGCATCCGTTGTTTAACGTGTTAAGAAAAACACGGCTGATATCCTGAGCAACAACTTCAATTGTGCCGATACTTGAATCTAAATCAGTCTCGATTTTTATGTTAAAAGTATTATCAGAAGCCCGCATACCGTGATATGCTAAGTTTACATATTCTTTCAGCAGTGCATTTATATCCGTAGGTATTCTTTCTTCGGACTTACCTCTTGAATGAAGAAGCATACTTTTTACAATACTGTCAGCCCTTTTTCCGTGTTCATTTATCTTTTGCGAATTCTGAGTAATATCGTTTAGTATTTCCAGTATGTAAGTCAAATCTTTTTCGTCAATTTTTCCCTTCTGCTTCTCAATTTCTTCTTTCAGCTCTCCCGAGAGTTCAATTGCAAGTTCCGAAAAATTATTTACAAAATTTAACGGGTTTTTAATTTCGTGTGCTATTCCTGCCGTTAAAGCGCCAAGAGAAGCCATTTTTTCCTGTATAATTAACTGTTTCTGTGTGTCCTGAAGTTTATTCAGTGTATCTTCCAGTTCAACATTTTTCCCTTTCAGCTCTCTTGTCCTGTCTTCAACTTTTGCTTCAAGAGTTTTATTATATTCCTCAAGCTTTGCAAATGTCTTATTCAGTTCGCTCTGCATAATACTGAAAGATTTACATAACTTACCAATCTCATCCCGGGAATTAATTTCCGGCAGTTGCGAACTGTAATCTCCGTCAGCAAATTTATTTACCGCAGAAGTAAGCTTACGAAGAGGTTTTGTAATGGAGCGGGATATCATAATTATTACAAAAAGCAAAAATGCGGAACCTGTAACCGCAAAATTTATAACTTTAGAAAACAGATTATCTATATCTTCGGAGAATTCATCGCATGGTATTACTAATCCTAATGACCAACCGGTACTTGTCATTGGTGCAAATGCTATCCAGCTCTCCTTTCCTGAAGCAATGTTTTTATAAGTTACTTCGTCAAAATCTGTTTCACCGTTCATCATCCGGTTACTGACTACTTTCAGGTGCGGCAGATTCATTTCATCGGCAAGCGAAGAAAGAGTTTTGTTTATTATTAAATCGTGATTCGGATGAGAAATAAATTTTCCGCTTTTAGAAATCATAAAAGGATATCCTGTTTTTAAAATTTTTATCTCAGACATAATATCTTTGAGCCAGTCAAGTGAAACATCTGCCGTTACAATTCCGATAAATTTTTTATTGCCTGATTCGAATTCATATATCGGAGCAGAATATGTTGCCATGATTATATTACCTCCGCCTTCATCAAAATATGGCTCTGACCATAAATCTTTATTAAGTTCTTTTGGAATTTTATACCAATCAAAATTAAAATAATTATATTCATCTCTTCCAAGCTGAACAAGAGTATCTTTACCGTTTTTTGAAAAGACATAGGCACTGAAATATTTCTGATTTTCTCCGAAATAATACGGCTCAAGGGAAACTGTCATACCAAATATCTCCGGATTATTTTTGACCAATATTTCAAGGTATCTTATTGCTTTTTCCTTTGTTATTTTTTCAGTCTCAAGTATTCGTGCGAGATTATATGGAAGTTCGGATATGGGCTTCAGAAAAGACTCGGATTTATTTACTGTAGCTTTCGTAAGATTGCCGATATTCTCTTCAAGGTCTTTTTTAATTAAACTTTCCGATATTTTGTAATTGTAATATAATATTATTGAAAACACCGCATATATGCTGGCAAAAATAACTATTATCATTTTAAATGCCAGACTTCGCTTTTGAAGGAAATATTTCATAATAAGTCTTTTTTAAATAATAGTTAATAAAAAATAAACTTTAAATGGTAAATAAAGGTATCAGGAAAAATATTTTCCAAAGTTTCAAAATGAGAAAGTGAGTTTCAAAATGAAAATATTTATTTTCTATAATATTAATTACGGTCTCTAATTAATATTAAATATTCGGTATGATATTTGCGTATAAGTTCAGTAAGGATTCAGTGTAAGTTAATTTAAAAACTATTTTTATGAAGAATTTATTAAAGTATAAATCATTTTTGGGAACAGTCAGTTTTAATTTACAGGACAGAATTTTCTATGGAAAAATTGAGGGAATTTCAGAAGTCATTACCTATCAGGGTAGAACTCTTTCAGAGCTGATTGAAGCTTTTCACAGAGCGGCAAAAAAATACTGTGAGAATTGCAATTTTGCAAATCTGCAGGAATATAAACGTGTTTAAATGTTGAAGACAATGTATTGATATTAGTTTTACAAAATTATATTTTGATTTTATAATAAATCAAATTTATTCTGAATGAAAAAATTAATATTGATATTTTTATTATTTGGGTTATTGGCGGGCTGTTCAAAAAAGGAAGAGGTTAAAAAAGTTGAATCAAACAATACTTCAAAGGATACTTCAATTTCTAAAACAATCGCTGAAGGCTCGGGAGAAGGTTCTCAAAAAGAAATATCGGATAAAGTTACGGATATTGAGCTGGATGTAAAAGATATTCCAAAATCAGTTCAATATACCGGGAAAATTGTGGCAAGTGCAAAATGGAAGGATAAAAACGGAATTAATTTTATTATTATCACCGAAACAAAAGAAAAGATAAAAAAACTCAGTGAAGCCGAAAGAGATAAAGGAATGTATATTGGCGAGTCATTAGCTTCGAAAGAACTATATGGTTATCAATATATTATTAATAATGAATCTTCTGAAGAGGTTTGGAAAATTCAGGATTTTGAAAAAGGGTGTGATGCTGATTTAACTCTTGAATTCATCAAAAAATCTTTGTCAATAACTGATTTAAATAATAACGGTATTGCCGAAAGTACTTTTTTATACAGGCAGGGATGTATGAGCGATGTTAGTCCTTTAGGCTATAAATTGATGATGCACGAAGGCAAAGATAAATTTGCGATTCGCGGGACTCAAAAGGTTGTTTACGAAGGTGTTGATCCATACGGCGGTGAAACCAACATAGACAAATCATTTGACAGCGCCCCCGAGGGTTTCCTTGATTATGCCAAAAAGGAATGGAAGAAATTTCAAAAACAGTTTTAATTAATTTCCCCTTGAAATAAAATTACACTTCCTGAAGTATTTAGGCTTTAGGAAGTGTGAAAAAGAATTTACTTCCTTTGCCGGGTTCACTTTCAACCCATATTTTCCCGTTGTGCTTTTCGACAAATTCTTTACACAGAAGCAATCCAAGCCCCGTTCCTTTTTCTCCTTCTGTACCGGTTATTGTTTGGTTAATATCTAAACGGAAAAGATTTTCTAATACTTGTTGTTTAATACCTATTCCATTATCCCGGATTGACACTAATATTTCATCCGGCTTTTCAACAGCTTCAACGTTTATTGTTCCACCTTTGTTCGTAAATTTTATTGCATTTGAAATCAGATTTCGAAGTACTGATGATAACATATCTTTATCTGCATATACTGATATATTTTCCGGTAATAATATTTTCGCTTCAATTGATTTTTGCTCAGCATAATCCAAAGCTGATTCAATTGCTTCATTAATTACTTCATTCAGATTTAAAATTTCAGGTTTGAATTTAATTTTTCCTGTTTGAGATCTTGACCATTCCAGAAGATTTGAAAGCAAATTAAGAGCGGCATTTGATGATTTTAAGATTATTTGCGCGAATTCCAGACTGTCCTTATACTTTTCTTCCTGCAAGTCATTAACCAATAAACTGCTGTAACCAACAATTGCATTAAACGGGTTTCGCAAATCATGTGCGATAATATTAAAAAATTTATCCTTTGTTGCATTGAGTTCTTTAAGATTAGCCTCACTTTCTCTAAGTTTTTTTTCTACTATCTTACGGTCAGTTATATCTCTCGCAATTCCAAGAAAGTTTATTACTTTGCCGGTTTCATCTCTTTTCACCGAAGAATTTGAAGTATGTATCCTCCAGCTTCCATCTTTGTGTCGAACTCTGTATTCAATTACACCTTGCGGTTTTTCAGTCAAAATTGTTTTTTCCAGATATTTCAGGCAGGGCTCTATATCGTCTTTATGAATAAATTCAGTGAAAGAATGATTCTCGACTTCACTGATTTCATGTCCGAGAATTTTTGTCCAGGAAGGCGAAACATAAGTAAATATTCCTTCAGGAGTAAGTGAATATACAATGTCATTTGCATTTTCTACAAAAGTTCTGAATTTTTCTTCGCTGTTTCGTAATAGTTCTTCATCATTTTTTATCTTTGTTATATCGGAAACTATACCAATAGAGCCAATTACTTTGTTGTCAATGTCATAAATTGGTGCACCGTTAATTCTGACTATTATGATTTCACCGTTTTTCTTAACCCCTCTAAGCTCATAAGTATCAGTTATTCCCTGTTTTCTTATTTTTGTTTTCTCAATTACAATATGCCTATCTTCTTTATGCTCTAAGACCTCATAGCCGATTTTACCTATTAGCTCTTCAGATTCGTAGCCGTATATCTCACAACATTTTCTGTTAACAAATTTAATCCTGTCATCATTATCAACAACAATCAAACCCTCCCCCATTGTATCAACCAATAAGTGGTAATTTTCTTCACTAAGCAGTAAAGCATCCTCTATTTTTCTATCAGTAGATTCCGTATCTTTTAGGATTTGAGTTAAGAATATTTATTGTAATTTTAATTGAAAATTAATAAAGAAACAATTCATTTATTTATAATTTTCGGCGAAATATTCGTTTATATAAGTAAGGGATAATTTAAAACAAAGAACCCCGAAATATATTAAATTTCGAGGTTCCTATTGAGTAGCGGGAGTAGGACTTGAACCTACGACCTTCGGGTTATGAGCCCGACGAGCTACCAACTGCTCCATCCCGCGATATTTTCTAAATATATGAAATTTTAATTTTTAATTCAATGTTAATATTTAATATAAATTGTATTGCAAATATCATAATTGCATTATATTTTAACAAACTTTAAATAATTAAAACGATATTTTATGAAAATTGCGGTATGCGTATCTTTAGTTCCGGATTCAACTACAAAGGTAAAAATTGGAAGTTCCGGTAAATCCATTGATGAAAATGGAGTTACATTTATCTTAAATCCTTATGATGAATTTGCTGTTGAGGAAGCGGTACAGCTTAAAGAGAAATCGGGTGCCGAAACTTATGCAATATCTTTCGGAACCGACAAATCAAAGGAAGCCATCAAAAAAGCATATCAGATGGGCATTGAGAAAGGTATCTTAATAAAAGCAAGCGGTGATGATTATGACAGCTATACAGTTGCCAAAAACCTTGCAGATGCTTTGAACGAACTTAAACCTGATTTGATATTTTTCGGAAAGCAATCAATTGATTTTGACGGTATGGCAATTCCCGGTATGGTAGCAACTTTGTTAAATCTCCCTTACGTTAATGTAGTTACAAAGCTTGATATAAACGGAAGTGAAATTTCAGCTGAAAGGGAAATTGAAGGAGGCAAAGAGATTATAACTTCTACTTTACCTGCAATAATCGGTGCACAAAAAGGTTTGAACAACCCAAGATATCCTAACCTGAAAAGCATAATGGCTTCGAAATCAAAACCGATTGAAGAAAAAAGCTCAACTTATTCGGGAAATAAAACTGAAGTTATTTCAATGAATCTGCCGCCGGCAAAGGGCAAAGGAAAAATACTTGAAAACGGTGCCGATTCTGCCGCTGAACTTGTAAAGTTGCTCCGCGATGAAGCAAAAATTATCTAACATTAATTAAAACTAAAATTTTAAAATGGCAAAAATATTAGCATATATAGAATCAAAAGAAAATAAATTTAAGAATTCTGCTTTTGAAACAGTTTCCGAAGCAAAAAGACTTTCCGGTGTTTTAGGGTGTGATTTTGCTTCCCTCGTAATCAGTAACCAAAGTGCTGATGAAATAAAAGTCTTAGGTGAATATGGAGCAGAAGAGATATTTCGTTTAAATCTTGATGAGATGAATTCCGTTAAAGGCGGAAATATAAAATATTCCTATTCTGCAATCTCTAAAGCTGTTTCAGAGTTTGCAAAACAAAACGGCTATACAATTATTCTGTTTTCAGGAACCGGTTTTGGAAAAGCTCTCTCCCCTGCCGTTTCTATATTAACAGATTCAGCTTTGATTCCCGATATAACCGGAATTAGCGTTAATGACGGAGTTATTTCAGTTACTAAACCTGTTTACGCAGGAAAAGCATTTGCAGAAATAAAGGTAAATTCGGAAAACGTCGTTCTTTCTTTGAGACCTAATGTATTCAAAGCGGAAAAAACCGATTCTAACAATGCAAAGGTAACTGATATTACCTCTGCATCGTTGAATATATCCGCAGACGATTTCAGTACTGTTGTAACCGAAGTTGTACTTTCGCAAGGAAAAATTGACGTTGCAGAAGCTGATAAAATAGTATCCGGTGGCAGAGGTATGAAAGGACCTGAAAATTTCCACCTGATTGAGGAATTAGCATCGGTTATCGGTGCGGCAACAGGAGCTTCAAGAGCAGTTGTTGATGCCGGATGGAGACCTCATTCGGAGCAGGTCGGTCAAACAGGAAAAACTGTTTCCCCCGGGCTTTATATTGCCTGCGGTATCAGCGGAGCTATTCAGCATCTTGCAGGTATGTCATCTTCAAAATGCATTGTAGCAATAAATAAAGATAAAGATGCACCAATATTTCAGGTCGCAGACTATGGAATTATTGGAGATTTATTCGAAGTTTTACCGGTTTTGAAGGAAGAATTTAAAAAAGTGTTATAATCTTTTGCATTAAAATTAACAGATTAATATCCTATTTTTGTACTGACATTAAGTAGTTTTATTTAAGCAAGTGAAACTTTATTTTATTTTGATGTGTATAAATTATAAAAGGACTAAATATTATGGATTACGATAAAAATATAACGCAGGTTGAGATTTTCGGGCTAACATTATCCTCTTCGCTGAGCGGAGGAGGGTACGCCGTAATTTTGAAAGAAATTGACGGCGAAAGAAGACTTCCAATTGTTATCGGACAATTTGAAGCACAGGTTATTGCAATTCACCTTGAAGGAGTTAATCCTCCAAGACCACTTACTCACGATTTATTGAAGAATTTTATTGAACTTTTCGGGTTTTCCATTGATTTCGTAACAATTACCGAATTACGCGATTCAACATTCTATGCGAAAATAAAAATTGATAACGATACCTATGAAGAAATTGATGCAAGACCTTCAGATGCTATTGCTTTGGCTTTAAAATTTAATGCACCGATTTTTGTTGCTAACGCGATTCTTGATGAAATAGGATTTATACCGGAAGCGGCAGATGAAAAGAAAAAAGAAGAGAAAGATTTATCATTTGAGGATGAATTTGATGAAGAACAAGATACCAAATCGGTACAGAAAAAACTGGAACAATTGAAAAAGGACCTCGATGATGCAGTAACAAACGAAGATTACGAAAAAGCGGCGACCCTAAGAGATGAGATTAAAAAAATTGAAATTTCAAATTTAAATTAAATAATGAAAAATCAGAAAATCGTTTTAATCGCAGTAGTTTCGTTATTCTTTTTTGTAACATCCGGCTTCGCTCAGTTTAAAACTAATTTCGCTGAACCTGTAAAATCGAAAATAGTAAATGACGTAAGGCCAAAAGTAAATCTCGGATTACTTGGAGGTTTTGCTATATTTAATAACGGAACAGGAATAAACCTTGGACTATTTACGGAAATCGAACTTGACAGATTTGCAATTGTTCCAATGGCAGATTACTGGAAAATTGATAAAGCAAGCAACTTTGAGATGGCAGGGCTTCTACGTTTAAAATTCAAAGGTACAACAATGACTCCTTATGTTGACGGAGGTATAGGAATTAATTTCTACGAAAATACCGACCCGAATCCTGATACCAAGCCCAAAAAGGTTACCAATGCAGGTCTTTCACTTGGCGGCGGATTGGAATTCACAAATGTTTTCGAAGGAACAGTTGTATTTATTGACGGAAAATATAAAATCATCATAAATGACGAGAAAAATGTTACCGGCTATACTTTGACAGGTGGAGTAAAAATCCCACTGTAATTTATTAAAATTTTTCAGATTTTAAGGCGTAAAGGATTTTCTTTTACGCTTTTTTTATAATTGAATGATAGCATTATTACTTGATATAGGAAACAGCAGAATAAAAACTGCAATCGGAAAAGATAACGGGATTTTTTACGTTAATTCTTTTGAATATTCTAAGGAA
>CALKAJ010000034.1 GCA_937983305.1 uncultured Ignavibacteriota bacterium | reverse complement strand
AGCTTGGGAATCAGAGTGAAGGGCTGGAGCTTGGGAATCAGAGTGAAGGGCTGGAGCTTGGGAATCAGAGTGAAGGGCTGGAGCTTGGGAATCAGAGTGAAGGGCTGGATTCCGGCCTACGCCGGAATGACAGAAGGGGGCGGGAATCAGAGTGAGGAATGACAGAAGGGGGCGGGAATCAGAGGAGAGGAAATTAAAGAGGGATTGGGGAAATTTGTAGGAGTAGTTCCTACAAAAAAATGAGAATATGGATTACAGAAAAAAGAAAAAAAATATTATATTTTTGGATTAGTGAATGAATGAAATCAATAAATAAATGAAGGAAATATATCCATACGAAAAAAAACAAATGATTGAATACCTGCTGAGTGACTTTCTGGAGAGAGCGGAAGACAGGTTAGTGAAGTTTTTTGGTTCAGAGGGATTGGTTCACAGGTTAAAGTTAATATCGGATTATATAGGAACGGGAGAAGAGCGGGGAAGGGTGAGAGATGAGCTTCAGAAGTTTTTTCATATTTATGAATTACTGTACAGGAAGAATTTACGGAGCGAGAGTATTCCAAAAAATTTACCGGAAGAAATATTTTTCAGGTTAATGGGTAATGCCATTAATATCATAGAGGAATTAGAAACGACCAAGGGTTATCATCCGTTAAACAAATTAATCAGGTTAGATGAGTTAAAAGAATTCACTTTTAGTTTAAGGAATTTGAATTCTGAGTTATTGATACTCTCACAGACAGACAGGGGCGTGATAGATTTTGATTTGTTGAAATCCGGATAAGCTATTTTCTTAAATTGCATTTTTGATTTTTAACCTTTATCTTACATAAATGGAAAGGGAAAAGATACTTATTGTCGAAGATGACCTTATCACATCAAGGATAATAAAGAGAATACTTGAGAATAAGGGTTACGGCATATCTGCTATTGTAGATACGTCAGACAGGATATTATCATCAATTGAAGAGAACCGTCCTGATTTGATATTAATGGATATAGTAATAAAGGGGGAGACAAACGGAATAGAGAGTGCGAGGATAATCAAGGACAGGTATGAAATTCCCGTAATATATTTAACATCGGATTCGAGCGACCAGACAATAGAGCGTGCAAAGCATACGGAGCCGTTCGGATATTTGATAAAGCCGTTAAACGAGAAGATATTATTAACAACGATTGAGCTTGCGATACAGAAACAGAATTTTCATAACAAGAAAATATTAGAGACATTACGTCAGGCGAATGATGAATTAGAGAAGCGTGTAAAGGACAGGACACAAGAGCTTGAGAAGGCGAACGAGGAATTAAAGAAAGAGATATGGCACAGGCAGTTGGCTGAAGAGAATCTGAAGAAGTCTGAGAGACTGGCAATGATAGGAAAGATGTCGGCAGTGCTGGCACACGAGATAAGGAATCCTTTGAATTCGATTAAGATAAACACGGATATTTTATCGGAGGTGGTAACATTATCGGACAATAACAAAAGGCGTATAGAGATAATTCAAAAGGAAGTAAACAGGCTGGATTCGCTTGTGAAGGAAGTATTGATGTTTTCTCGGCAGTCAACTCCCGTACTATCGGTATTCAATTTAAAAAGTTTTCTTGACGGGATAATATCACAGATTAAGCCGAAGGAGGAGCAATCACAGGTTGAGATAAATAATGAAGCGGCAGATATGGAAATCAAGGGAGATGTAGAAAAGTTAAAGCAGGTCTTTTTGAACATAATAATAAATGCGGCGGAGGCAGTTCCGGAGAACGGGATAATAAGGATAAAATCAGAAATAGCAGATGAGCGAATAGAGATATTGGTGATAGATAACGGATACGGAGTTGAATTTCCTGAGAGAGTTTTCGAGCCATTTTTCACGACAAAGAGTATGGGCACGGGATTAGGATTAGCGGTATCGCAAAACATAATAGAGCACCACAAAGGACAATTGTATATAAAATCATCAAAACCGGGTGAGACAATATTTTGTATAAGTTTGCCAATTAAATAAAAAATGGATAAAATACTAATAATAGACGATGACAGTTCAACAAGGGAATCATTAATGACATACCTGAATGAGCTTGGGGAGTATGAAACAAAGACAGCAGATTGCGGCAACAAGGGAATAGATATGGTGAAGCGTTTTAATCCGGCAGTAGTGATACTTGACATAAAGATGCCTGATAAGAACGGATTGGATGTATTGAAGGAGATAAAGGAATATGATGATGTGATACAGGTGATAATGATAACGGCGTTTGATGATATGAATTCAACGATAACGGCAATGCAGAGAGGGGCATACGATTATTTAGAGAAGCCGGTTGATATAATGCGGTTGAAGCTGACGATAAAGCGTGCAATGGAGAACAGCAATCTGAGTAAGAAGTTAGAATCGCTGACACCTCAGACAAATGAGGAGCGGGACTTGTTCAATACGCTGGTTGGGAAATCGGCATCAATGAGAGAGATATATAAGAAAATCGGTCAGGCATCAGCAACGCGAATAACGGTGACGATACAGGGAGAGAGCGGCACGGGAAAAGAGCTGATAGCGAGAGTGATACATAATTCCGGGATAACGAAGAACGAGCCATTTATTGCGATTAACTGTACGGCATTGCCTGAAAATCTATTGGAGAGTGAACTTTTCGGTCACGTGAAGGGAGCTTTTACTGATGCGATAAAGGATAAGAAAGGAAAGTTTGAATTAGCGGGAGAGGGAACGATATTTCTTGATGAGATATCGGAGATGTCGTTTAATTTACAGGCGAAGCTGCTGAGAGTATTGCAGGAGCACGTATTTGAGCGGGTTGGCGGAGAGAATTTATTAGAGATGAAGGCAAGGGTAATAACGGCAACGAACAGTAATTTTACGAGACTTGTGAAGGCGGGAAAATTCAGGGAGGATTTGTATTACAGGCTGAATGTGTTTACGATTTCTCCGCCGCCTTTGAGAGAGAGGAAGGAAGATATAGAAATATTGGTGAAGCATTTTTTGCATAAGATAAATACGTCACTTCATAAGAATGTAACAAAGATACCTGAGGATGTGATGGAGATGCTGGTAAATTATGAGTGGAAAGGAAATGTAAGAGAGCTTGAGAATGTTTTGATGCAGGGAGTTGTGTTGTCGAAAGGCGATGTGCTTGAGAGGGAGAATTTGCTTATAAAGAGTCTTGATATTAGGCGGGATTCACATCCTGAGCTTGGCAATGCTGTGTCGCTTGATGAAATAGAGAAGGAGCATATACAGAAGATTCTGGATTTGACGAAGTGGAATGTGAGTGATGCGAGCAAGATTCTGAAGGTGAGTAAGGCGACGTTGTACAGGAAGATGGAGATGTATGGGATAGTACAGGAGGGGAGTGAGTAGAAAGTTTGTTGAGTAAGAGCAAGAACTTTGGAACACAGATAACACAGATTTAACAGATTAACACAGATTTTAAAGAAATAGGCTATCGCCACAGATGAGAACGGATAAGAGCGGAAAGAACGAAAAGAGAAAGTTTATAAAAATTGTAAAGTAAGAGCGAGAACAATTAAAAATTAAGAATTAAGAAATAAGAATAAGAAGAGCTGGATTCCCAAGCTGGAGCTTAGGAATCATGGTAAGAGAATTAAAAAATAAGAAATTAAGAAATAAGAATAAGAAAGAAATAATAAGTTATAAATTTAAAAATAAAAAATAAAATAATGGCCGGAAAAAAAAGCAGCATGATTCAGAAGCTTCAGGAGTTAGGACTAACAGAGAGAGAAGCGAAAGTATATATAATACTTCTTGGGAAGAAAAGTTTTACTACAAGTGAATTGCAACAATTGGCAATAATACCGAGAACAAAAATGTACGAGGTATTATACAAACTGACAACAAAAGGTATTTGTTCAGAGAGGGTAATAGGGAGAATAAAGTATTATGAAGCGGTAGAGCCAAAGATGGCGTTTGAAAGGTTGATTGACGAGTACAACGCAGAATATCAAAGCGGATTGCTAAAGAGAAAATCATTAATAAATGAATTAAAAGAGATGATAAGTCCGATATTTGAAAACAGTAAGGATGTTGTAAGACCTCTTGAATTCGTTGAAATATATAAAGACCTGAATCAAATTCAGAAGAAATATGTCCAAGCGTTGAAAGACACGAAAGTCAATTTATTAACATTTAACAAAGGACCTTACGTATGTGACAATCCAAAGCGATTGAAGCAGCAAGAGTTAGAGGAATCGGATTTAATAAAGAGAAATGTATTGTGCAGAAATATTTATGAAGAGCGAGAATTGGGGAAATATCCATGGCTGAGAAGCTATCTTAAAAATCTGGTTAAACTGGGGCAGCAAGCAAGATTAACCAAAACTCTTCCAATAAAGATGGTAGTTTGCGATGAATCAACAGTGATTTTTCCATTATTGCAGAAAATAGGAAACTCAAATAATATAACTATGATATTTATACAGCACCATGAACTTGCATTAGCATGTAAAATGCTATTTAATGTATTATGGGAAAAATCGAAAGCAATTAAATAGAAAATATTAGCAGAGAAAAACCAGAGGAAACAGCACTCAAAAAATAAGAACCAACCTATCTTAAAAAGATAATATCAAAAAGTTGAATTGATATCAGATGCACGGACATTGAATCCGGAGGCATACTCATTCATTATTTTTTATTACTTGACAATTTAAAAAATTAATTATAATTTGTTACCATTAGAGAAGGTAACAAAAAATGTTACCTATGATTAAGGTAACAAAAAATATATTTTATAAAACAACACCAACCATAATATTAATTAATTGAATTATCAAATTAAAAAAGAAAGGAAAGAAATGAAAAAGGTATTAACATTTCTTGTTTTGATATTTGCGTTATCAACATTAGTAACAGCACAAACCCCGCAGTATTATAATTATAATACAACAAACGGGGGAAACACATTTCCATTAGGCACACCAACCGGCAGAATGGTACAATGGCTCATTACTCCGGGAGAGATAAATCAACCAACTGCAGTGATATCAGGACACATATCGAAATTTTATTGTATGATAGCGGCGAATTTTGGACCATTAACCTACACAAATTTCAGTTTAATGTTAGGACAGACAACATTAACAGCATTACCCACGAGTGTATTTTATACAGGAGCAATGGATACGGTATATAAGAGAACGAGTGTAACATTATCGGGCACGATATTAAACTGGCTTGAACTGACATTAGACCATCCATTTGCATACGACAGCACAAAGAGTTTAATAATCCAGATGGAACATTTAGGAGCAACCGGAACAGCGCTTTACGTACTTGGTCATACATATTTAACAGGAAAGAGAAGAACATACAGCACGGTATATCCATTTACTGTACAAGGGCAGGATGCATACGTAATAAATTTCGGAGTTGATATATCCCCGGCAACAGAAATTAAGCATACAAATATAACACAAGAACCACAGGACTATAATTTAGGACAAAACTATCCAAACCCATTTAATCCAACCACAGTAATAAGATTTGGAATACCAAGAAACGAATATATAACCTTAAAGATATATAATGCACTTGGCAGAGAAATATCTACATTAATAACAGGAAAGCTAAATGCAGGGATTCACGAAATAGAGTGGAATGCATCAAAATATCCAAGCGGGATATATTTTTACCGATTGGAAGGCAACGGATATTATGAAACGAAGCGAATGATGCTAATAAAATAACAAACAGAATAAAATAGAAACCGAGAACAGTAAACAGAAGAAAAAATAATTAAAGCAAGGACATAATATGGAAGTAAGGAAAGAATATTAAAAATTTATAAAACAAAAAAGAACAACTGAAAAAATAAATAACCGAATAACAGTTGTTAAATAGAAACTAAAAAATTTTAAATAAAATGAAAAATTTTATTACCTCAATAGCGTTAAATATCATTATTGCAATAATATTCATATATAGTGCAAATGCGCAACCCATAACAGGAGTAAAGAATATCCCCGGAGATTATGCAACCATAAAGGAATCAATAACGGCTTTAAATGTAAACGGAGCAGGAGCCGGCGGAGTAACATTTAATATAGCTGCAAACCATACAGAATCAAATGCTGATTCTCTGAAACTGACTGCGACCGGAACAATTGATAATCCAATAGTATTTCAAAAAAATCCATCAACAACCGGAGCGAATCCACTAATTACAAGAACAGATGCGGGAGTATTATCAACCTCAACAATCAGCGGAAACGGAGATGCAATAATCACGTTTGAAGGAGTTGATTACGTAACATTCAAAAATATTGATTTAACAGCAAGCAGTGATGGAATAGAATTCGGATATTACATACGAAAAGCAGATGGAACAAATGGCTGTAAAAATATAAATATTAAAAACTGTACAATTACACTAAACAAAGGAACAAACAACAGATATAGTTTTGGAATATTAATATCGAATAACATAATCACTTCAAGTGTAAGTTCATCAAACGGAGTAGCAGTAACAACAACAGGCGGCAGGCATGAGAATATAGCAGTCACAGGAAATACCATACAAAACTCATTTTGCGGAATTGGGCAAACAGGATATAACCATACAGTTTCGCCATATGAATTTTACGATCAAAACATCACAATAGGAAGCGAAGGAGAAGGGAATACCCTACAGAATTTTGGAGGCAGCAGCATAGCAGGTACAGTATTTGGAATATACACGACATACGGAAATAATGTAGTGATATCGCACAACAATTTGGACAATATGGCAAGCGGCGGCAGCGGATTTGTATCATTTGCAAGCGGAATAATGTTAACAACTGCAAAGGGAACAAATATTACAGTAAGTTATAACACAATAAGTTTAACGAGCTTATCGGGAAATACCAGATATATGTATTGTATTTACGGTAATTCCGGTGATGCAACGAGTACGATAAACATACACCATAACACATTTGAAAACTGTTCACATTCCAGCACAGGAGCATTTAGTGCAATAACAAATGGAGTATCAAGTATAACACTAAATGTATATTCGAACACAGTGCAAAACAATACAATTCTAAGTACAGTATCACCGTCAATATTCAGTTTAGGTTCTCCAGCAAATTTGAATATATACGACAATACAATATCAGGATTGACGATAGGAGCGGCGACAGGAACGAGTAATATTATAAATGTAACTTCACCTGCAAACATGAATATATACGGAAATACAATAGGAAATATAACGAAAACGGAAGGAATCGGAGGCGGGATTGTAGCCATAAACGGAGGAACCGGAACGACCAAAAATATATACGGAAACAGGATAGACGGAATAATAACAGGGAACACATCAACAACAACAGTATATGGAATTAATATAGCAGGAGGAATTGCAACACGAATATATAACAATATAATATGTGGAATAAATTCAGGATATTCCGGTGCAAACGATGCAATACGAGGAATAAGTATCAGTTCAACAACAGCGAGTTCGACAATAGGTGTATATTATAATACAATATATTTAAATGCAATATCCGCAGCGGCAGACTTCTGGAGCAGTTGTATATATCATACACAGAACACAACCGTGACAACAGCGGCACTTGATATGCGAAATAATATTCTTGTAAATTTATCAACACCAACCGGAACAGGAAAGACAGTTGTATTTAGAAGGAGTGCCTCAACCGACCTCAATAACATAGCAATATCAGACAACAACTGTTTTTATGCAGGGACACCGGGAGCAAACAAAGTAATATTTTATGACGGAACTAATTCAGACGAGACAATTGAGGCATACAAGATAAGAGTAGCTCCAAGAGACATAGTATCATTTACAGAGTCACCGCCATTTGTAAATATATCATCACAGCCATACAATTTTCACTTAAACGCCAATCCAAGTTTATGCAAAAACGGAGCATTACCAATTAACGAACCAATAATTATTACAGATGACTATGATAATAATCCGAGGAGCATAACATTACCAACAGTTGGAGCATATGAATATATAGGCGGGATACCGGTACCATTAGAGCCATTATTAATAAGTCCCGAAAACAATTCCACCGGAAATTCATTAAATCTGAGTATGAAATGGAATGAAACAGCAACCGCAACGGGATATAAATTAATAATATCAACAGACACAGGATTTACAAATATAATATTAAACGATTCAACAATAACAGATACGATAAAAGCAGTATCGGGATTAGCAAACGCCACGAAATATTACTGGAAAGTAAAAGCAAAGAATCAAACAGGCTGGGGAAATTTCAGTTCAGTATGGAACTTCACAACCATGTTACCAATACCATCAGCCCCAATACTGACATCACCGGTGAACAACACAACAGGCGAATCTATCACACCTTCACTTATATGGGAAGGAGTTACAAGTGCAACGAGTTACAATTTGGCAATTTCAGTTGACAGTAATTTCACGACAACAAGCTGGGATACGAGCGGAGTAATTGGAACATCATTAACTGTACCGACCGGGAAACTTACGGGGCTGACAAAGTATTATTGGAGAGTGAATGCGACAAATACGAGTGGAACAGGAAGCTGGTCAACGAAATGGAATTTTACAACATCTCAAAATCTGCCGGTAAATTTAAAAGTATATCTTGAAGGATTCTGGAATGGAACAACACATATCCAAGATACGGTAAGAGTATATCTTGCAAATTCAACTTCACCATATATAGCAGTAGATAGTGCGCAAGTTGAATTATCAACAGCAGGGACAGCGGCAATTAACTTCACGAAAGCACCAAACGGAAATTATTACATAATAGTAAAGCACAGAAATCATCTTGAGACGTGGAGTAAACTTCCACAGGCAATGGTAACAAATATAACAAAGAGTTACGACTTCACAACGGCATCCACACAAGCATACGGAGACAATATGAAACAGACAGGCAGTGAGTGGGTCTTATTTGCAGGTGATGCAAATCAGGATGGAGCGGTAGATGGATTTGACGTATTGATATTTGTAGGCGAATACGGAGGAACCGGATACTACAGATGTGATTTTAACGGAGACGAAGCGGTAGATGGATTTGACGTATTAATATTTGTAAGCGACTTTGGATTAACAAAAGCGGTACCATCATTAAAGGCGACAGAAAGAAGCGCAGAGAGACGACAGGAGATGATAAATGAAATGAAGATTAAACTCGAAAAAGAAATAGGAAAAGAAAACAAAGAATCGAACGAAAAATTAAATAAAAAATAATTCAAAAAGTTAAAAATATTCATTCAAAATGAAAAAAACACAAATCTTAATAATCGCAATGTTATTAGCAGGATTAATTTCAAGAGACTCAATGAGTCAAACAAAGGTAACATTTAATTTAGTAAATCCACGAGTTACAAGCGGCTACTTTCTATACGATTTAACAGCTACCATACCATCAGGCCAATCCTGGAGAGTAGGCAGTTCAAACATCAGGGTAAATTTCACAGGCACGCCATTGAATTCTTTAACCGCGAAAGCAGATAACCCTGTACTAAATCCGAATACAAATATAAGCGGAGCAAACGGATATCAGACAATGACGACCACTTCAATACTATCCGGGACAGCAATATCGTTAAATATATTAACATTCAACACGAGCGGATTTTACAAATTTACACCCGGGACATATACAATCGGTACAATTCGATGGATAATAAACGGAACAGTAACGAACACACAGATGGAATTCAGGGTTCCCCCGGCATCAACATCTACAGTAGTATTTGACAGTTTGGTATCACTTGTACACGGGACAACCTTTTCAACTGTGAATCCGGTAATAACGGGAAATTTTAATATTACTGAAAATATACCAACTGAATACAATTTATATCAGAACTACCCGAATCCATTTAATCCAACAACAACAATACAATTTGATGTACCGAGGGATAGCGAAGTAGAGATATTTATTTTTGACATAACCGGAAAGATGGTAACGGAGTTAGTAAATGGAAGACTTGAAGCAGGCAGGTATGAATATCATTGGAATGCACAGGCATTAAGTTCCGGAGTATATATCTGCACATTCCGTTCAGGTGACTTCTACAAAGTAAACAGGATGATATTATTAAAATAGAAACATTCAAAAAGTAAAAAATAAAGCGGAAAAAATATTCTTCGAATTCACGGTTAATGGAGAATGAAAAAATAAAGAGCAAGTAAGACCAGGTAACTTTTGAGAAAGAGAGTTCTTATTGAGGAAAATATTATAAGAACTCTCTCAAAAGTTTTAAGGGAAAAAATGATTAAATTGATAAGAGCGGATAGAGAAAGAGCAATTAGAAATTATAAGTTATAAATTATAAATAAGAAGAGCGGGATTCCTAAGCTGGAGCTTAGGAATCAGAAGAAGCTGGATTCCGGTCCCGACAAGCCGGGATGGAAAAGACTCACCTACGCCGGAATGACAGAGAGAGGGGGAATGACAAGAACAATTAAAAATTAAGAATTAAGAAATAAGAATAAGAAGAGCGGGAAAGTTTATCAAGTTTGTAAAGTAAGAGCGAGAACCAGAGAAAAAATCAAATTCTGTAGAAATAATAGAAAGATATATTGATTTTTTGAGTATGAATTATTATATTCCGGTTAATATAATCAGTAAGGGAATGAAAATTCTAAGTGCAATTATTATCGATGATGAATATCACGGCAGGCAGAATTTATCTATACTCTTAAATAAATATTGCCCCGAAATTTTATTGGTAGGAACAGCTTCGTCTGCATCGGAAGGAAAAGAATTAATTTTAAAGAAAACACCAGAAATTGTTTTTCTAGATATTAATATGCCAAAAGTTAATGGATTTGAATTACTGAATAGTTTGGAAGAAATTAACTTTATGTTAGTGATAGTATCAGCACATTGCGAATATGGAGTACAAGCAATAAAAATTAATGCTATTGATTATTTATTAAAACCTATAAGCATAATTGAATTACAGAATGCAGTGAAAAAACTACATTCGTATAAGAACATAAATTCAGAAAAAACAAATAATACAATCCACGATAAACTTTTAATCCCTCATTTTCAGGGCTTTCATATTTTAGATGTGAAGTGTATAACAAGATTAGAAGCTGATAATAATTACACAAAAATACATTTTTGTGATAACAAATCAATAACAGCCTCAAAAACATTAAAAGAATTTGAAGAGTTACTTCCAGAAGACTGCTTCTTAAGAGTTCACAAATCGGATATTTTAAATATTGATTTCATTACGAATTATTTTTCCTGTGATGGTGGATATGCAGTTATGAAAGATGGGAGTAAAGTAACAATATCAAAAGCTAAGAAAACCGATTTATTGGAGAAAATACGTAATCATACCAAATTAGTTTAATAATATATAGAACGGATAAAATACTATAGTATTTTATTTTTGTTCTAAATGTAACTAATTAGATTATCCATACTGCCGTATTTTTATAGCAATGCTTTTTTGCTTCCATAATTCTTTTGTATTCCTTTATCTATCAAGCTATATCTATCGTTTTTTCTTAATATGTAGAGAAGATCATTCAAAGGCTGCCAAGAATAAAAAAATTATTAAGATAATTCACTCAACCAAACCTGTGTTTCACTCAATCAAAACATACTTTTACTAATTATATATTGAGGTAAGCAATTAATCTATATAATTTTGTAAAAAAGATGTGAATCTATTTTAAATTTGCATATCAGGAATTAAAAAAAATATTTAAAAAAGCATAGAAGCATATGAAAAGGAGAAAACCCGGAACAATAGTAACAATGGCGGAAGTAAGGTTAAAAGGGATGAAGACAGTTGATGAATTTTATAAAGAATTTATTGATTATGGCGGTATGACATTTCCATTGACAAGCGAGGTATTTAAGGAGCAAATAAAAAATGCATAAAGACGAACGATAATTACAATGAATCATTGAAAACCGCAGATGAAAAAGCATTTATTGTTAAGCAAGAGGAAAAAAAGTTAACAGAGATGTATTCTCGGATTTTATCTGGTTGTGTGAGCAAATTCGGAGTAGATGCAGAAGAAGTAACATTGCTGGGAGGAACGAGATTATCAAACAGAAAAAGCAAAATAAGAAACGGAAAGAAAAATAAACTTTTAAAAATATGAAGAAATTATTTACTTATCCATATGATTCAGAAGTCCGGAATTTTTATACGCTTAGCGAAACGGGAAATGCACTTATAACATTCTTAAAATATTTTCCACAGTTTGGTGTAATAATATACTGGTCATCAGGGGAGCAAGAAAAGTGGCGGGATTTGAATTTTAAACATAAGATATATTTTAAAGCTAAAGTTCACAAAAATATATGTTCTTATAGTCATATTATTGGAACATTAAATAACATTACAGGAAATGAATAGATTAATTAGAATATTTGTATTAGTATTTCTTCTATCAGAAATATCATTTTCACAGGTAACTGAGGATTGGGTAACTAGATACGAGCCTACGACAAATGATAGAGCTGTTGCAATTGCATTTGATATAATCGGTAATGTTTATGTTGCAGGATATAATCCAGACTCAATTACAACTGCCAAGTACAGCTCAACAGGTGTGCAGATATGGGTCCGTAATGTCGCTAATGGAAACGGACTTCACCAGGCATCTGATATTGTTACAGATGCGGCAGGGAATGTTTATGTAACTGGATGGGGTACGAGTGATTATGTTACGGTTAAATATAATTCATCCGGTGTTCAGCAATGGGTTAAAATTCAAAACAGGTCAACAGACAGAGCCTATGATATTGCATTAGACAAATCGGGTAATATCTATGTGACAGGTACGAGTGAAGCACCCGGCGCTGTGGCTGTGATGACTTTCAAGTACGATCCTGAAGGAAATATGCTGTGGCAGGCTTTATATGATGATCCAATCGGGAATCCATTCGGCTATTCTTTAGCTATAGATGATTCTTCAAATGTCTATATTGGAGGTAAAACCATTAAGAGTGCAGGTAACCTTTCAAATTTTTTATTAATCAAATATAATTCTTCCGGTTCACTTAAGTGGATTTCAGAATACGATGGTCCTGATAGCAGCAATGACAATGGTAAGAAAATTACAGTTGATAATTATGGCAATGCATATATAACGGGAGAGAGTTTCGACAATGTGAAAGATTGGGATTATGCTACAGTGAAATTTAATTCAAACGGCATTCAGCAATGGGTACAAAGATATAACGGAGAATGGGGAATTGGTTCGGATTATCCAAGTGCTATAGTACTTGATAACTCAGGAAATGTTTTTGTTACCGGGTATAGCCAGGGCAGCGCTACGGGCTTCGACTACCTTACTATAAAATATTCATCGGAAGGAGTAGAAAAATGGGTTAAAAGATACAACGGACCGGGAAATGGGTATGATGTTCCCTATGCAATTGCTTCTGATAGTCTTGCCAATGTTTATGTGACAGGTGAAAGCTGGAGCAGTAGCTCATTTAAAGACTATGCAACACTAAAATATACGAGTTCAGGAGTTTTAGCGTGGGAGATGAGATACTCGGGACCTTTAAACACCGATATTGCTACAGATATAGAGGTTGATAGTTCAAGAAATGTTTATGTTACAGGATATAGCAGTGGAACAACAACCCAATTCGATTACTGCACAATAAAATATTCACAACCACAGCTGATTCCATCAATACCAATATTGTATTCACCCCAAAACGGAGCAATATTAGAGGTAATAAATCCATTACTATATTGGGGAATTTCACAATATGCTGAAAGTTATAACGTGCAGGTTTCTGCTGATTCATCATTCTCAAGTACAGTTTATGACAGCAATAATATAGTTATTACAGAATTTCAAATACCTGAAAACGGACTAAATAATAACACAACCTATTACTGGCGTGTAAGTGCTACAAATTTTGCAGGAACAAGTCAATGGTCAACAGTCCGACATTTTACTACTATTTTGACAGGTATTTCGGAAAAGAATGAGATGCCCAAAAAGTTTAGATTATATAACAACTATCCGAACCCTTTTAATCCTAATACGAAAATAAAATTTGATATACCAAAGTCAGCATTCGTAAAACTTTTGGTTTATGATGTGCTTGGA
>CALKAJ010000033.1 GCA_937983305.1 uncultured Ignavibacteriota bacterium | reverse complement strand
ACCACCGAGATCTACACTCTTTCCCTACACGACGCTCTTCCGATCTTTTATGATTGGTTTTAATATTCTTTATTTCCCGATGTTTATAATGGGCTATCTTGGAATGCCGAGAAGATATTATGATTTTCTCCCTGAATTTCAGATTTACCATCAGATTTCAACTATCGGCTCCTGGGTTCTCGTTACTTCTCTTTTGATTATGATAATTAATTTAATTGTTGCGTTGAAAAAAGGTAAGAAAGCATGCAGCGACCCCTGGGGCGGTACAACTCTTGAGTGGTCAATTCCATCACCGCCGCCGCTTGAAAATTTTGATGTTGAACCTGAGGTAACAAAAGGTCCTTATGACAGAGTATAATTTTTATCTTTATGAACTTTAATAACTTTTCAAACTTACAAACTTTATTATGAGTCAAATACACAGAGACGATTTCGGTTCAAAGATGGGAATGTGGCTTTTCCTGTTTACTGAACTTCTCCTGTTCGGAGGTATGTTCCTGCTTTATGCCGCATACCGTTTTGCGCACCCTGCGGAATTTGTTCTTGCCGCTCAAAGACTTGACGTAACTTTGGGAACTATCAACACGATTATACTATTGACAAGTTCTCTAACCGTTGTTCTCGGTATAGTTGCACTTCAGAGAAACAGTAAAAAGCTGAGTATATTTTTTCTGAGTTCAACTCTGGCATTTGGATTAGCGTTTCTGGTTAATAAATACTTTGAATGGGGCGCTAAAATTCATCACGGGATTTATCCCAAAGGTCCGGAACTTGCAAATATGAGCGATGGAGAAGGACTTTATTTCGGCTTGTATTATGCAATGACAGGATTGCACGGAGTTCATATAGTAGTAGGTATGATTATTCTTGTCTTTGTCCTTGTACAGATTTTTAAAAATAGAATTACATCCGATAATTTTGTAAGGTTTGAAAATGCAGGTCTGTATTGGCACCTTGTTGATATTATCTGGATTTTCTTATTCCCTTTGTTTTATTTAATTCATTAATTCAGGAGACAGAAAAGTATGGAACAACACGACACCCCGCATAAAGAACATACAAATACAGGATACGGAATTTACATTCTTGTCTGGCTTGGACTTGTTAGTCTTACCTTGATTACGGTATCACTCGCAGGTTTTAATCTGGCGGGACTGACAGTAGTAACTGCATTATTAATAGCCTCTGTTAAGTCAACAATGGTTATTAATTATTTTATGCACATTAAATACGAATCAGTTCTCTTTAAAGTTTTTATTGCAGTTTGCCTTATAATATTTTTAGTAATGATAATTTTAACTTTCTTTGATTTAACATATAGACCGGAGATTTTAACAAAATGAATTCATCAATCGCACAACAAACCGATGCAACATTTATCTTTATTACGGCAGTATCTGTTGTATTACTTTTAATTGTTACAATTACGATGATTTATTTCGTAATCAGGTATAATAAAAAAAGACATCCGGTTGCAGAACAAATTTCCGGAAATACAACTATAGAAGTTATCTGGACTTTGATTCCATTCGTACTTGTTATGATTATGTTTTTTATGTCATATTCGGGATTTAAAAATCTCAGAAATGCACCTTCTGATGCTATGACAATAACGGTAACCGGAAAAATGTGGAAATGGACCTTTGATTATGAAAACGGAAAACAGACTGATACTCTCTATGTTCCTCTGAATAAACCGATTAAAATGGCAATCAAATCGGCTGACGTTAATCACAGTTTGTTTATTCCTCATTATAGAGTAAAAGAAGATGCAATACCCGGAAGAACAAATTATCTCTGGTTTAATCCTACGGAACTTGGTTCCTGGGATATTGCCTGTGCCGAATATTGCGGACTTCAGCATGCATATATGTATTCGAAAGTAATTGTAATGCCTGAAGCAAAATTTTGGGATTGGTATAATACTAAAACGGATACTACTGCAATTGTTAAGGATTCATTGACAACTAAAGTTGATTCAACACAAAAAAAATAAATTATCTTGTTAGCAGTAAACACTGAAATATTAAAAAATGCTTCTATAGATACTCTGCCTGAAAAGAACAAACAGGAATCTTTTTTTTCGGAGCAATTCAAACTTCTTTCTGAGGTTACTAAATTAAGAATTACGGCTCTTGTATCTTTTACAACCGGGCTTGGATATATTCTCGCTAACGAAGGTTTTAATATAAATATTATTTATCCCGTTCTGGGAATATTTTTTCTCGCTTGCGGCTCAGCGGCTTTAAATCACCTTCAGGAAAAGAAACTTGATTTGCTGATGGATAGAACTAAAACACGCCCCCTGCCTTCGGGAAAAACAGGTAATATTTATTATTATTCCGTTATTTTATTTTTTACTGTTTTAGGTGTTCTGCTGCTTCTGCTTAAAACAAATATCCCCACTTTATCAATCGGTCTAATCACTTACTTCTGGTATAATGCCGTATATACTCCTTTGAAAAGGAAATCTGCTTTAGCTGTTATTCCCGGTTCGCTTGTCGGTGCTTTGCCGCCTCTTGCCGGATGGACTGCCGCAGGCGGAGATATAACGGATTTCAGAATTTTGTATATATGTTTCTATTTTTTCCTATGGCAGATACCGCATTTCTGGCTTCTGCTTCTTGTCTATTCCGATGATTATAAAAAAGGCGGTTTTCCCGTGCTTACCGATATTATGAATATCAAATCTTTAAAAATTATGACCTTTCTCTGGATAGTTTTAACATTTTTAATTTCAACAGGGATTCCGTTTGTAGGAATTATTTCTCATAATTCAGTTAAAATCATTATGCTTTTTGCCGGATTATTATTAATTCTTTCCGGAATCAGATTTATTTTCTCGGGAATAACCCGGAAAAGTGTTTTTTCGATGTTTATTTCAATTAATATTTTCACATTATTAATCATTCTTTTACTTTCAATAGATAAAATAATTATTTAGATTATACATTATGAACTTTTTTGACCAACTCGTTATTCCGCCTTCAACAGAGCAATCTTTATTGCTTAATCTTATCCAGATTATTTCATTTGCGATATTCTATCCCTTCACAGGGATTATGCTCGGAGGAACCTTGCTATCTCTTTATTTCAGAAGTCAGGCAAAGAAAACCCGTAACTCATTATATCTGAAATTTTCAAACGATATTATTAAATATCTTGCAATAAGCAGAAATGCCGGTTTTGGTCTTGGAATTTTACCTGTTATTTCAATTTCAATTGTTTATGCTCAGTTTTTATATTCCTCAAATATAATTTCTGTCGGAGTGCTGTTTTTATCGGTTTTAATGTTTATAATATCCTACGCTTTTATTTACAGATATAAATCTTCTTCCGAAACGGATTCTGCTTTATCAGAAATGAAAAAATCTGGAATTGATGAAAATAAACTTTCTGAAGAAGTTATCTCCTTTGAAGAAAATATTAAAAGCGAAGTATCTTCCTCAGGAAAAACAGGACTAACTCTTTTGATACTTTCTGTTTTTCTTTTTATCGGAGGAACCACCATTGCTTCAAATATGAATGACTGGGCTACTGCAAAAACTGTTTTTGCGGTTTTTGTTAATTCATCGGTATGGTTGAATTTTATTTATTTCTTTGTTACTTCCCTTGCAATTTCCGGAGGTGCTATTTTATTCTTTTTCTTCTCCTGGCAGGGTGGAATTAAAATTGAAAACGAAGAATATAAATCTCTGGTTTTAAAAAATTCGGTTAATATTGCACTGATTTTCTCGCTCTTGCAGCCCGTATTTCTGTTTTTTAATTTTCTAATATTACCTAAGGAGTCTTTTTCATCTCCTGTATTTATTTTTGCCGGTCTTGCATTCCTCTCAATACTATTTGTGTGTAACTTCCTTTATGCCATAATAAGAAATTCGGATGTTAAATTATCAGGGTGGGTATTTGCGGCTATGCTTCTGACTTTTGTCTTTGTATCTGCAAAAAATCAGTATGCCCTGTCAAACGCTATTAAACCTCATACTTTAGTTGTTAATGCCAAAGCAGATGAAAAATTAAAAGAAATGCAGCCCAAAAAGCAGGCTGTAGAAATCAACGGTGAGGAAATATATAAAAGCCGTTGTGCAGCATGTCATAAATTCGATACTAAACTTGTAGGACCGCCATATCAGGAAACTCTGCCAAAGTATGGTGAGGATATTAAGAAATTAGCAGGATATATTTACAGTCCGGTTAAAATTAACCCGGAATATCCTCCAATGCCTAATCAGGGATTAAAGATGAAGGAAGCTGAGGCAGTTGCGAAATATTTATTGGAAAAATATAAAACAAAATAAAATATAATTTTTCTCAAACTAAACCCTAATAATTTCTATGGATGTAGAACTTCTATCCCGAATTCAATTTGCAGTTACTGTTGGATTCCATTTTCTATTTCCTCCAATTTCTATCGGATTGGCATTAATGCTGACGGTTGTAGAATATCAAGGATGGAAAAAGAATGATGAGGAATATGTAAGACTTGGGAAGTTTTTTTCCAAAATTCTTGCAATTACTTTTGCAGTTGGTGTAGCTTCAGGTCTTGTAATGGTACTACAATTCGGTACCAACTGGGCTCGCTACTCCGCATTTGTCGGTGATGTGTTTGGAGCTCCATTAGCCGCTGAAGCGGTTTTTGCCTTCTTTCTTGAATCAACATTCCTTGGACTTTATCTCTTCGGTAGAAATAAAGTTTCTAAGGGTGTCCACTGGTTTTCAATTCTGATGGTCTTTGTCGGCTCTTTAATTTCAGCATTTTTCATTATTGTTGCAAATTCCTGGCAGCAAACTCCTGCAGGCTTTGGAATACAAAATCTTACAACAGGTGCTTTGCTTAGCCAAGACGAAATTAGCAAAATGATTCAATTAGGCAAAGGCTTTGACCCTGCAACACACAGAGCAGTATTGACTGATTTCTTTGCTGCTTTATTTAATGCTTCAACCCTCCCGCGATTCTTTCATACTGTCTTAGCTGCGTTCATTACAGGTGCATTTGCTTTAACCGGCGTTAGTGCATATCTTGTTTTGAAAAATAAATCAGTTGAAGTAGCTAAAAAAGGTGTGAAACTCGGAGTTATTTTTGGTTTTATTTTCTCGATTTTACAATTATTTCCTGTCGGTCACGAGCACGCAAAGCAGGTTGCCCATACACAACCGGAAAAATTTGCAGCAACTCAGGGTCTCTACACTTCTGAAACAGGAGCACCTATTATGATTTTTGCATATCCTGTAAGCAGTCCTCCGCCTGAACTCAAGGCGAAGATTGAAATTCCCGGAATGCTTAGCTGGCTTGCATTTGGAGATTTTAATGCTAAAATAAGAGGGCTGAATGAATTTCCGCCTGAAAATATTCCGCCGCTTTGGATGACCTTTGTTTCTTACCACAACATGGTTGCACTTGGTATGTTTTTCATTTTTGTTACCTTACTCGGTGTGATTCAGCTTAAGAGAAAAAAATTGTATGACAGCAAAAAACTCCTGAAAATTTTTATGTGGTCAATACCGCTTCCTGTTATTGCCTGTCAGTTTGGATGGGTTGCCGCAGAAGTTGGAAGACAGCCGTGGATAGTATATGGATTATTAAGAACTAAAGATTCATTTACTAATACTGTATCATTAACTGAGGTTTGGATTTCATTTATTCTGTTTGCCATAGTTTATATAGTTATGACTTTTGCATATCTATGGTTAATATTTAAAGAAATTAAACACGGACCTGAACCTGCAGAAATAATAAATGAAGGAAAGGAGGTTACAGTATAATGGAAACTTTAAGTGTAATCTGGTTTTTACTTGTAGTTGTTTTACTTGCTGTATATGTAGTTCTTGACGGATTTGATTTCGGAGTCGGTATTTTATCTCTGTTCAGAAAGGATGACAATGAAAAAAGAATTTATATGAATTCAATAGGTCCTATATGGGACGGAAACGAAGTATGGCTTATTGCCGGAGGCGGTTCGATTTTCGCCGCATTCCCGCTTGTTTATGCCACTGCATTCAGCGGTTTTTATCTTGCAATCTATCTTTTGCTTCTTGCTCTTTTTATGAGAGCAGTTTCATTTGAATTCAGAAGCAAATCCGAAAGTCCCGTTTACAGGAAAATCTGGGATTTTAGTTTCGGAATCGGCAGTCTCCTTCCTGCATTACTTCTTGGAGTTGCATTCGGCAATATAATGCGAGGATTACCTTTAAACGAAAATAAAGTTTTCACCGGTTCATTCTTTGAATTGCTGAATCCTTATTCCGTTTTAATCGGTTTACTTTCTCTTATTGCTTTCACTATGCACGGAGCAATTTATCTTACTCATAAAACTGACGGAGAGTTAAAAGATACAAACGAAAAAATTGCAACTAAACTCTGGATGGTTGTCGTAGTTTTATATCTTGCGGCAACGGTTGCAACATTATTTGTTTCTCCGTTCCTTTTTATCGGACTCACTAAGAATATAATTTTCTGGGTACTTTTCGTTGCCCTTCTCGCTTCGATTGCAATGATTCCTGTTTCTCTGAAAGCCAAAAATAATAAAAACGCTTTCATATTTTCCTCAGTTATGCTGGCAAGTATGTTCGGTATTTCAGCGGTAAGTCTTTTCCCGAGATTGATACCGTCCGTTACAAACCTTGATTACAGTTTGACAATTATGAATACTTCTTCGTCAACAGGTACACTTACCGCAATGTTAATAATTGCATTAGTTGGAATGCCTTTTGTCGCAGTATATACAATCTGGATTTACAGAATATTTAAAGGAAAGACAGTCTTAACAAAAGAAAGTTACTAAATTATAATATTTAACCCGTTATCCCAAAAGACCGGGATAACGGGTTTTTTTAAAATGAAAGAAAAAAAGAAAATTGTTGTATTAACCGGCGCCGGAATAAGTGCCGAAAGCGGAATAAAGACTTTCCGTGGAGCAGGCGGCTTATGGGAAGGTCATGATATAATGGAAGTTGCTTCACCGGGCGGCTGGAGAAGAAATCCCGAACTTGTACTTGAGTTTTACAACATAAGAAGAAAACAACTGGCGGAGGTTCAACCAAACCTTGCACATAGTTCTCTTGTTCGTCTTGAAGAAAAGTATGACGTAAAAATCATTACTCAAAATGTTGATGATTTACACGAAAGAGCGGGCTCTAAAAATATTTTGCATCTCCATGGGGAATTAACAAAGGTCAGAAGCCAGGTTGACCCTTCGATAATTGTTGATATAGGTTATGGCGAACTTAAACTCGGAGATTTATGTCCGAGAGATTCGCAATTAAGACCTCATATTGTATGGTTTGGAGAAATGGTTCCATTGATAGAAGATGCAGCAGATGAATGTGTTACAGCGGATATATTTATAGTTATCGGCACTTCAATGGTAGTATATCCTGCCGCAGGTCTTATAAGTTATGTTCCCGGTAACGTACCGAAGTATATAATAGATCCGGAAAAACCGGCTATTCACAGCGAATATTCAAATCTGAATTTTATAGTTGAAAAAGGTTCGACAGGAACAAAATCTCTTGTTGATAAATTACTTTCAGAAGCTTAACCCGCTTCTGAATAACCTCAGAATCAATCAATATCAGTATCTTTCAATTCATCTGCCTTTGTCTTTTGCCAGAGTTTACTGCCTGATTTATAAGCAGCTTTACCGATAAGATTTGCAGCAATCGGTGCAGTAAAGAAAATAATTAAAATTGTAGCCAGCATTCTGAATGTGATGCCTAAATCACCGAAAAAGAAAACAGCTCCAAGAATTAATAATGAAAATCCCAGCGTGGAAGCTTTTGAAGAGGCGGACATTCTTAAAAAAGTGTCAGGCATTCTCAAAATACCTATTGCAGAAATCAGTATCAAAGCCGAACCTGTAATTAATAAAACTACAATAATGTTTTCAATCATCTTTTTTCCCTTTATCAATATAATATGCAAAAGCCGCAGTGCCAAGAAAACTAACTAAAGCAAGAACTGTTACTATGTCAAGAAGTACAGGAGAATTAAAATAAATCGAATAACAAAGAATAAATCCGATAGCAATATATCCCATCGAATCAAGTCCTATAACTCTGTCTGCAAGAGTAGGACCTTTGATAATTCTGATTAATATTAATAAGAAAGATATCACAAGAGAAGGAAAGGCAATAAAGAAGATTGTATCATTAATCGAAATCACAGTGCCTCCAGTATTTTCTTTTCAAATCCGTTTTTAATCTCACTGATGAATTTGTTTCTGTCATCAAGATACATCGTATGAACAAAAAGAGATTTTTTATCGTCGGCGATATATAATGTCAGAGTCCCCGGAGTAAGAGTAATCATATTTGCAAGCAGTGTAATATGGATATCATTTTTAACGTCAAGCGGAATTTCAACAATTCCCGGAGTAAAAGTCATTCTTGGTTTTATTATTTCAAATGCAACTTTAGCGTTCGCAAGAATAAGTTCCCAAATAAAAAAGAGTATAAGGAAAAGAATTTTATGTAATTTATTATAATAAATTTTTTGTGTAAATAAACTTCCGGTATATAGAGTGATTAATGAAGAGAGCAATATACCAAGAATGAAATTCTGATATGAAAAATCAGAAGTAAGTATTACCCATAAAGAAGTAAAAAACAATATTATTAAACTATATCTCATTTCCCAATAACTATTTTTATATATTCGGCAGAATTAATAATTTGCTCGGAAGCTTTTTGCGCAACAAGGTAAATATGCTCCGGAAAAACACTAAGAAGAAGCATTAAAACACTAATTACAATCACAGGTGCATACCATCCAAATCTGTGTGTCAGTTTTTCCTGTTTCGCATAATGATATTCATTTTTTTTCCAGAAAGCCTCATTCCAGATTTTCAGCATTGAATAAAGAGTAAGAATACTTACAATAATTGCAACAGCACCTAAAAAATAATAATGACTTTCGAAAGCCGCTTTAATAACAAACAGCTTTGCCCAGAAACCGGGGAAAGGCGGAATTCCCGCCAGAGAGCCTGCGGAAATCATAAACATTATAGAAATAAACGGATGATTTTTGTAAATACCTCCAAGTTTATTTAAATCGTAAGTACCATAAATTCTATTAACAATGCCGCTGATGAAAAAAAGATTTGTTTTTGCAAGCATAATGTGAAAGAAGAAAAACACGGTTGCGGAAAGTCCGTTAATTGTAAATAATCCCAAACCCAGCAATAAATAGCCAATCTGACTGACTATGTGGAATGCGAGTATTCTTCTGAATTCAAACTGAGCTGCAGCACCGAGTACACCCGTAACCATAGTTAATCCTGCAAGTGCAAGTATTATGCCGTGAGTAAAAGAAACATCGGTTGTGAAGACGAGCGTAAACACCCTTATTAAGGCATAAACTCCGACCTTAGTCAGTAAAGCGGAAAAAATTGCGGTAACCGGAATCGGCGGAGTCGGATATGAAGCAGGCAGCCAGAAAAAGAGCGGAAAAATAGCAGCTTTAATTCCAAAAGAGGTAAGAAAAAACAAAGCGGCAATATTAATGAGATAATTATTCCCGACCAATTTTATTTTTCCGGCAAGGTCAGCCATATTTAGTGAACCTGTCATCCCGTATAAAATCCCGACAGCAGAAAGAAACAATACTGAAGAAATTACATTTATTGTAACGTATTTAATGGCACCCTCTAATTGAAATTTTTCGTTTCCAAGTGCAATTAAAACAAAAGATGACATTAACATAACCTCAAACCATACAAATAAATTAAATATATCACCTGTAAGGAAAGAGCCGCATACACCCATAATCATAAACTGAAGGAAAACCCAGAATCCGTATTTTTCTCTACCTGAATCAATAGATGAAAAAGAATAAATCGTAACAGTAATCAGCATAACAGCCGTCATAATCAGCATAGAAACCGAGAAAACATCTGCAATAAATGAAATACCGAAAGGAGCTTTCCAGCTGCCAACATATAAAACTTTAATACCTGAAATCCACACAACGGCAAAGAGAACAAGACTGCTGACAAGTAAAAGAAATGCACTCGCAAGACTGATAGTTCTTGAAATTTCCCTGCTTTTCATAGTGGCAATAAGAATTGCACCTGTGAAAAAAGGAATTATAACGGGCAATATAATCAAAAACTCAATCATAACTTATCTATCTTATCTGTTGTATTCAGGTCATCAAGGTCTTCAGTGCCCGTTTGTTTGTAAGTTCTTTTTATTAAAACGATGGCAAAAGCAGTTAATCCGAAACTTATAACAATTGCAGTTAAAATCAAAGCCTGAGGAATAGGGTCAGCGAAAGGCGGAATAAGTGAATCTTCTCCTTTTCCAATAATAGGCGGTATGGGAGTATTAACTCTTCCGGCAACGAAAATTAAAAGATTTGCGGCATGTGTTAGCAAGGCGAGACCAATAACAAGTTTAACAATACTTCTTCTGAGAACCATATAGATTCCTGTGGTAAATAAAACGCCTATTAAAATTGAAAGAAGTAAATACAAACTATATTAATCCTCCTCCATTAAAGAAAATATAATTTTTGTAACCATACCAAGAACAACTAAATATACTCCCACATCAAATAAAACCGGAGTCCCAACCTTCTGAAAACCGGGAATTTCATTTGCTATCCAGAGTCCTGTCATAAACGGTCTTCCGCTGAATACAGCCATTAATCCGCTGAAGCCTGCTATCAATAATCCGGAGTAAAGCAAAGTGTCAGGCTTGATTCTCATTATTTGTCTTGTACTATTAATTCCAAATGCTATTGCATAAAGTGCAAAACCGGCAGAAGCAACAAGTCCTCCTGTAAAGCCGCCTCCGGGAAGATTATGTCCACGCATCAGTAAGAAAAAAGAAAACAGGAGCATCATCGGAAGCAAAATCTTTATTGTCGTCGAAAGTATTAAAGACTTCATATTATCTATACATAATAACAAAAGTGCTTCAAAAAAAATATTCATTATTTAAAAATATTTTTTAATAGAATACTATGAAAATATCGAATTGAAAACTGCCAAATAATTTTCTTTGAAAAATCACTTGCAAATAATTTTTTTATTATATAAGTTA
>CALKAJ010000032.1 GCA_937983305.1 uncultured Ignavibacteriota bacterium | reverse complement strand
TAACAATGAAACTCCGCCGTACGCTATCAGTATATAGAACATATCAACAACTCCGGCTCCAACGCCAATTGCAACTCCTTCCGCTTTTTGATTTTTAAATCCTTTTGCAATAACAGCAAAATTAGTCGGACCAATGGGAGGTGCTGAGAGTAAATAACCGGAAATTAAACCTGCAATAAGAGCTATTATCAAATATCAGTTATAAAATTATTAAAGTTTTGTAATTTAGTTATAAAGCATCTATATTTCAACAAATTTACTTACAAAATAAATTCAGACAGATAGTCTGTTTTAACTGTGAATTCTCGAAGCACTTATAATTCCTTTATGCGAAGAAAGTTTCTCAATAATGGAAGTTAATTGTTTAACATTTTCCACGGTAAATATTATTGTCCCTTCAAAAAGCGAACCCTTTGTGAATATGTTAACGCTTCTGATATTTCTTTTAAAACTCTTTGAAATAACTTCGGTAATTTCGTTAAGAAGTCCGGGTATGTCTTCTCCTATTAACTTCACTCCGCCGGTAAAATCCGTTATGCCCGCTTCTCCCCAGTTTACTTCAACAATTCTGTTCGGATCCATTAAAAATAAATTAACAATATTGTTACAACTCTTTCTGTGTATTTTAATACCTTCATTATGAGAAATATATCCGATAACTTCATCTCCGGGAATCGGGTTACAGCATTTTGCAAACTCATATTTTAAGCCTTTAATATAAGTCATATCTCCATCCTTGCCTATTGATATACCGTCTGAGGTTGCTCTTGCCGTTTCAACAAATTTTTCAAGTACTTCACTTTCCTCCGGAGGCTTATTCGATTCATTCTTTTGCAGCTCATAAATATTCCTGCTTTTATCTTCGAGATAATTTATTAGTTCATCAAGCTTATTTTCATTTTTCGCAATATCATAATAGTAATCGGACAGATATCTATACCTGAATTTCTTTATAACCTTTTGAAGGTCATCTTCATTGATATGTATTTTGTGCTTTTTGAATTTTTTTTCAACCAGTTCCTTGCCTTTTGAGGATATTAGCCGGCGCTCTGTGTTGAAATATTTTTTTATATCCTGCTTCGCCTTGTTCGTTATGACAAATTTTTCCCAGTCCCTTTTCGGAGTCTGATTTTTTGAAGTTAATATCTCAACCTGACTGCCGCTTTTTAACGGCGTATCGAGACTTACAATTTTCCCGTTGACCTTACCTCCGATTGTATGAATTCCGATTTCAGTATGTATTTCAAAAGCAAAGTCGAGTGTTGTTGCACCCTGAGGTAAAATTATTAAATCTCCCTTTGGCGTGAAGCAGTATAACTCATCCTGATATAAATTAAGTTTAAACGATTCAAGAAGCTCTTCCGAAGGTACCTCATCTTTTGCCGCATTCTCAATTGTTTCTCTTATCCATTTCATCCACTCTTCAAGATTCTGGTCGGTTAATTTCATCCCCTCTTTATATTTCCAGTGTGCGGCTATACCTTTCTCCGCTACTTCGTGCATTTCTTTAGTTCTTATCTGAACTTCAACAAGTTTTCCCTCATTACTTAAAACCGTAGTATGTATGGAGCGGTATCCGTTTTTCTTTGGGAGCGAAATATAATCTTTTATTCTTTCAGGCACGGCAGTATATATTTCCGACAACATTCCGAGCACGGAATAGCAGTCATATTTATTCTCTGTATCAAGTATTATTCTTACTGCAAATAAATCATAAATCTCATCAAAAGATTTTACTCTTGTCTGAAGTTTCCTGTAAATACTGTAGAGGTGCTTCGCTCTGCCATAGACTTCAAACTTGAATCCTTCTTTTTTTAAAGTTTCTTTAATCGGCTCAACAAATTTGTTTATAAATTTCTCACGTTCCCTTTTTTTCTCTTTGAGTTTCTTTGCAAGCTCATCGTAGGTTTTTCTGTCAAGATATTTAAAGGATAAATCCTCAAGTTCGGTTTTTATCGCCGATAAACCGAATCTGTTGGCAAAGGGAGCGAATATTTCAAGAGTTTCTTTCGCAATTCTGTACTGCCTTGCGGGAGATAAAAATTCCAGTGTCCTTAAATTATGAATTCTGTCTGCAAATTTTATTATAATAATCCTTACATCTGATGTCATTGACAATAAGAGCTTTTTGTAAGACTCAACAGCTCTCACCTCATAGTTTTCAAAAATTCCTTCAATCTGTGTCGCACCGTTTACTAATTCGGCAACCTGACTTCCGAACTCAGCTTCTATATCTTTAATTGTAAATTTGGTATCCTCTACAACATCGTGTAATAAAGCTGAAGCAATTGTAACATCATCAATCGGAATTTCTTTGCAAAGTATCATCGCTACTTCGTACGGGTGAGTTATATACGGCTCACCGGAAGCCCTCTTATCGTTTTTATGTGCTTCAAGTGCAAAGCGGTATGCATTCGTAATCAAAGAATCATTAATCCTCGAAGACAAATTGTGCCTTGCCGCTGAAAGCAGCTCATCAAGTTTTTTTCTGTGAAAATTACTGAACATTTTGTTCTTTGCTTTATTAATTGCAGGTACGGTTTTTGCCGTACCTGCATTTTTAAAACTTACCCGTTATGTACCAAAATATCTGTCGCCTGCATCGCCGAGTCCGGGCAAAATATATCCGAAAGTATTTAACTTCCTGTCAATCGCAATTGAATATATTTTAACATTAAACGACTTATCGGGAAAATGCTTCTTCAAAGAATCGAGTCCTTCGGGAGCAGTTAAAATTGATACTAAGGTTACATCCTTAATTCCTCTGTCTTTTAAAAGGTTTAAAGCAGCAATGGAACTTCCGCCTGTGGCAATCATAGGGTCTATCATATAAATCTTTGCCGTTTTCTTATTTTTCAACTTCGGAAATTTAAAGTAATATTTTACAGGCTCAAGCGTTGCTTCATTTCTGTAAATACCCACGTGTGAAACCATTGCATCGGGATATATATTCAGGAAACCGTTCAGCAATCCAAGTCCTGCTCTAAGTATTGGAATTATTACAACTTCATCATCAATAGCTTCGCCCTTTGTTGCTTCAAGCGGAGTCTTAATATTTATCTTTTTTGTACGCAGATTCGAATATGCAAAACTTGCAAGCAGATATGAAAGCTTGTCAAGTGTTGACTTAAACAACCTGTCTTTCGTGTTCTTATCCCGCAGGGTTGTTAAATATGCCGAAGCTAAGGGATGCTCTACAATCGCAAAATCTATCATTATTCTAAAGGATTAATACATTTCAAGTAATACTTTTACAATGTCTTCTTTCTCGGATGCTGCAGATTGACTGCCCTGAGAAATTTTTATTTTTGTTTTCAGACTTTTTGTAGTATCTTTCTTTTTGATACAGCCTTTTGAAATATTGAATTCAATATTACCGCTTCCTTCTCCTGTTGCATCTTCAAGTTTAAATGTTACACCTTTTTCCTTATAAGTATTTTCAAGTATTTTGAAATCCAATCTGGCATTAATACCAATTATAATTCCGTCAGGCTGATTATCAATCTTGGTAATGGTATATTTCAGTGCATTCTCTGAGGGGAATGCTCCCATTTGTGCCTTTTGTGTATATGTCCAGGATGAGTCTTTATAAATTTCATTTTCGGGGAACATCTGGAATGCAGATTGTAATATTTCTTTAAGCTGGGGCTCTACTTCTTCTTTAATCATTGATTTATACTGAGGTTTCAAAGTATCGCCGTATTCTTTGAATATAAAATCAAATACCTTTTCAAGATCGAAAATATGAGTAACTTCTCCGTTTGGACTGACTCTGACTTTGAAATCTTTTCCGATTAAAGCATTATAAGTAATAAAATCGGGCATTTTATAAACAGAATCCTTTATGTTGGAGTTATAATTCATAGAGATTGTAGAATCGGGTTTCGAAATCGAATAATTGATTTTTATACTGTCATATTTTATTTTATATACAGCAACTCCGGATTCATTTACCTCTGCTACTTCCTGTGAATAATACATTTCCATTACCTGATTGGAAGTAATTTTTTCATCTTTGGTCAGAGCTGATTTTTCGGATGATTGCTGGTCTAATTTGAATTTATAATTAAATTTTTCACCTTGTTTAGGTATCATTTTAAGTGAAACCTTTTCACCCTTTTCATCTTTCTTTATTAAATCTGAGTTTCTTGTATCTCCCTTGTTGTCTCCGGTACCTTCTCCGGTTTTTTTATCGCAACTCTGAAATACAATTGCTAATACAAACAATAGCAATACTAAATACGAATACTTTTTAACCATTACTTTCATTTAATTAAAGTTAATATATTGTCAAAATATACTATTAATAATTTGCAGTTTCAAAGCAATATTCCGTCTATTTTTTTATCAAAAATATTATATTTTCAAAAACTTAAATGCCCTTTTGTTTTTCTAAATTATTTATACTTTTTTTCTCAATTGAATAATAATATAAAATTTATTAACTTGCGTATTGTTCAAAGGGCGATTAGCTCAGCTGGTTAGAGCACTTCGTTTACACCGAAGGGGTCTGAGGTTCGAATCCTTAATCGCCCACAACTTCCCCCACACGACCAAATATCTATAAACATTTGCATTGAATTATGTAAAAAGTATTTTCATATTACAGTAAATTACAGAATTTCGTTTTTAATAAATTTACCCTATAGAGTATGAAATTAGCAAAGAGAATGGAGAGACTCGGAACCGAAACCGCTTTCGAAGTCCTCGCAAAAGCAAAAAAACTTGAAGCCGAAGGCAAAAGTATTATTCACCTTGAAATAGGCGAGCCGGATTTTGATACTCCGGATAATATTCGTGAAGCTGCGATTAAATCTATCAAGGCAGGCGATACGCATTACACACCCTCACCGGGAACAATAGAACATCGAAAAGTTGTTGCAGAATATATGTCAAGAACAAGAGGTCTTGATTTTACTATGGATGACGTAGTTGTTACTCCCGGAGGTAAACCGGTTATGTTTTTCGTAATTCTTGCCCTTATTGATGAGGGAGATGAAGTTATCTATCCAAACCCCGGATTCCCGATTTACGAATCAATGATTAACTTCGTTGGCGGCAAAGCAGTCCCTATTCCTTTAAGAGAGGAAAAAGAATTCGCATTTGATATTGAGGAATTCAAAAAACTGGTTACGGATAAAACCAAATTAGTTATAATAAATTCACCTCAAAATCCAACGGGCGGTATCCTTACAAAAGAAGATATCGTAAAGATTGCCGATATTCTGAAAGATAAAGATTGCTGGATTCTGAGTGATGAAATCTACAGCAGACTTATTTTCGAAGGAGAGCATTTCAGTATTGCTCAGGTTCCCGGTTTTAAAGACAGAACTATTATACTTGACGGATACTCAAAGTATTATGCAATGACAGGATGGAGAGCCGGCTTCGGAATTATGAATAAAGAAATCGCACCTCATATTGCAAAGCTTATGACAAACAGTGTTTCCTGTACAAACGCATTCGTCCAGAAAGGCTGTATTGAAGCATTAACAGGACCTCAGGATTCGGTTGATAAGATGAGAGAAGAATTTCTTGCAAGAAGAGAAATCATTGTTGAAGGTTTGAATTCCATCAAAGGATTCTCCTGCATAATTCCTCACGGTGCTTTTTACGCATTCCCAAATATAACAAAAACCGGAATGACTGCAAGAGAACTTAATGACCATCTGTTATACAAAGCCGGAGTTGCTTCACTTGCAGGAACTGCATTCGGACAGTACGGCGAAGGTTATTTAAGATTTTCCTATGCAAACTCAAGAGAAAATATTAAAGAAGCAATCAAACGCATAAAAGATAATATCGCCTGGTAATTCACTCAGGATTGATTTTAAAAACTCAGGGGCTGTTTAACAATTAAACAGCCCTGTTTTTTATGCGGGTTTTGGCTTTTAAAATCTGAATAATAGTCTTATTTTATTACCCTTATGAGAACTGATTTTTTAATTATTGGCAGCGGCATTGCAGGACTTTCTCTTGCATTACGTTTAAGCAAATTCGGGAAAGTAATTGTCATTACAAAAAAAAGAAAAGCCGAATCGAACACCAATTATGCTCAGGGAGGAATTGCTTCCGTACTTGGTACTGATGATAATTTTGATTTACATATCAAAGATACTATGGATTGCGGCGGCGGACTTTGCAGTCTTGAAGCCGTAAAGAAAATTGTTGCCGACGGTCCGAATATTATTTATGATTTACTTGAGCAGGGAGTCAGATTCACGAAAGACTCAAAAGGCAAATTAAAGCTTGGAAAAGAAGGCGGACATTCAAGAAGCAGAATAGTTCACGCAAAAGACCTTACCGGAAAAGAAATTGAAAGAGCTTTACTTTACGGAATATCAAAAAACAAAAATATTAAAATCCACGAATACTTTTTTTCAATTGATTTACTGACAAATAAAAACATACAAAACAAAATCAGGAAGAAAGATAAATCCTGCTATGGGATATATGCTTTGAACGTTAAGTCAAACAAAGTTGAAAAAATTATTTCGCGTAAAACTATTATTGCTACAGGCGGACTCGGGCAGGTTTATCTTCATACAACTAATCCTGCAATAGCTACAGGAGACGGTTTTGCAATGGGTTACAGAGCAGGTTGTGAACTTTCTAATATGGAGTTTGTTCAGTTCCATCCGACATCGTTATATGAAAGCGAAGTGGATATTGATTCTCAGGTATTCCTTATCTCCGAAGCGGTAAGAGGTGCGGGCGCTGTTCTCAGGTTAAAAAGCGGCAAAGAGTTTATGCATAAATATGACAAGCGAAAATCACTTGCACCGAGAGACATAGTTGCAAGAGCAATTGACTCGGAACTTAAAAAAAGCGGCGAACCCTTTGTTTATCTTGATTGCAGTCCAATTGGCAAAAAAGTTAAAAATGAATTTCCTCATATTTACAAAAAATGCTTCGAAAGAGGAATTGATATAACAAAAGATATGATACCTGTTGTCCCTGCGGCTCATTATGCCTGCGGAGGAATTAAAACAGACCTTGAAGGAAAAACAAATATTAAAAATCTGTTTGCCTGCGGCGAAGTAGCAATGACGGGAGTACACGGAGCAAACCGGCTTGCTTCAAACTCATTACTTGAGGCTGTTGTGTTTGCAGATTCAATATATAACTCCATTGCAAAGGAACTGAAGACAAGTAAGGTCAGAAAAAGTTTTAATACGAATCTGAAACTTATTGAAGACTCTATATTAAACTGGACTGATGACGGAACCGAAAACGCGGAGGAAAGAATTTACTTCTCACACGATAAACGCGAGATAAAAGAGATTATGAGCGATTACGTTGGAATAGTAAGAAGCATCAGCCGGCTTGAACGGGCAATGAGAAGGATTAAAATGCTTCGCGAAGAGATAAAAGAATTTTATGATAAAACGAAAGTTTCCGTAGAACTGCTTGAACTCAGAAATCTTGTAACAGTTTCCTATATCATTATTAAATCAGCAATGAAAAGGAAAGAATCCCGCGGCTTGCATTACATGCTTGACTTTCCGGAAAGGGACGATAAAACATATTTGAATGAAATTAATTTAAAGAAGAAGTGACCAATACCACACACCCAAAAATTTCCGTTGTTGTAGTTGCATGGAACAGCGATGATGAAATTGTCGAGTGCCTGAAATCTGTTTTTTTTGACAAAAAGGGAAATAAAAAAGACTACATTGAAGCAATAGTAATTGATAATTTCTCTCAGGATAATACTATTAAATCCATTCAGGCATTTATAGATTGCTATAAAGGCACTAATGTTAAGTTTATTAGCAACAAAGAAAATCTTGGATTTACAAGAGGAGCTAATCAGGGTTTAAAAATCGCCGAAGGTGAATACGTTATGCTTTTGAATCCTGATACCGAAGTTTATGACGATGCCCTTGAGAAGCTTGTTTATTTTATTAAGAAAAATGAAAATGTAGGTATTGTCGCTCCGCAGTTATTTTTCCGGACAAAAGACATTCAACATTCCTGCAGGACTTTCCCAAAATACAGAGATTTATTTTCAGAACTTACTTTGCTTCCAAAAATTTTTCCAAAGAGCAAACTCTTTTCAAGATGGAAAATGCATTATTTTGACCATAACTCTACAAGAGAAGTTGACCAGCCGATGGGTGCCGCACTAATGATACCGGCAAATATATTAAAAGAAGTTGATTTTCTTGATGACAGATTTGATATGTTCTACAGCGATGTTGACCTTTGCAAGAAAGTACACGATAAAGGTTACAAAATATTTTTCAATCATAATGCACAGATACTTCACAGAAAAGGAACAAGTGTATATAAAAACCGCGCCTATATGATTTCCTTATGGAATAACGACTGTATCAGATATTTTAAAAAACATAATTTTAATTTCGTTTTATTTCCGGTGCTTTATATTGCTCTTAAGCTTTCGGGATATGTAAGAAGGGTTTTCGACAGATAAATCACTCAAAAGACGGAATATTTGCTAAAACTTCTTTAGCCCGCTTTTTGTTATTGAATTTATAATTGTTATTTAAATTATTAAATTTGTACAAACTTAATTAATTGAAATGGAAAATCTCTCACATAGAGAGAAGGAAGTATTAAAATACGTAGTCGAGAATTTTATTAAATCGGCTTTACCGGTCGGCTCCAGATCAGTATCGAAACAAACTGACCTGAACCTGTCTTCAGCTACTATTCGAAATGTTATGAGCGACCTGGAAGAGCTTGACCTTTTATCAACTCCGCATACGTCGGCTGGAAGAATTCCTACCGATAAAGGATTGAGATTTTATGTTAATTCCCTGATGAACAGGCACGATTTAAAAAATTCCGAAATGGAAATGATTAAAAACAGTTTTGACGAAATGAAGCCGGGATATTTCGAAGAAGAGAATTTATACATCGAGACATCGAGAATTCTGAGCAAAATTTCGCATCAGCTTTCAATTGTTACAAAACCATTTCTTAGCTCCGGTGTTTTTGAAAAAATTGATATGATGCAGGTTTCCTCAAACAGGGTTCTTGTTATTTTAAATATTAAATCGGGTTATGTAAAAACCGTCATAATGGAAATTGAAGGCGAGATTACAAGAACCCGGCTTGAAAGCATAGCAAGAATTCTAAATGAAAGATTATCAGGCTTAACTCTTAAGGAAATAAAAGAAACTTATTCGGAGAGACTGCACAGCATTAAAAATGACGAGCCGGAACTTGTACAGCTTTTTATAAATTCACTTGATAAGATGCATTCGGAAGAAGAAAAAGGAGGCACAATTCATATCGGCGGAACAGGCGAAATTATTAATCAACCGGAATTTGAAGACCCATAAAGTTTCAGAAACATTATACATATTGCAGAAAATAAAAATCTTGTTCTCCATATTTTCCAGCCAATTGAAGGCGGAGTTAACATTTCAATAGGTAAAGAAAATCAGGAACAAAAACTAAAAGATTACAGTGTTATATATTCATCGTATAAAATCGGGGATATGACAGGAAATATCGGAATCATCGGTCCGAAAAGGATTAACTACGGTAAGATGGTTTCACTGATTCAATATATATCTAATTTGATTTCCGAATCATACTCCTGATTTGAAAAGATTATTTAAGTTCGGGAAAACTTTTTTATAAAATTTAAACGTATTTATGTTTAGTATGAAAAACAACAAAGAAAAAAAAGAAATTAAAATAACGGAAAAAAATACCGGGAAAGAAAAAGATTCTGTTCAGGATTCAACAGAACAGGATGAATCTTCAAAACTAAAATTAGAAATTGAAAAATTAAAAGATACTCTCCTGAGAAAAATAGCGGAATTTGAGAATTACAAAAAAAGAACAGATTCTGAAATTTCCAATTACATTAAATATGCTTCGGAGAAAATAATCAAAGAACTTCTTCCGGTATATGACGATATCACAAGAACGAGAGAATCAATCGAGAAAGGTGAAACCAAGGATTTCGAAACTCTGAAAACCGGTTTCATTTCAATTTCAGATAAATTCAGAGCAATAATGGAAAAGGAAGGACTTAAAGAAATTGATGTTGCCGGAAAACCATTTGATGTTGAAACCTGCGATGCACTTATGCAGATACCAAATCCGGATGTAGCACCAAACACTGTTCTGGAAGTTATAGAAAAAGGATATTATCTAAAGGATAAAATAATCAAACATTCAAAAGTATTAGTGTCTGCAGATATTCCTGAGCCTGAAAATAACAATGAGGAAGGTAAATAATGACTAAACGCGATTTCTATGAAATTCTCGGTGTAAATAAAAGTTCTTCTCAGGAAGAAATTAAATCAGCTTACAGAAAGCTCGCAATGAAATATCATCCTGATAAAAACCCGGGCAATAAAGAAGCTGAAGAGAAATTCAAAGAGTGCGCCGAAGCATACGAAATATTATCTGATTCGGATAAAAAAGCAAGGTATGACAGATTCGGTCATCAGGGAGTAAACCAGGGAGGAGCTCAGGGCTTTGGAGATATTAACGATATTTTTTCGAGGTTCGGAGATATATTCGGAGGATTTGGCGGAGGAAGCATATTTGATGACTTTTTCGGCGGAGGCAGTTCAAGAAGACAAAGAAGACAAGGCGTTCCGGGTAATGATTTAAAAATTAACCTGAAACTCTCACTTGAAGAAATTGCCGATGGAGTTGAAAAAACCATTAAGGTAAAAAGATTCAAATCCTGCTCCGCATGCGATGGAACCGGAGCAAAAACCGGAAGCGGATATGTATCATGCCAGCATTGCAATGGCACAGGTGAAGTCAGACAGGTTTCCCGTTCTCTCTTCGGTCAGTTTGTAAATGTTTCCGAATGTCCGCATTGCGGAGGTGAAGGAAAAATTATCAAAGAAAAATGTGATACTTGCACAGGTTCCGGAAGAATGAAATCAGAAAGCACAATAAAGGTTAATATTCCCGCAGGTGTGAGCGAAGGTAATTATATACCTCTGAGAGGACAGGGTGATTCAGGATTAAGAGGAGGACATTCCGGTGACTTATATGTTTACATAGAAGAAGAAAAACATAAATATTTCCAACGGATTGAAGA
>CALKAJ010000031.1 GCA_937983305.1 uncultured Ignavibacteriota bacterium | reverse complement strand
TTGAAATCTTGTTCCGTTCAACAACAGACTTAGCTATTTTCCTTGATTCAAACCATTGAAAGACCTTTTCAGTTGGAGAAACAAAGTTTGATTTAATCGGTTTAGGTTCAAATTTTCTGAAATTCTGTTTTTCGTAAATACCCCCGGAATGACCGCAATGATGACAGAACCAAGTCCCTTTATCTGCATTCACAGACAGGCACTTGATATTTTTATGTGAATTCTGTCTTGTTGAAGAACATTTAGGACAGGTTGTCCTTTGTTCTCCAAACTTATTCATGTCTATTCCATAGATTCCAAAATCTTCAAATCTTTGAGACATATATCATTCTCCTAAAACGGTAAATCATCATCAGTTTCAACCTGTTTCACATATTCTTCTGAATATTCAGGTTTTGACTTGGGAGGATTTTGTTCCGTATCTTCCATATACAAGTTATAATCAGGATGATTGTCTTTTGTCTTGTTATTCTTGAAAACGAAATACTTAACTCCGTCAATTGTCTTGCCGGACAGGTAAGATTCATTTTTCTTTGATGTGGCTTTATACAAGCCTGTAATTTTAATCATTTTATTTTTCCTTTAGAATATGCATAATTTTTAGTAATATCATTAAAAGCAAGAGTAGCGGCTAATTCAGCTTTCATGTTCCCATCAAATTCCATAATAGCCACCCTCTCTTCAAACTCGTAAAAGTCAATTCCGTCAAAGAGCTTCCTGCTGTACATATCATCAATGAGTTTGTACTTTTCATCCTTTTCAATCTGCCTTTTCATTTCAAATCACCATTTCATTGTCAGAAAACAGTTTTCTTTTGAATTCAAGAATGTTGGCGGGCATCCAAGTTGTGTAAGACCACTTCATTGAGAATTCGAGCATTGATTTCTCAAACTCTGGCACAGTCCAATTCTGTTTCTGCATTAATTCAAAAGTGAAGTCTGCTTTTTTCCTACCGGGACTTTTTTCGTCAAGCAGTCTTTGCTCAGGAAAAAGTGAATCCAGAATGGCAAGCAATTCATTCTTTTGCTGTAATCCAAGCTGGTCGCTGGACTTGCTGTACTGCGCCTGTTGTTCCATTAGATTTACTCCTTTCCCTTAAGAATTTTTGCAAAAAGATGTCATAGAATAAAACTCCGTCCTTGTTCTTGCTCCTTAGTTTGCAGGCAGAAAGGAAATTTCCCATTTCACCCCAGAATGAATCTTTTCGAGCCCATTCTGTGATTTGGTAGATTTCTTCAACGGGTCGCTTGTCAATTCTCACAAGTTTGTCGAAAGTATCACCCCAATTCCTGAAATCTGAATCGGTTACTTTTTGTGTGGGTGGCAAAAGTTCTTTGAAAAAACCTGCAAATTCCTTTCCTTCTTCCGAAATTTCAGATTTCGGAGGAGAAGAAGAAAGAATTTCTTTTTCTTTTATTTCCTTTCCTTTCTTTTCCTTTCCTTTTATAGCAGAACTTTCGTTATGCGATTCTTCTGCAACCGCATAAGTTTCGGTTAAGGAATTATCTGCGCTGTTAATGCCGTTTGTTTCCGAAGTTTCTTCATCAGCATTTTTAGGGTTTTGCTCTTGCTTTGCATAATAGTCTTCCCAACGCTTCTGAGCTGATTCCTTTGCTTTACGAACCTTGGAATCACGTTCTTCCATTCTTCTAAGAAGGCTCTCACTCCAGAAGTTTTCATCATCGAAACTGAAAAGTCCGAAGTTATGAATAATTTGTTCGAGCTTTTCCTTTGTGCTGGACAATTGCAAGGCAAGACCGTTCAGTCTTTTTATACTGTATTTGTACCCCGATGCTTCTCTTAAACATTCGATAATAGCCCAAAAGATACCATAACCTTCCCAGCCAAGTTCCGCTCTTAGCTCAAGAATCTTTTCATCATGACGGGCATTTGCATCATGCGAAAAATAATAGGCATCTTTATTCATAGTTTATCCGGTCAGTTGTTTCCGATATGTTTTTTAAAATATTTCCAAAGTATTCAAGCTGGCAATCCCGATTTCCGTAAAACAACCTGTCGATGTTTGAACAGGATTTATCTCCTCCAAATTTGTCGATTAATGGAGTGATGATTTGCCTGTATTCAACCGGATTGTTTATTTGCTTTTCAATAACAAAGACAATTCTAAACCTCTCAAATCCTGCTTTATGGCTTGGTGTGGTGTAAACAAGCAAAGCATTATTTTTGATAAATTCATCATTGATTGTTTCCGAATAGGTTTTGTATCCATCCTCTACAGTCTTGATTCTCTTGTCGTATTTTTTGGTAAGGCTGTTATATGACTTGATGTCATTATCGATGTCTATAGCCAAAATATGAGCGGATTTGATGTCCTTTATCGAGGGTTTTCTACCTGATGCATTTGGTTTCAAGACGCCGGGAGAAAATGCAAATCCATTATGAATGTGATCTGCAAGTTCTTCACCAGTCATTTCTGCATTCTTCCAACCGTAAAGAGAAGGGTTGGCTTTGTTTATCATGCTTTTATTTATACTTAAATTTAATATCATTTTTGATTCTCCAATATTAGTTAAGAAATGCCCCGACGCTTCCTGCAGCATAAAGAGGAATTGTGGATTTTTGGAAATGCCGGGGCTTGTTTTTTCATGCTACCATTTCAGACTGAATTCTTAATTCACTATCTCCAACCTTAGTCACAATCATCTGCAAACCGGACTCAATAGCTTTGTGTTTGAATTCATTGAAAGTGTCATTATCGAGCCTTTCAATTCCGTCCACACAAATAATTCCAAGTTCATTAGCCCTTAGTTTAGCAACTTCCACTGCAATTTTTACCTGTTCTGCAGTATTGAGTTTGTCGAAGATTATGTCTTTGCAATAGATTTCACCTTCTTTGATTTCAAGACCTTGAATAGGTAATTCCCTTAACAGGTCTTCTTTGAGGTTGTCCAATCCAGTAAGAGCTCCGCTTAGTTTCTCAGATTCTTCCTTCAGGTTTTGGTATTCCCTGTGGAATTGCTCAACAAGCTCCCTGGTCTTTTCATGGGAAGCATATTGTTTCGCCTGTTCTTGAAGAAGGGTTAACTCACTTAATAGAGGCAAGTATTTTTCTTCAAATTTGGACTGAATATCTGTCTTTTGAGAATCAAAATGATTATGGATTACTTCCTTGTTTTCTTCATGCTCAAGCCTTAATCTGTTAACTTCCTCCCTGAATCTTTCTTCTTCATCGTCGAGCTTTTTCATTCGGTTTCTCACTGCCTGTTCCATAAACAAACTTTTCTTGGATTCCATTTCACCTTTCTTATTCTCCAGAAGTTTGATTTTATCAGTAATTTCTTTTGGCGAAGAATTGAAATCGGAAACTGATTCCTTCAATTGTGTCATGGTGGCTGATTTTTCTTTCAATGCCCTATTAATACCTGTTCTTTCGTCGTAGAATTGTTTATAAATTCTACCAATAACTTCAAGAGCATGACCGTTTAAATCATCCCTAACTCTGCCACTCATACCATTTAATGATTTTTCAAGATGATCCTTAGTTAATTTCATCGGTATGGCTTCGAGCAGATAATTTACCCGGTTCTTTTTATCAGATGTTAGAAACTGTACCGGATTGACTGATAGCATGTCAATCAGTCTGTCGATATAAGTCTGAGGTTTGTTTATCCTGTTTCCTTCTTTGTCGTAAATTTTAACATCAGATTTGTTAGGAGTAACTGTCTTGGTTAATTGAACTCCGTCATCGAGTACCAAAACAATTTCTCCCTTGTCAGAACCGTTTCGTAATAGTTTTGCATCGTGTCCACCGTTTAAGGCGTGTTTGATTGATTCAAGGATTGAAGTTTTGCCTGAACCGTTTTTCCCTTCAATAAGAGTGAACTTGCCCGGATCAAATTCCAATTCTTCAATTCCAAGCAAATTGGCAATTTTTATTTTTTGAATATTCATTGTTGATTCCTCTTCATCATTTATTGATTGAATTTGTTGTTTTATTTCTGAATAGACTGGTAGCGGTCTTTGCTCTTTGTATCTATAATCCGGAGCAAAGAATTCTTCAAGATTTTTAGCATGAATAAACTCAACCAAGTCTTTCATGAGTTCATTCAAATCACCTATCAGGTCAGGATAAGCATTGAAAGAAAACTGTTCAATGTTCCTTAATTCAATGCCGTCCTTTTTATTTGACAAGCAGAAAACATTATAGAAAACTCTTTCTGCTTCAAAAATGTCGAGATAAAATTTCCATTGACAGGAACTGAAATATCTTTCAAAGTCAAACATTCCCCAACAGGTCTTGTTTTCAATTACGTAATTGCCGTAAAGCTGGTCAACCTTGGCAACCACTTCAATATTTTCTTTTCCTGTATCGTAAATCTTGGTGATTTTAACTTCAAATGGGGCATCAGAAACGATTTTTTCATAGCATTGAGCAATTATATCATACTCAAACTCCAAACCGTTTTTTGCCTTGAATATGTTCAATTCCTTGATGTATCTTAGTTCGATGTTTTCAAGAATATCGTGGAATGCAGAACCAAGATCCATGTACCATGAAGCAGTAAATTCTCCTCGTACTCTTTTTAGGAAATCTTCAAGTTCTATAGTTCCATTCTGATAATTCCTGAAAGCTTCAATAGTTGTTACTGCGATTTTAAGCATAACAATACCTCCGTTTTCTGTTTCCTATGTATCTGTTCACCATTGGTTTTACATTTACTGTGTTTAACCAGATTACCTTGTATTTGCAGACTGAATCCCTGTCGTCAACATACCAAACAATGCTTAGGTACTCTGACATCTTTTCTTCATCATAGAATATTTTGTAAAATGGCTTTAAAAGCGGTTTTCTGATTTTATGCTTTGTCTGGATATAATAAATGATTTCTCTTGTAAAGACAGTGAGCAGACCATTTATCCTTGACTTGCCAGACCATTGAGGTAATTCCTTTCTGAAATCAATTTGAATCATGGCATCCTCCTTATTCAAAACTAAAATCAGTTTCTTCAGTCTCAACTAACGCTTTTTTTGCTTTGGCTGGAGTTTTAACCGTTTCCTGTTTTTCTTCTGGTTTTGGTTTTATAGGATAGAATTTCTTTTCATCCTTGTTAAACTCATAATTCAGTTCTTTAGCTCGAAATTGAACTTTGTCCCAAATCTGTTTCTTTACTCCGTTTTTCATACCGGGTAATTCATTCAAGAATGAGTTCAGTTCGGCTAATTCGTTCATGGTTTGAATTTTGTCTGTCAATGCCTTTATCAACTTGACTGTTTCAACCTGTGCCTGTGTCTGTCCGTTGATTGCTGTTTTCATATCCTTAATCAACCCTGAAAAGAAATCAGGAATAGAGTTGAAATCCGGAATTAACATTGAACTAAACTTGGCGGAATTCTTTCCAATCCAGTAATCAGTAGGATTGAAGTCAATGGTTCTCTTGTTATCCTTTATAAAAAGATAACCAACGAAATCTGCGGTTTGTAAAACTCTGTCGTAGCTTCCACCTGTTATTGCAGGTCTTTTTATTCTCAAGTCTCCTTCTTCCTTTTCCCTAACATGAGCAATCATAACAACATCTTTTCCAAGAGTTTTGAGTTTGCCCACAAACAGAGAAAATTCGTCTTTAAGTTTGCCATAGAATTGAAGCTTGTTTCTTGCAAGTTTTGGCTCCTGGTCAATAATCCAAGCTCCCATATAGTCTAAAAGCGTGTCGATTGTGTCGAGTATTACAGTGTTATAATTGCCGAAGGTCTTAATTAGTTCTGCCATGTTATCGTTTATCTGCTTCCAGCTCTCGATAACAAGAACGTCTTTTCTGAAATCGCTTCTGTGAACACCTTTATCGAAATCCAATGTCAGTGGACTTTCTGCTGTATTTACAATGCTTGTTTTGCCTGCCCCGGGTTCTCCGTAGATTAAGATGTTAACTGTTTCTACAACTAAGGGCTCGTCTGATTTTACTATTTTAAACATATTATTTAACTCCTGATTTGATTACTAAAACTGTTATTAGAAGTAGTCCTATTGCCGTGTATAGCAAAGCAACAGAAATTTTATCAATTACTTTTCTCTCTGTAGGAGAAACATAGTGGAATTTCTTTATTTTGATCGGTTTCATATTCAAACCTTTCAGTTGATTGTCAATTGATTGTAATTCTTAACTGCCGGTCTATCGTAATTGCAGATGTTATCCAGAATGCTTATTGAAGCAGTTTCAAGCTCGTATCTCAAATCCGGTTGGACTTTTTGAGCAAGATAGGTAAGGCTTTGAACCGCTCCGAATCCTGTTGTATCGCCTCCTTGAACAAAGTAACTTAGTAGTTCGTTTTTTCTTTCTTCTGAAAATCCTAATGATAGACTAATGTTCTGAACTGCATCTACAGGGTGTTCAAGGGATTTACTTCCTTTAATTGAGAGTTCGTTCAAAACATTTCCAAGATAATCAGTGGAAAGATATGCATTCACTGCATCTTTGACCTGGCACTGAATAAGCTCCAATTCCTTTTGCCTTGTATCTTCGCTCCAGTCAAAAGTTCCAACTTCCATCTTAGTTCCAAGATGTCTTTCTGCAATTTTGTCTTTATGGAATATCATTCCGTTTCTGCAAGCCAAAACTGTGAGTCTGGGGGCGATTGTAAATGTGGCATGACCTGTTTCAGAATTTGACAGAATAAATCCCGAACAAACTCCGAAACCACTATCATCATTTCTTCCGTTTGGCACTTTGTAGTTCTTTAAAAGCTCTGGGGCTGATTTAACGATTTCAGGAGCTATAAATCTTACATACATTCTTTGGTCTGTTAAATCTGCGCTTTCAATGATGACTTTTTTGTCTGACTGCCTAATGGCTTCCAATGCTGTTAGCAGTATGTCAAGATGATCGATTACCTTAAATCTGTCCGATAAGAATGCTCTAGCAATTCCAAATTCTCTTTCATCAGAAATAAAGGTTCTAAGGAAATAGTTTATAGGTCTTCTGGTCAGCCACTCAGTTACGTTGTAGTCGAGCATGTCTATTGCTTCTTTTCTTAATCTCTCATAGTATCTGCCCGGTATGCCGAGTTTGTCTGATATTTGGGCATGGCAGGATTCTGTAATTTCATAGATTTCGTTTTCTGATTCTCCTGATAAAGTGATGCCTGAGTTTGAAAGCAAGTTGTTTAGGTCTTCGTCTGGTTTGTTGTTCAGAAGCGACAATTTACCTTCTTGCATGGTTAATGCAGTTGAAGGAACTATTAAGTCCCTTTTTCTTAATTTCTGGCTCTCGAGTTCTTTTACTAACCCAGCCAAGTCGATTTTTGAAAAATTTGTTTGTTCCATAATGGATTTCTCCTTATTTTTGTAATGTTAAAAAATTAGAATTTTTAGAAGCCTTTTGAGTTCCAGTCAAAGGGCTTTTTTCGTTTTTGTTTTTGTCGATGTATTCAGCTATTGCTTCTCTAACCTGCATAGCTATTGGCTTCCTGATGCCATAAGCTTTCAAGTCTTCTCTTCTGAAATAAAGCTCAGAAACTTGTTCCGGATCAATTTTCATCATGTACATTATCCGACTCCTTGAGTTCTGATAAATCGTTTATTTGGATTACTTTCAATCCATAAACTTTGACTGGGTCAAGAGTAATTTCCTTATCCAGTTCAAAGTCAAGTCCGTATCCAAGTGATTGCTGGCATAAGATTTTTGCAGTTGTCCAAGCTTCAATTTCACCGTCGCTGGTAACAATTGCTTCCTTGAAGTGATATTTAAAAGCTATTAGGACAGCCATAACAGTAAGGTCGTAAGGTTTTCTGTTGGTTTTGCAGAAATGGAAATATAATCCTGCTTCGCTTGGTTTCATCCATTTCATAGGTTCAAAAACTCTTGGCAGAAAGAAGGTTTCATAGCTGTTAGAACCAAATCCATTGAAACAAACTACATTTTCATCAGAAACAGGTTTTATTGTTTTGCCTTGCCCATCTGCCAATGTAATTCTGTTCTCAATTGAAACTTCAAAAATCTTTCTGACATCATTTGAAAAATGGATGAATAGTGTCTGGTCAAGTTCCTTTGGTCTTTCCCAAAAATGTGAGTATCCCATATTAACATGCTCCCGAAACTGTTAAACCTAATTTGTTTATTATTGGAAGGATTTCAGAATCTTTGGCAACTCTGCCTCCGTTGGTTTCCCAGAAAGCATCGAACCACCATCTCATACCGGGTAGTTTGAATCTCCAGATTGAAAATTGAGGAACATTTGATTTTACAATGAATACAAACATTGCTGTTCCTTCAGCAGTGTTAAAACTTCCGACTGGCTCTACTTCAGAACTTACTTCTTCTTTTACAAAATTCTGAAAGTCTTTGTATTCTTCTTCTTTTATGATGCAACCGTCCCATACTGCAATTACATTGCCTTCAGGGGTGTTCCAATCATCTTCTTCAGAAAACCAAAGAGCTTTTTCTTCTTCTTGATTAGCTAACCTTCTCATTAGTCCTCCGATTCAAAGTATCCAGAAATTTCGTTTTTGTCGGCAAGCTCCTGAATCTTAGGTTCAAGATTATCAGCATCATTCTGATCCTGGCAATGGAATCTTAAAGATTTGAATTCATAATTGATTGAATCAGCGTAATACTTTGATTTGTTAATGATTAACTTGAATCTGTCAAAGTCTTTCTGAGAACTGCAAGTGAATATCAGGTTCATTCTGCATCCTCCTCAGATTCTTCTTCAAGTTCGTTGATTGTGTCATCCATTGTTACCAATGAACCTCCGAGGTACTCATGCTCTTTGAGTAATGCGGTTTTAATATGAGCATACCAGTAGCATCTGGCACGTTCTTTAGTCATACCTTCAGGAAGAAGGTCTTTAGCTTCATCGAGCAATTCGAGCATTTGCTCTTTAATTTCGATTAGCCTTTCTGTGATTTCTGTTTTGTTCATTTAAGAACTCCTTAATTATTAATAAAATGTTATAGTAAAGTTTTACATTGAACTTTAAGTTCTTTGTAAATAATTATCCAAATTTTCTCTTCATAACATAAGTGGAAGCTTCCATTTCGATTTCTTCCGATGTTTTCTTTCGATTTGCCATTAACCACACGTCTATATCTTTTCTTTGAAAGAAAAGTCTTTTCCCCTGTTTGCTTCTTGGTATGGTATCTATTTTTGCATATATGGTGGCTACCGGAATTCCTGTGTATGTGCTAACTTCCTGCACATTCATTATTTCTTTACTCGATGATAGGACTTGTTTTAGCAATCCTTTAATTTCGCAAATTTCATTTTCAATATTCATTTCCAACTCCTGATATTAAATTTATACTATTATTGATTTTTTCAATTGTTGTATGATTTTCTTGTTTTCTTCTTTCTCAATTTGCCTTAGCTTGTAATCTTCAATTGCTAACTCGAGCAGTTTGGCTGCTTCTGCATCTCCACGTTTAAGCCTTAAATTCACAGCGTGAGTCGTTATATGAAGATTCTTGCTGATGTAATCAATTATTCCATTTGGTAACCTCTTCATCTTTGTTTCTCCATTTATTTTCATTTCTTTAAAATTTTTGTTGTATAGTTATACAATTTTTACTATTTTTGCTTTGTATTTTTGTTACAATTTGTTTTGCAAATTTCTAACATACAAAAATACTAAAATTATAGAATATGTGCAAGTAAATTTTTACTATTTCAAAAATATTTTTTGGAAAGAGATTATGGTTACACCACAAGAAAGATTGGAATACTTTATAAGTAAGTTTTTTCAGAGTAAGACTGACTTTGCGAAGGCTTTAGGGGTTACTCTCCCAAACCTTAATAAGTATCTTGGGAAAGATAGCAGTGTTTTAGGAGCTTCATACCATAGTAAAATGATAGAACTAAACTTAAACCCAACATGGTATACAACAGGGAAGGGAACGATGTTGTTTGAGCCTGAATCGAATAATTCAGAACAAAATAAGGGTGGCGATTCTAATAGGTCTCCTTATCCCTGGATGTCTAACGATGCCTATGAAGAATTACAAGATATATTAAACATTACTTTGTATCTCACTCCGGAAGCCAAAATGGGACAACCGCTATCTTTCAGTGATATTCCATCAACAGTTACTACATTTCGTAACTACATCGCTCCTAGTGCTAAAAAGGTTTCAGCTATTATTGCAAGAGGTGAGAGTATGATTGAAGATGGAATTGAAGATGGGGACTTGGTCTTTTTTGAAGCTGGCATCAATCCTCGTAATAAGCAAATAGTTGTTGCTGAGTTTGAAGATTCAATCCTAATTAAAAGATATGTTGTAAAAGAGGATTCTACAGTTTATCTTGAGTCATCAAATGAAAAATTTAAACCTATTAAGGTAACAGGAGATGAACATTTCAAGATTATTGGAATTTTTAAAGGATTTTTTAGAAATCAATATTAAGTACAAGGAAAGAAAATGTTGCTATTATTATTGTTTTTCAATTGAGGTGTCAAAATGAGAATCATCGATCTAAAAGAGGTTGACACGGCACAAAAAATCGAAATAGGGTTTATTCCTAATCCGAATAGCCCAGACAAATTTGAGGAATGGAAAGGTTTTCAATCTTATTTCGATACTTTGAATAAAAATAACATGTACTTGGGTACTATAGACCCTGAGCAAGATCCAGAGTTCAATGGAACTTATTTAAGGAGACTTGCTATCGAAAAAGGTGCTCCTTTTAAAGAGAATGATTTGGTGATTCTTTTATATAAAGCTGAATATTGGGTTAAAAGATATAAAGTGCAGGAAGAAAAGATTGAATTTGATTCAATCCCTGACATCAATCAACCATTCATTACTGAAATCAGTGAAGATATTTTCTTTGGGGTTGTCAGAATGATCGAAAAAGTTAAAATAGAAAGTTTTTAATTATATTGTGTTTCAAATTATCGAAGATAATCTTAATGCAAATATTATCGAAATAATCACAAAAATATCAAAATAAATTTTGGTTATTTTAGTCTAATGTGTTAAATTTGTGTTTTTTTCACAATATAAGTGGTTAAAGATTATGTTAGTGCAATTTTCAATATCAAATACACTTTCCTTTAAGGAGAAGGTTACATTTAGCCTTTTAACCGCTCCTATTAAGGAAAGAGATGAAAGATTGTCGAATAATTCTACAGTCTTCAAGAAAATTGCATTGTTAAAGACTGCTGCTATATATGGTGCTAATGCAAGTGGAAAAACAAATTTAATCAAAGGACTTCAGTTTTTTATTGATTTTATCTTGAATCGTTCTAATTTTATAACTGAGAAAGACCATACCGGTATTGTTCCATATCTGTTGAATACTGAAAGCAAATCAAAGCCTTCAGAATTTGAGATTATCATTCTAAAGGATGATACTTACTTTACTTATGGTTTTAGTTTAACTCCATATGAAGTGGTAAGTGAAAGCTTTTCGATTAGAAAAGAACGTGAAAGTTCAGTATTCAAGCGTTCTAATGGCGATTATGATATTGCAGTCAAATATAAAATCATGAATGAAATATCTAAACGTAAGATGATACCTAAGAATTCTTTGCTGATTACCAAAGCAGCACAATTCAATGAAGGAATTGCGATAGAATTTCTTAAACATTTGACTGAATTAAGAATAATTTCTGGCATAGATGATTTCTTATATCGGGATTATACTATAGAAGCTATAAACGAAGACTCATTCAAGAATAAAATAATGGAGCTTTTAACTTTTGCCGATTCTACAATTTCTGGTTTGGAAACTGTAAAAGCAGAGGGTGAATCTATTACTTTTCATGTTAATCAGGAAAAAGCAAATATTTCTCGCGAGAAAAAAGTTCTACCAGATATATTTGTAAAAAAGAGAATTTTTGATGGGGCAAAAATAACACAAGAAGAAATTAGATTTAATATGATGGCTCTTGAATCAGAGGGAACGAAGAAATTCTTTCATATTTCCGGACCCGTTATTGATTGTCTTTTGAATGGGTACACACTTTTCGTTGATGAATTGGATACTAAGTTACACCCACTATTAGTCAAAAAAATAGTTGAACTGTTCCATAATCCCAATACAAATCCACATCAGGCTCAGTTAGTTTTTACAACTCATAATACTACTTTATTGAGTTTAAAAACTTTCAGACGTGATCAGATTTGGCTTGTTGAAAAAAATGAAATTGGAGAATCTGAACTTTATTCTTTGGTTGACTTCAAAAATGGTAAAAATGGAATTAGAAACGACGAATCTTTGGAGAAGAACTATTTGATTGGTAAATACGGCGCTATTCCGTTTCTTGCTTCTTTTGATGATTTCAAATTAAAAGAGGAAATCGTATGAAAAGAAGCATAGGTCAAAAGAGATTCAATAAAACAATGTTTATCTTAACACAAGGAACTGTTACCGAAGTAGAATATTTCAAATATTTTAAAAATACAAATAGAGTATTGTCATTACAAATTCAAGTAAAATCTAAGCATGAAACTAATGCACATGATTTTGTAAAATATGCTATAGATAATTATCAAGATGAAATAAAAAATTATGATGAATTCTGGGTCGTATTTGATAAAGATGCAACAGATAATACCGATTTTAATAGAGCTATAGCTCTTGCAACAAGAAATAAATGTATTTGTGCTTATTCAATCCAAGCTTTTGAAATTTGGTTCATACACCATTTCAAGCCATATTCATCACCTTTGGATAGGCAGCAATATGGAAGGGAATTGAGTAAACTTTTAGGATTTCCTTATGATAAGAGTGAGAGAAGTACAAAGCGAATTGTTGAAGAATTGTATTCAAGATTTGATGAAGCAATTATAAATTCAGAGCAAACTTACAATCAGTTCAATCATCTGAATCCTGCTTCTGAAGAGTCTTCATCAACAGTTTTCTTGTTAGCGAAATCTATAAAGGAATTCAAGAAAAATTGACTATTTCTTTTTCTTTTCAATTTTAGGAAGCATCATTACGGCTTCCTTTTTTTTCTTATCAACAATTTTAGCATAAATTTGAGTATTCTTTAATTCTGAATGCCCGAGTAATTTTGAAACGGTATAAATATCCACTCCATAAGTCAAAGCCATAGTTGCAAACGTATGCCTTGCTGTGTGGAATGAAATACTTTTTCCAATCTCTGCGTCCTTTGCCCATTTAATAATTATTCTCCTTGTATTTTCATCTTCCTTGAGTTTAAAAATTAGTTGTTCAGGTTCACCTTTTGTTCCAAGATATTTGCTTGCTTGTTCGGATAAGGGCATAATTTCATATTCGTCAGTTTTCTTTTGTCTGAATTTCAAAGTACCTTTTGAAACTTGTTTCCAACGCAATGCTTTCACGTCGGAAATTCTCAAACCGCTGAAACAGGCAAACAGAAATGCTCTCTTTACATCCTCGTTATAAGGACATGGTGTATTATCAAGAGCTGTAATTTCATCAACGTCTAAAAAGATTCTTTCATTTTGTTTTCTTGTAATATTATCCGTAAAATTGCATGGGTTTTCTTTTAGAATTTTATTTCTAACAGCATAATTAAGAGATGCCTTGAACGTCTCAAAATATGTAGCAGCTGAATTTCTTTTTAATTTGGCAAGCAAATGTTCTTTGAAACCATCTATCCAAGTAGGAGTAATATTTGAAAAACTTAATGTATCTCCAGCATAGCCTTTTAAGTAATTCAATGTGTTTGTCCATTTATTTGTTTTGCGATTTCCTTGAGTTGATTTTTTATTTCCAAGGTCTTCAAAAAAAACAATAAAATCTGAATGGAGTTTTGACATATCAATTTCATTATGAGAGTGAGCTTGAGATTCAAGAACTCTTTTGGCATGAATTTTTTTTGCTAGTTCCATGGTCTCCTTATCGGTGTCTTTATTTCCGGTAAGGTACAATTTTAAAAATTCGTACCATTGTTTTCCATTGATATTGAAATCAATGTATAATGAGAAACCTTTTTTAAGTTTCTTTTTCCGGAGAACAACTCCTGGTGATTTTGAGATTACTGTCTTCATACTCGAGTAAGGAATAAGTAAGGAAAATTATCAAATAACGAAATAATTACAAATACAAAACTACAAAGAAAAGATGAAAAAACGTTGATAAATCTTATAGTTACACATTTGTTATTTTTAGATATTTTGCTGGTAGTATTTGGGGTTCAAATCCCTCCTCCGGTACTAAGTAGTTGAAAAATAAAGCGGTCTGAAAATTCGAGTAAGGAATGAGTAAGAAAACTTAAAAAAGCAAGAAAAAAATGATATAAAATGTGGAACCAATAAAATTTGAGAATGGTTTTCAAAAGAAACATCGCGATGGGGATATGGAAGATTTCATATCCCTTTTTTGCTTGAAAATAAAAAAAGGAAATATAAATGGATTCTAAAGTAAAATGTCCGAAGTGCCAAAATGACAATTTCAATATTGTTAAAGACAAGGTGAATGTTAAGGGTGAAATTACGTATAAATTAATTTGCTCCAATCCTGCTTGCAATTTTGGTTTTCCATTGGAAAGCTATGAACCATTTAAACAAATTTCCTGAATAGATAATTGAGGTTTATATTTTCGAGAGTTTAGTAAAAATATGTCAAAGGTTAAAGAACTTGCAGGATTTATTTGGAGTGTAGCGGATGAAATTCTAAGAGATAGCTACAAACGAAGTAAATATGCAGATGTTATCTACCCATTCACGGTAATAAGACGTCTGGACTGCATTCTTGAGCCTACTCAAGAAGAAGTATACCACAAATCAACAATTCTTAAGAAAAAGGATATTAAACTTTCAAACGAACATTTTTTAAGTATTACCGGTGTTAAATTCTACAATGATTCAAATTTTACTCTCAAAAAACTATTAAACAATCCCTCTAATATCAAAGAGAATTTTATTTCTTATTTGAATGGGTTCTCTGAAAACATTCAGGAAATAATCGAGAAATTTAAGTTTAGAATTGAAATTCAAAACCTTTCCGAAAAAAATTTACTTTACCTTACTACTAAGAAATTTTCAGAATCGACCATAGACCTACACCCTGACAATGTTTCCAATCATGACATGGGCTATGTTTTTGAAGAATTGATTAGAAAATTCAATGAATCAACTAATGAAAATCCAGGAGAACACTTCACCCCACGAGAGATTATTCATTTAATGGTTAATTTACTGATGTCTAAAGATAGAAAAAAACTTTCCGAAAAAGGCAAGATTGTTTCTGTTTATGACCCGGCTTGCGGCACTGGCGGAATGTTAACTGTTGCAAAAGAAAAAATTTCCGAACTTAATTCTAAGGCAAAGATTCATTTGTTTGGTCAAGAACTTAATGACTCAACGTATGCTGCTTGTAAGGCAGATATGCTTATCAAAGGTGAAAATCCAGACAATATAAAATATGGTTCAAGCTTTTCTGAGAATGGTTTTTTGCGTGAAACTTTTGATTACATTCTTTCTAATCCTCCTTATGGTAAGAATTGGAAAAATGATGAAGAGTTTATCAAGACAGAAGCTAAAAGAGGTTCACAAGGAAGATTTGAAGCAGGTTTACCGGGAATTAGCGATGGACAATTGCTGTTCCTTCAACACATGACTTCCAAGATGCACAAGACTGAACATAGAAGCAGAATAGCAATAGTGTTCAACGGTTCTCCTTTGTTTAATGGTGATGCAAATGAAGGTGAATCTGAAATCCGTCGTTGGATTTGTGAGAATGACTGGCTCGAAGCTATCATCGGTCTGCCTAATCAGTTATTCTATAACACTGGCATTAATACTTATGTTTGGCTATTGACAAATCAAAAAGAAGAATCAAGAAAAGGCAAAGTGGCTTTGATTGATGCTCGAAACTTATTTGTTAAAATGACTAAGAGCCTTGGCGATAAAAGAAACCTAATTTCAGATGACCAGATTCAGGAAATAACTGATTTATACACTGAAAACATAGCTAACGGTAGAGTTAAGATTCTTAAAACAACGGATTTTGCATATCGTAAGATTCAGGTTGAAAGACCATTAAGACTGAACTTTCAGATTAGTCAGGAAAGGTTTGATAAAGTTGCAAAAACAAATTTTCTAAAAGACCTTTCTTCCGCACTTACAAAAAATGGAAAAACTTTAAAAGAAAATGATGTTAATGATTTATACGATCACATTTCGATTGTTCTTGATGGCATTCCTAAAACTTTAATCAAGAGTCACAAAAAGTTTAAAGGATATTTTGAAAATTCGATGAAAGCAACCGGAATCAAATTTTCAAAATCTTTACAAAAAAAAATTATTATGGCTTTTTCTGAAAAGGACGAAACTGCCGAAATAGTTTATGATGATGACAATAATCCTGTACCAGACAGCGAACTACGAGATTACGAATATATCCCATACAATCAGGATATTAACGCCTATTTTGATAAGGAAGTTCAACCTTATGCTTCCGATGCTTGGATTAATGCTGAATATCGGGATTGGAAGGATAATAACATCGGACGAGTCGGTTATGAAATCAATTTCAATCGTTTTTTCTACAAATATGTTCCTCCAAGAAGTTCGATAGATATTCAATCTGATATTATCGGACTTGAAAAAGATATCATTGGTTTGCTCGAGGAGTTGAATAAATGATTCGATATCCTAAATATAAAGTCACTGGTATTGATTGGATTCAGGAAATTCCTGAAGGATGGGATTTAAGAAAATTGAAATTCTTGGTCAAAGGCAACTTATTATATGGTGCAAATGAATCTGCAATTTTTGAAGATCCTGATTTTCCAAGATATATACGTATTACAGATTTTGACGATAGTGGGGGTTTATTAGCTGATACATTCAAATCACTACCACCAGAAAAGGCAGAACCATATTTACTGCAAGAGGGAGATATTTTATTTGCAAGAAGTGGGGCTACTGTTGGAAAAACCTTCCAATTTAAAAACTATAAGGATAAGGCTTGCTTTGCAGGATACCTAATCAAAGCAACACCAGATAAAAAAATTAGTTTTACAGATTATTTATATTTTTATACGAAGTCATTAGCTTACGATGAATGGAAAAATTATATATTTATAAAAAATACTATCGAAAATATAGGAGCTAATAAATATAAAGAATTATTCATTCCTCTTCCCACCCTGCCAGAACAAAAGGCAATAGCCGAATATTTAGATAAAAAGACTGAGATAATAAACAAGCTTATTGTTAAGCAAAAAAAACTTATTGAACTTCTGAAAGAAAAACGTTCCGCAATAATTACCGAAGCCGTAACAAAAGGACTTAATCCTAATGCAAAGCTCAAACCAAGTGGTGTAGATTGGATTGGAGAAATTCCGGAAGAATGGGAAGTGAGAAAATTTAAGTGGGTAGCAAAAGTAAAAACAAGTAATGTAAATAAAAAAACCGAAGAAAATGAGATACCTGTTAGATTATGCAATTATGTCGATGTTTATAAAAATGAGTTCATTGATAATTCAATAGATTTTATGGAAGCTTCTGCGTCAGTAGAGGAAATTGCAAAATTTAGCATTAAATCCGGTGATGTTATTATTACAAAGGATTCTGAGGATTGGAATGACATAGCCATTCCTGCGTATATTAAGGAAAACTTTAATGATGTTCTTTGTGGGTATCATTTATCCATGTTCCGACCTGTTAAAGACACTATAGATGGACAATTCCTTTTCAGAGCTTTGCAATCAAAAAGTGTAAATCATTATTTTAAAGTATCGGCTAATGGCATAACAAGATTTGGTCTAAGTACTTATTCAATTGCTTCATCAATACTTCCATTGCCACCTTTGAAAGAACAATTAAAAATAGTAGAATACATCAAATCAAAAACCGATTCAATTGATAAACTGATAAATAAAGCAACTCAAGTAATAGAAAAGCTTGAAGAATATAAGCAGTCAATAATTACGGAAGCAGTAACCGGAAAGATTTGTGTATATTCCAAAGAAAATTACGAAAGCAGTAAAACTGATATAGTTGATGAAAATCAGAAAAAAGAAAATAAAGCATTCAAAAGAAATGTTCTTGCCGCTGAAATCATACATCAGTTATATAAAGAACCTACTTTCGGGCATGTAAAATTTGAGAAAATAATGTTTCTCTGTGAGAAATCTATTGAAGCTGATTTTTCGGATTACAAACGAGCCGCCGCCGGTCCTTATGATAGCAAAACAATTCGAGCAATTGACTCACAATTAAAAACTTCAAAATGGTTTGAAGCTAAATTCGATGGCGGTCGCTGGGAATACAAACCATTAGAAAAAGCAGGTGAACATCAAAAGTATTTTAATTCTTTTTTTAAAGATAACAAAAAGAAGGTATCTGCTATTATTGAGAAAATGAGGGCTTGGGATACTGAAAGGTGCGAAATAGTTGCTACTCTTTATTCTGCATGGTTGGATTTCTTGCAAGATAACAAGATGCCATCTGATAAGTCAATTGTCGATGAAGTTTTGAATAATTGGCATGATTCTAAAAAGAGAATTTCAAGAGATAGATGGGAAAAAGCTTTGAAGTGGATGAAGGAAAACGATTTAATACCAAAGAAATAAGTAATAATTTTAAAAATTTGAATTAACTATTAATATAATACGGAGATTACAGCTATGCGAGATGAACTATTAAAAATAGCTATGAGGTTTCAAATCGAATCAGATTTGGGCTTTGACGGCGCTGTAAGTATAGCAGATGTCCTAAAAGTCTTGAACAATGTCTATAAGTCATATCAAAATTTTATTGAAGTTGAGTTCTTTAAAAACGAAACCTTAAAAAAGGCATTTCATAAAAATGATTCTGTCCTTAAAACAATGAAAAAGGAACTCGACTTATTGGTAGTTGATTTAAACTATGGCAGTTTTGATGCTGCTTTAGCTCCAGTTATTAATAATAATGGAGCTACTCTTTTTAAAGATGAAATAAATGACTGGAAAAATAAAAGTTATTCTTATTATAAAGATAATATTTTTAATGGTGATTTCGACAATTTAAAATACGTCAAAGGTTTAGAACACTTGTATTCTGAAGATGAAAGAGCTAAAATATTCGCTCCTTTATTTAGTTCCGTAAGAGAAGCTAAGCATTATAAAGTGAATATAAAAAATCCAGAAGGTAAGGTTCAGAGACGTTTAGTGCTTCCCGAGGAATCAATAATTAGCTTCTACACTCCTAAAATAGAAAGACCGAAAGAAAAAGATTTCAAAACCATTCAAGCTTATATGCAAGTTGCAAAAGAAGGTGATGGCTATGACCTTAAGAAAGGGAATATAAAGAAGATTTATTATCTCGAAGAACTTGAACATGATACATACCCTTATAAACCTAATCTCATTAAGTTTGATAATATAATTTATAACTTGAATGAAAAACTCGATTGTACTGTTTCATTTGTTGATGATAATTATATATTGACAAATGAAATGTTTGATATTACAGTTTGGGGAGATACAAGAGAAGAAGCTGAAAATGCATTTTGTTTTACCTTTTCAGCGTTATACCAAAATTTTGCAAAAGAGTCTGATGATAAACTTACTGATGAAGCCAAAATTATAAAAGCAAGATTACTCCAATTAGTTAAAGGAGAATACTCAGATGAAAATTAGAAAGAGCAAAGATATAATAGCTGTCTTGGTAAAGAAAGGCTTTGAATTAAATCCACAAAAGGAACATCACGAATTTTATTATTTAATCGTTGATGGGAAAAAGCATAATATATACACTTATATTAGTCATGGGAAAAAAGATTACGATAAATCACTTTTATCTCAGGTCAAAAAACAGCTAAAATTCGACACAACCGAGAATTTTGAGAACTTTTTAGATTGCCCGTTCACAAAAGAGAATTATTTCCAAATGCTTACTGATTCTGGTATTATCAAATCTAATTAAGGATTACAATGCCAAGAATACTCGAAAAAGATATGGAAGCATTAATTGAATCTGATTTAATATCAGACGGTTATTTTACTCGTGAACCAATTCATTACAACAGATCTTTATGTTTCGACCCTGAAATATTGTTTAATTTCTTGATAGCAACACAAAAGGAAAAGTGGGAAAATTATCAGAATCAGTTAAAAGAGAGAGCAAGAACCACTTTACTCCAAAAAATAAAAGAAGAAATTGACAAAAGAGGAACTTTAGAACTTCTCCGAAAACCCTTTGCAACTATGGGAATTTATTTTGATTTTGCTTACTTCAAACCTGCAAGCGGATTAAATAAAGAGTATGAAAAGAAGTATCAAAACAATATTTTCAGTGTTATCAGACAGTTAAAGTACAGTGAGAAAAACGAAAATTCACTTGATGTTACCCTCTTCCTGAATGGCTTTCCAATAGCAACTTTTGAACTTAAAGATAAAATGACAGGTTCAGGATATAATGTCGAGAATGCAATTAAGCAATATCAATTAGATCGTGACCCAAGAGAACCGTTATTCAAGTTTGGCAGATGCCTTGTACACTTTGCTCTTGATGAAGATTTGGTTTATATGGCTACTCATTTGAAAGGAAAAAATACATTCTTTCTACCTTTCAATAAGGGTTGCAAGGGAGAAGCCGGAAATCCTTCTACTGAAAGTTTCTCAACAGAATACCTTTGGAAAGAAGTTCTTCAAAGGGATAGTTTTTTAAATCTTCTCCAATACTTTGTTCAAATAACTGAAGACTTAGATGATGACGGAAAACCAAAAATAGACGATAAAGGGAAAAAAATATATAAACTAATTTTCCCACGTTATCATCAAATGGATGCAGTACGTAAAATTGTTGCATATTCCAAAGAAAATGGTACAGGGAAACAGTATTTGATACAGCATAGTGCAGGAAGCGGAAAATCGAATACGATTAGTTGGCTTGCACACCAACTTTCAAATCTTCATGCTTATACTAATAACAATGTTTTCGATTCAATAATAGTAGTTACAGACAGACGAATTCTCGATAGTCAACTAAGAACAAATATTTTGGCTTTTGAGCATAATCCCGGGGTTGTTGCCGGAATAGATAAAGGCTCGAGCCAATTAAGAAAAGAACTTGAATCCGGAACAAAAATAATTGTTACGACACTTCAAAAATTTCCTTATATCGAAGAGGATATTAAAGCCTTACCCGGAAAAAGATTTGCTATTATTCTTGACGAAGCTCATTCATCCTCAAGCGGTGAAATGTCCAAGAGTATGAAAAGAGTTCTTAATTTGGACGTTGAGGAGGAACCTGATGATAAAGAGGAAGAAGAAACAACTTGGGAAGATGAAATTGTTAAGCAGATTAAAAGTCGCGGCAGACAGCCAAATATAAGCTATTTTGCATTTACTGCAACACCAAAACCAAAAACACTTGAATTATTTGGTTCTCCTACGACTGAAGGTAAATTCGTACCATTCCATATTTATTCAATGAAACAAGCTATTCAGGAAGGTTTTATCAAAGATGTTTTGTTGAATTATACAACTTACAAAACTTACTTCCAATTGGTTAAAAAGATTGTTGAAGACCCAAATTACGATAAATCAAAGGCTAAAAGATTGCTTGGTATTTTCGTTCAAATGAATCAATATACAATCAGAAAAAAATCTCAAATAATTATCGAACATTTTATAAGTAATTGCATCAATGAAATACCTGATAGCAATGGTTTTGGACAGGCAAAGGCTATGCTTGTATGTGCTTCAAGAGCTCAAGCTGTAAAATATAAGTTAGCATTTGATAAATATATTAAGGAAAACAAACTACCTATAAAAGCTCTTGTAGCTTTTTCAGGAACTGTAGAAGGCGATAAAAAGAAACAGGAATTTTCGGAATCCAGAATGAACGGCTTCCCTGAAGATCAAACAGCAAATAAATTCAAAGAATCTCAATACAAATTCCTTATTGTTGCAAACAAGTTCCAGACTGGATTTGATCAACCATTGCTATATGCTATGTATGTAAACAAAAAGTTAACCGGAGTAAATGCTGTTCAAACCATTAGCAGACTTAACAGAGTTCACCAAGGGAAAAAAGACCCGATTACGATTGACTTTGTTAATGATTCTGAAACCATAAAAAAAGCATTTCAGGATTTTTACGAAGACACTATTTTAACTGAAGGAAGTAATCCAGATAAACTCTATGATTTGAAACGTTCAATGGAAGAATTTCATATTTATACCCAAGATGAAGTAACAAAATTCTCCCAAATTTTCTTTACAAAACCTTTCAAACAAGAAAAACTTAGTCCAATAGTAAATACTGCAATTGAGAGATATAAAACCGAAACCGAAGATAGAAAAGATTTATTTAGAAATATTTTGAAATCTTACATTAGAGTTTATGCCTTCCTATCTCAGATAATTTCCTTCACAGATGTAGAATTGGAAAAACTTTATGTATATGGCAGGATTTTATTACGTAAACTTCCCGTTGACAAGACAAAATTACCAAAAGAAATCACTCAACAGATTGACCTTGAATCGATAAGAGTTCAATTTATCGGTAAAGGTATTAAACTCAAAGATGGAGAAGGTGGAAAATTTAAACCTGGTGAAGATAATCCAAGCGGAGGAACCGACGAATTTCTCGAACCATTGTCAGCAATAATAAAAGAAGTCAATGAAACCTATGCTACAGATTTTGATGACACTGATAAGATTATTGCCGATAGGCTTCTAACGAGATTGCAGAATGACGAAGAGTTTGAATTTGAAGTAAAGAACAATCCGGAACAGAATGTCTGGTGGGCATTCAAAGATAAATTTAATAATGAAGTCCAACAGCTTGTTGACGAACATTTTGATTTTTATAAAAAGCTGAACAACAACGCTGATGTAAAAGATGCTATGATGTTTCAAATGTTCAAGACTTTGTATAATCAGATGTCAAGTAGGATGGTTTAGAATGATAATTTGTTTCTCAATTTAGACAATTAATGGCAATAAGAATAATGATGATTTAATAAAATAATTTATAAATATTAGAGGTTAAATATGACTAAGACAGAAGATTATAAGACTGGAGTTATGGCAATTGTTTCATTAGCCCGTAAAGAAAATTCAAGAATTGGTAATTATCAAGAGCATTATATTAATGATAATTTTGGATTTACTATTAAACTGAATAATGGTAGTATCAAAATGTCAAGAGAAATTGCTCAAGATTATGAAAGTCAACCATCAAGTATTACGGACGATAGAATTGTAGCGGTTTCACGGACATTCATTCAAGCTTAATAGAAATAATTTTTTGTGAGTTATTTTTGCCTTGAAAGGTTATGAATTGCGGTTCTCTTCAACGCCAAATCTATATCACTCCCTCTCAGAGTTGTCTTGAGTTCCTGCGAAGCTAAAAGTTTTTCAACTCTGTCGAGCTTAGCGATTAGCATAGCATTAGAACCTACACCAGCCATTTGAACCGTAGCTTTAAGTTGAGAATCATTGAAAATCCATTCCCGATTTCTTCCACCTAAGCGAGAAGCATCTCCAATAATAGCCATAGTCGGTTGGTCAACTCTTCCACCACTCGAAAAGCTAAGAATTGCTGAAATTATAGGATCTGTAATAGCTTTGACAGCCGTATAAACCACTCCTGTTATTACTGGGACAGCAATAACATTAGCAGGGAAAGGCAATGCAGAAAGATATTCCATTGTTCCGGGTGATAATATCAAATCCAAAATGAAGGCTGAAGCCTTAGCCTGCAACATCCCTGCTAGCTGTCCGAAAAATTTCCTCCAACTATCAGCTGCAGCAGTAGGATCACCTGCAAAAAGATTACTCAAACTATCAGTAACAGTAGTCTGCAAATCCTTTGTAACAATTCCAAGAGTATCTCCTTTGTCCTTTATCATCTTTTCGGTATCGTCAAGTTGCTTACCGAGATTCTTATATGCTTCCTGGTCTTCTTTTGAATCAAAAATTGGCTTACCTTGCTCGTCAAATTTCTTTGCTTTCTGTTCCAGAAGTTTTAACTGTTTATCAATACCTTGCTTTTGAATTTTTAGAATGTCCGAATCTTTCTTCCTTTGTAACTCTTGGTCAAGACCTTGTTTCTGGGAATCAACTCTTAATTGCTTCTTTCTGAATTCATCTTCTTTTTTCTCTCTTTCCTTGCGAGCATCGTCTTCTATTTGGGTTTTCTTCTTCTCGTATTCTTCCTTGCTAATAACTCCCATGTCCTGCCATTTTTGGAGTTCATCGAGTTTCTTCTTTTCGTCATCGGATATCTTTTGCAAAGCATCATTTTTATCAGATTCATTTCTTTTTTGAACACCCGAAAACCAAGTTTCATTGAACTTCTTTAACAACTCTTCTTCTTTTGAATACTTGTCTTCTACTGCCTTTTGCTCTTTTTCCTGCTGTTCCTTAATGATTTTAACCTGTTCATCATAGATAGACTTTTCTTGTGTTTGGATTTCTTTCTGCTTTGCAAGTCTCTTCTGTTCAAGAGTAATAATATCCTTATTAATAGATTCAATTTGTGCTTGGTCTTCCAAAGTTGGCGGAGTTACAAAAGATTCTATCTTTATTTTCTTATCACCAAGGCTTTTTTCTATTGAAGATAATTCTTGATTCAAAAGGTTTAACATATCCTTTGGAGTTTTTAAACCAAGCTGAATATCAAATTCAAGTTGTTGCTTTTTGAATTCTGTATATTGTTTATCAAATTCTTCTCTATCGAGTTTTATTTTGGCTTTTAGTTCTGCTTCCTTGTTTAACTCTTTCCTCAAATCCAGATTAAGTTGCTTCCAATCGTTTTGAAGTTTTAATTTCTGTTCCTCCTTCAACTTAACTTTATAATCGAGTTCTCCGGATTCATTTATTTTGACTATGTTTTGGAATAGTTCAAGAAACTTATTTCTTTCATCCTGAATGTTCTGAATCCTTCTTTCCTGATAAGCTAAATCATCAAAGGTATTCTTTTGCCTGTTCTGAGAAAGTATAGACATTTCTTTCTCCAAATCAATGGATTCGCTATTCAGTCTTGTTTCCTGCTTATAAAGTTCAAATCTTTTTAAAGCTATATCATATTCGCTTTTCTTTTCCTTAGTTTTTTCCTTGTCCTGTATGCCGAGCTCTTTCTTTGCTTTCTTTTCAGCTTCGGTTAAATTCAATTCTTCGGTTTTATTTTCCTTATAAACCTTATGACTTTCATCTCTGATTTCTCTCAAGTTCTTTTCAGCTTTTTCGATTTCAGTAGTATCGCCAGACTTCAAAGCCTTCTGATATTCTGCATAAGCTTCGGCAAGAGCTCCAACCGCTTCCTGTTGTTTCTTCTTTGATTCCTGCATCGCTTTTCCAAATGCTTCTGCCAAATTATCAACAGATGCCTTTGTTTCCTCGACTTTCTGCTTAGCCTTTTCCTGTGCTTCGATTATACCTTTAATCTCTTCTTTTGTGGTGTTATATTTTTTTGCAAGGAAGTCAATTATTTGACCTGTTTGCATTCCACTGTCTTTTAGAACCTCAAAGTCTTTACCTGCATTTTGATTAGCATTGTCCATGGCAGATTTTCTGGCTTCAACCATTTTATTAATGCCTTCGAGCATCTTGGTTTTTTCTTCTGCTGTTAATTTCTCGAAATCCTTTGAATTGAATATTGCAGTTTGAAACTCAAGAGAAGCCTTCTCAAGTTCTTTTGAATTCTTTGCATTGTAGATAGCATCTGTAAATGGTTTGGTAATTTGCTCACTCCATTGTTTCGCTGTGTTAGTACCAAACACCCATTCAGTAGCATCGGAAAGTCCCCAGATTTTTACTGCATCCTTTAAAGTTTTTTCTATGTTCTGTTTTTCAACATCAACTTTAAGATTTGATATTTTCAGTTGCAAGTCGAGTTTCTTTTGAGCAAGAGATTCAATTTCTCCAGACAACTTTATGATGTCTTCTTTTGTTTTGCTTGAAGCCAGAGACAGAGCGGCAAGATTTTCCTGATAAGACTTTGAAGCATCAATCACACCTGGATAAGCTTGAGCTAATTTGGTCATCAGTTCTACATTTACCATTGCAGATTCACCGGCATTCTTGAACTCTTCGACAAGTTTTTGCTTCGATTCTGCAAGTTCAATTTCCTTTTCCTTAGCTTCAATCTGTTTATTGATAAGCTTGTCTTGTGATTCTGCATCCTTTAATTTTTCTTCTGCAGATTCATTGAATGCCGATGTCAAAGCGTGCAATCCAATAATAACTCCTGCTATGGCAGCTGCAGCGAGAACATAAGGATTCGCAAGGAAAGCCAAATTTAATTTGCTTTGAGCTACTGTAGCCCCTTCTGTTGCGGCTGTTTGAGCAAATAATGAAGGAACAAGTTTTGCAATTAAATCTTTAGATGATGATAGAATTGTAGTTCCAAGTTTTGTCAGTCCTCCATTAGCAAGCCATAAAGAAGTTGCAAATGCTCCTGCTGCTATGCCGGCAGTTTTCAGTTCAGCCGAATGTTCTTTAATAAATCCAGCAACCGAACTTATTGAAGAACCGACTGTCTTGATTACAGGAATTAGGTTATTACCAAACTCAATCATCAAAGGAGCGAATGCTTCAACAAGACTTTTTCCCAATTGAGTTTTAACAGCCGACAATGAATTTTGTAGTCTTTGCATAGAACCAATAGGTCCTTGTGCCTGATCTTTTAAGGTTGCTATAGTTGGCGATAGAGCTTCCAATGCTTTCTTAGTCATTTCAGCTGGACTTTCAACATCCTTTAAAGCGGTTGCAAGTTGAGGGAAAGCCATCTTCAATCTGCCGATATTTGCTTGTGCTTCCGGATCTCCAAGACCTCTTGAAAATGTTCGGACAACAGCCTGACCATTGACCATTCCTTTACTTGCCTTGTCGATTACTACAGCAAGAGTTGTAATATCTTCATTAGCCTTTCCAGTAGCTCCACCCAAGAAGGCGGCTTGTTGTGCATACTCCCTGACAGTACCAGCGCTAACTGCAAATTGGTCAGCCAAGTTCCCTGCGAATTTTGAGGTTCTTTTTAGTTGCGATTCAAGTGCTTCACCTGAAAGATTTGCTTGCTTGAATCCAAGTTCAAGATATTCGGAAGCCTCCATACTCTTTTTCCCAGCTTCAAGAAGACCTTCAAAGCTACCAACAATACCTGAAACGCCACTCATCAAAGCTGAACCTCCAAAGACTTGGAGAATACCTCCGAACATATCTTTGAAATCCATTCCTGAGAACTTGTGTTTCATTCCTTTTCCAAGTTCTTCACCTGCTTTTTCTCCGGTCTTTTTAGCTTCTTCTGGAATTTTTGAATCATCAATCTTTGGAGTTACTTTAACTTCTCCAACACTTTCCGTTTTGGAAACAGATACATTGACAGCAGAAGCATTTTTCAGGTTTTGAAGTAATTGTTCGGTTTTTGATAGTTCTGCTTCAAGTAGTTTATATTCTTCTGTGCTTGCTTTACCATCACTTGCTAATTGAGATAAAGCAGATTGTTGAGCAGATACAGCTTCTTCTGCCTTTATGATAATTTCATCAAGACTTTTTCCAGCTTCCTGAAAAGCTGAAATTAATGTGTCAGTGTCAATTTGACTAAATGATTCAGATATTGCATTTAATTCGTCAGGATTAATTGAATTTGATAACTCATTTAAATTAAGTCCCTGTAAAGCAGAATCAAGTTCATCAGCAGAACTAACAAGATTCTCTATTTCCTGTAATGCAGATTCATCATTGATTGCTACATTCAGGTTTGATAAAACTTCTCCGACATCAGACCCGCTTTGAGACAGTTCATCGAGAAAATTTGAAAGCGTTTGAATTTGGGATATAAGTTCTTCCTTGTTGATTTTAACTTCAGGTTGAACCTTACTCAGAATAGAAGACATTTCATCGGCAAGCTTTTCAACTTGCGACTTATCTGATTTCAGACTTACAAGGAAGTCCAACACTATTTGAAAATTCTTAGCCACTATTTCAATTTTGCATTCTTTAGATATGCAAAATTAATAGCCTTGAATGTAAGATTACATGTATTGAGTGTATGTATTGAATACATGTAACCAATTCATACATTGAATACATGTAAAAATGAAGAAATTAAAAAATTCAGGAATATTTAAAAGTTATTTATAAAATTATTCCAATTAGAAAAGGATAAAGGAATAGATATTTTTATAAAATTATTTTTGATTTTTGTTGTCACTAATTTTTAAAGTAATTTTGTATTTTGATTTGGTTAAAAATTAGATAAATAATTTTTTAAAGAAATATTAGTATGGACTATAATTCAAGAAAAGAGCTTTATAAACAAATAATTGAAAGCAGAAAAAGACCCTTAATAACTTATGTGACAAGTTTTAGAGCTAATGCTTCAGCGTCAATTGCTTCTGATGTTATACCTAATTTTATTAAATTAGTTCAAACAATAGAAAGGGATTCAAAAGAAATTGATTTGCTATTAATTAGTTACGGTGGGGATCCAACTGTTGCATACAGAATTGTTAGTATTCTTAGAGAAAGATTTGATAAAATTGGAGTTCTATTACCTTATACAGCTTATAGTGCAGCAACATTAATATCATTAGGTGCTGACGAGATTGTCATGCACCCTTTTTCAAATTTGGGGCCAGTAGATCCACAATTGACACACAAAAAGCAGAATCAAGAACAAATTCAGTTTGGCTCAGAAGATTTAAGGAATTTTGTTGATTTCTTAAGAAAGGACGTAGGTCTTTCTGATCAAGAACAAATGCAAAAATCTTTTGAAATAATTTGTAAGGAAGTTGGTGCTGTACCAATTGGTGTCGCCAAAAGAAGTGCACAACTTGCGTTATCCATGGGTGAAAAACTATTATCAATGCACATGTCTGATAGTAATAAAGCAAAAACAATCGCCGAGACACTTAATAAATCATTTTATCATCACGGTTATCCACTTGGTAGAACTGAAGCTAATAAAATGGGTTTACCCATTACAAATCCTGAAATTGATTTAGAAGACTTACTTTGGAAAGTTTATGAGAGTTTTGAAACTGAAATGAATTTTAATATACCTTTTGACCCATTAAATTTAGTATTAAATAGCCCCATTTCAGCAAATTTATTAGCTCCAACTCAACAAATTCAATTGCCTAATAATCTACCACCTGAATTAATTCAACAAGTTTACCAGGCAATTGTATCACAAGTTCAAGTTGTTCAGATTCCTCCTGTTGATTATGATTTGTATCAAGCTTCTGTAGAATCTTTAAATGGAAAGTGTGAATATAGAACATTTGGCAAGATATTTGCAGCTAAACAGCCTGATAATAATATTTTGATGAATGTAATACCAACTTCATCAGGATGGAATTATACAAATTTTGTTTAAATTTTTTGAATGATACTTATGGAAAACTCAATATATAGCTCAAATAGTAATCAGGCAATTATGAAAGACACTGGTCCTTTTAAAATTGTTGCATCAGACAGGGCAATAAAAGGGCAACAGTCCTTTGAATATAAAAAGGTTATTGATAACTTTACAGTTGGAAAAGAAATAAAAACAGATTTTTACCAAAAACTAACTAAAGAAAAAATTATTGAAATTTATAAAGCATAAAAAAAAATATTCTTTAAACCAATGGCTAATTACAGCCAATTTTAATCTTTTTTAGAGTTTAATTTTTTTCAAAGTCTTTCTTAGTTTATTTGATTAATTAATACTTTTTATAGTCCATTCCAAACAATTTATTGCATCAACAAATAGTACTCTCCTTACTTCTTCAAATTTCGTTACGTCATTTTTAGTAAGTGAAGGCAAATACCAGATATCGACTCTTGTCTTGGCAAGTCTCGATTTCAGTTCACCCTGATTATAGCAATTTTGCATTTTCTCTTGTTCTTCAATTAGCTTTCTTTGCTCATATTCTCGAGCATAGTCTTCTGTAAAATCGGCAATAACATTTCGATTCCGTTCCGCTTCCTTTCTCCTTGAAGCAAGATGGAGCCTGTCTGTTGCTTCCCGATACCTGTAAAAAAATCCTTAACGCAACTCCTTAAATCTTCAAGATGAATTACAGGAAGGCTTTTAATCCAAGTCTCAACATCAGATTCGGCTTTGTCTTTATTGAAAGGTTGAACTATACCATCCTTTGTTTCCCTTAAAAGGTAACTTAGGATAATAGACAACCATTCAGCTCCACGGCTTCTTATAACCTGCCTGAAAGATTCTGGCTCTGAGTTAATCTGATTAATCTTAAATTCTCCTGCTTCTCTTGCCAATTCAGCTTGTTCGACTGACAGGATGTTAAAGTCATATTTGAAGGTTTTTCCATTGAATGTAAAATCCAAAGGCTCAATCGGTCTATAATTTGTTTCTTCACTCATTTTATATCCTTATAAAAAATAAATTTCGTTCAATCTCTTAGTAAATCCAAAAAGTTTTACAACAACTCTTGGTCTGTATTCGACTGATTCAACTTCAATTGTGTGATTCATAGCATAGTTTGATATGCTAATCTTCATTCCACCAGTTGAATTTACTGCTTTGGGTGGATCATATCCGTTCTGTGTCCAGCCTCTTGCTGTTCCCAGTATCAAAGTTACTGAGTACCTACCTTTTAACAGTTCCTCGAAAATAAAGTCAAGTCCGTTATCTCCGATTCTGTTATATGGTATGTAAAGCGTAGCTTCAAACTTGTATCCAAGTCTTCTGATTGTTCCCAAATGTGTGTTTCTTGTAATTGCAGTTACATTAAAACTTGATTCAGCTTCAAGATTATGGATTACAATATTAGCATCATACGGATCACCCCAATCAACCTGAGAATAAAATTCCACCGCTCTTATTGGCATAAGAAAAGCTTCATTTGCAAAGTTCTTTAAAATCATTTCTATCATATCGGATTCGCATAGCTTAGGTTAAAAGAAACTTCCGGCAAATCTTTTATATCTTCAATGTAGGTCAAAGGAAACTTTCCTGTTTCAGTCATAATTTGCACATAACTGCCCCAGGTAGAGGCTTTGAACAATGAAATGTATTTGAACCTTGCCACCCAAAAGGATTGAAGGAATTCAAAAACTGAAGAATCGATTTCATCGGAACTAATAATGATTTCCAAATCTCTGTGAGTATAGAGAAGATGACTGAATTTTCTTCCGTTTAAAAGAACTCCGGTTTCTGCAGTAGTGCTAACTACAGGATCAGTACATTTTACTGTTTCAAATGTCGTTTGATTTGAAGCATTCTCAACAAATGTCAAATCAGTCAATTTCGTATCAGAATATCTTAAAGCTATCTCTTTCATGCTTGCTCCAATACACCTGATTCAAAAGGAAATTCATTTATACCAAGAATGAAACTTTTAGCAGAATCAATTTTTCCAAGTGCAATAATCATATCTTCAGTATAGTTTGGAGAATCAAGAATCGTTTCTGTTATATTCAATCCTTCTTCATTTGTTCTGGCGTATATCTGCCTACCAATCAACTCAAAATTGTAACTATCTGATACCACTCTACCAGAAATTTGAACCAAGATTGAATCACCTCCTATACCGCTTTCCTTTGCAATGCCAATGGTTCTATTCTGGAAATCGCTTAAACTTTTACTTTTTGCTATTTTCCCCGATTCCGTCAACCTTACGGCATCGCCTTCTGATATAATTTCATCTTGATCGATGTCATAGTTTTGAACAATGGTCGAATCATCAGCTACGAAACTATCTCGAGCAGATGAAATCATAAACAGAGGTAAAAGTTCCTCACTGCCTTCCCACCAACCAAATGCAAATCTTTCAAGACTGTGAAGTTTTAATTTCGTTTCAGGTTTTTGAAGGTTAATTTCTATACCGACAACAACAAAATCATTTTGAACTTCAACTTCCGTCCAAGAGCCACTAACATACCTTTTAACAGTTTCAGTCAGCTTAACCTTTGAACCAAGTTTAATGTTTTTCCAGGAAGAGTTTGAACCGTCTTCGTTTTTAGAAAATCCATTCCAGAAAGGAACAGTAAGGTTGTATTCTGTTTCGTAGTAATGTTTGTCCCTCGATAGAACAAAATTTACGTATTTAGTCAGCGAATCAAAATCAACATCATCACCGTTTATTTTAGTAAAAATTCGTGCCGCAGGTCTCCAAATATCAGGATTTCCCATCCTTTGAATTTGAGTAGCTTCCATTGGTTTAGTCATTACATATAATCCTGTATGCAGGTGTTCAAGCGAACTACTGCCTCCATTACCCGGAGCGTTCAAAATTGTTTGTAAAGCTGTTGTATTCCAATTGTTCTTGTTTCTGCTAACATTCAAAGGGATGATATAATAAGCATGACCTCCATAATCATTAACAGCGCAGATAACAGCTCTGGTAACAGAAGTGGAAAGTAATAACTTTTGAGATTCTATGCCTTTCTTTTCCTTATCATATTTTCTTTGCTTGTCTGCATCCTGAAATTTCTGTGATGGTTCTGCTTCATTTGTATTCGGTTTATTAGAAACATCATCAAATTCATCGACTGCATAGTTATTGGCTAGACCATAAAATTGATTTGATTCCTTTGTAATGATTGAACTCGTGTCAAAACTTGCTTCATTCACTCCAATAATATAAGTATAGTCTTCTTCTACCAATCCTTTTCTTGACTTGAATTCAAGGTTTAGGGTTGTTCCCGATGTATAATTGATAAAGAGATAAGAAGCAAAACTTCTGGCTATTTCAAATAACAAATCAGAAATAGTTTCTATGTTTCTAAAAGAATAAGCATTCTCACTTGAAATCTGACTTTTCTGCCAGTCTGTTTGTTGAGAGTTACCCAAAGCAGGATCAACCATTTTTCTATGAATAAAAGCGGAACTCCAATTGCTTCCACCGTTTTGAGTAGAGAGCTTTAACTCGATTCTTTTTGATTGTTCTGCCTTGATTTCTTTTATCTGTTCATCATGTTCATCTTTCAATGAAATTGATACAGGGCAGGTTTGAAGTCCTAAAGTCCCTTCAATCAGATTAAAAGTAAGTGCAGTATTGGTTAGTTCCGATATAATGTCCTTTGCTTTTTTTAGGTACTCATCTATGACAAGATATAAATTTCCCAAAGGACAATTATAAACAAGGTTACCAAGTGAAGGAATTACATCGATAGAATATGTTAGTCTATACTGAAAAATTGATTTCATTGATGTCCAATTTTCAGCTTCAAATCTCTGGTAGATATTATTTATTGGAGTTCCTTCAAGATTCTCAATTTTACTCGTCATTTTCACTTGGTCGAGGATTGAAACATCGAAGCTATAAGCTGATAGCTTGTATTCTCTTTTAGGATTGACATTGTATTCGTATTCTTCTCCAAACCATAATTTATCTGTTCCGGACACTTTGCTTCCGATTTTACCGACAAAAAGCATTTCAGTAAGAAGAGGTTCGTTCCCCATGAACAAAGCACAATACCTGTTTACTTTAATGTTAGTAGAATCCAAAACGAAATACATTGCCTTTTCATCATCTTCATTTTGACAAGCCAGATGATTAATGGAAAAAGGCAGTTCGTCAATTGCAAAACTGCCTTCTTCAGTATTCAAATCTTTCTTTACTGATTCAAGCAAGAAAATATCAGTCTGCGTACCGGTATCCTGAAATAATTCTGAATAATTGTCCGACACCGCAAAGATAACAGACTGCATTCCGAAATGATATTCGGTAAAAATATATTTCTGCCAGAATCTCATTCTTCATTCTTAACTGTAAACAATATTGGTGATAACAGCAACATCGCCTTCCATGAGTTTTTGAGCATCTGTTGAATCAATAGCAGGTGGTTTTATTCCTTCAACATCTTTTCCTGTTCCACCAAGCTTCCATGTGATTTCACCAAACAAAGTTGTTCCGGTTAAATCTGCTTCATCAATGGTTGAATCCTTGTAAGAAACAAAAGTCATAGTTAAACTTGCAGGACTGTTGTTCAATTGCTGTTCGATGTCATTACTTATTTTTCCAATCATGTGAATGAATCCGTCCGGTTTCCTCAATGATGTATCAGTTCTTGCCTTGTGAGAATATCCTGTACCGATTGTGATAAGGAATTTTCCATCCAGATTTTCTTTGAGAGCTTTAATAAAAGCAGTCCAGGAATTCAATTCCATAGGAGCTTCGTTAGCTACAAGAGTTATTTCTCCCTTGCTTGTTGCATCGCTTGATGTACCTGCAGGCGTAATATCGGTTTCATCAATACCTGAAAGAATAAGATTTGTTTTCGGAAATCTCCAAATAGCTCCGTCAGCCCTGTTAATATCAATATTATCAGAACTCTGTGAACTTGAACCGGGTTTCAGAATCTTATAAGTTGAAGATTGAAGATTGTTAAACTTCCAAAGCTCAGTCAAAGCACCGGAATCAATCTTATGAATCCATCCGAATGGAGAGCCCGATAGTATAATTTTTTTGTCAGTCGTTACTGTAGTTGGCATATTTACCTCTAAATTTATTTATTGATTTCTTTATTAGTTTCCGGCGTAGCTTCAATTTTGTCCTGTTCTTCTTCAATAAAAGTAACAGCCTTTATTTCGTTCAATAAAGCTATAACTTGTTTAAATGGTTTGTCTTCCATTAGGTTAACAATTTTATTTAATGTTTTGTCTGAAATAATGTATTCCATATTTTTTCCTTTATTTTGATCCTGTACAATTATTACCTTCGGTTGTTCCAAGGTATTTAACATGAATATATCCACCTAACAATTGCCTGAACAAACCATTTGGCAAAGTAACCCTGTAATTAACATCCCTCGAACCACAATCAGCAGATTGAGCATAGAGAATAACTGAACCCTGCAATGAAAAATTAAACCATTTTATGTCAAGATGAGTAGCAACCTGAGTTATTAATCCGCTTTTGTCAACAACAATCCAATTGTCCCCGGGAGTCATTAATTCTAATGTTTGAACTGCATAAGTAGCCGCTAATGTAACTCTGTCTGCTTCATATTCTTTTACTTCAACATAGGCATGAACTTCGTAAAAGCCATCGAAAGGCAAACCTTCATTAGATAAAATAGGAACGTTTCCTGTAAATTGAGATTGACCTAAAATAGGTGTTGCAGGTATCGGGTATCTTTTAAACCAATTTACTTGTCTTTTTTCATAACTTACTAAAATCCAAGTATCACCTGTATAGCTATAAGAAAATTCTGCCTTAACAATTTCAGTTAAATCAGTGTCAGTCCTTGTATCAATTCTCTTATGATTTACAGGAATTTGATTTGGAGAATTATTCTTAATATTAAACCATGAACCATCTTTTGCTGTATATACAAATCTTCTTCCTTTAATGGTTTGCCAATCTGAAATTGTTTGGTCTGAACCTATAAAGTGCATTGTGCCTAATGTTCTGGGAATATTATCATCATATCCTTCAGCTAAATTTGGATTCCAACCTGAAGTACTAAGAAAATGACTTGTTCCGTTAAAAGCAGTTGATTCAATTCTTGGAACCAAGTGATCAACTGCATCATTGTCTTCATAAGTCCAGGGCATACTATCCCAAGTACACCATTGAAGACCGTCCCATACCCAAAGTTTACTGTTAGAATACACTGAATAACCCTTGTGAGTTATATCAAGACCTGTCGGAAAAACAGAAATATTTTCAAGTCTTCCTTTCAGAATCTCGGAATAATTCATATCCAAATCATCGAGTATTGGCGTTGCTGGCATCGTAGAACTCCTATCCGATGATAACCACGTTATAAACTTTACCGGTTGTTGGAGCAACTTTGAAAGTAAATTTCGCAGTGTTTGTGTCAAATCTTTCAATAAGCGGATAAGCGGTATATCCTGTAGTGTTTTCATAGACATCAATAAAAATATCTTTGTTTGCAAGATTGTGAGTTATTGAGAAAGTGGTTGTAGTACTATCTCCTGTGATTGTTCCCAAGACTTTTTTATTCTTGTAAGCTCCTTTGAGTTCAATCTGATTACTGCCGTTAATCTGTAATGTAGTATTATCTACATTGATTTTAAGACCACTTGCAGATTTTGTAATTCCGCCTGTTGAATCAAGTTTGGCTTGTAAGGTATCAGCTGAAATTTCAATTGATTGGTTGTCAACATTAACGTCAATTTGATTTCCTGTTTTGGAAAGACCGTTTCCTGCAATGATTAGAGCGGCACCAGTGAATTGGGAGAAAACAATTGAAGTAGTTCCAAGTGTTCCACCCTGATCGGAAGTACAAACCCAAGCTGTATCTCCATTTACCGTTCCTTGTTCAATGAATACTGCCGCAGAAACAATTTCATTCCAGGCATCTGCATCGGTAGCTCTTGACCAAGTAGAAGCTGCAACAACATAGATACCGTTCTGGCTTGGAGTGGTTTGGTCTTTTACAAGAATTCTGTCTCCGGCTACCAATGCAACTCCATCAACTGTTTGAGTTCCCGACAAAGTCAAGTTAGCTGTTGAACAAGCTTTCACGCTGTTTTTCCAATCAAATCCTGCAACCGCTGAATCAACATAATTTTTTGTTGCCGCATCTTGAGGGTTTGTCGGGTCTGCAAGGTTTGTAATCTTTTGGGAATTAAGATTCAATGATGCAGTTGGGACAGCCATCTGGTCAAGTCTGTTTGTCCTGACTTGTGTATCAAAATTTGTAATATCGGAAGCTACATGGCTATGAGAAGGTAAGTCACTTGAAAGAAGAACCGTTGCTGCTGTAACCCTGCCTTTTGTGTCAACTGTCAGTTTGGTATAAGTACCAGCCGAAACTCCTGTGGGATTAAGGTCAACACCTGTTGCCTGAGTTCTTAAATCAGTCCCGTTAAGCTTTAAATCGGCTTTGATTTGGTTATTAGGATCGTCATAAGTAAAATCGATTGAGTTTGTATCAATCAAAGCATTACCGACCGCATCCTGAGCGGCTTCTATAAAATCAGAAATTGAAGAAGATGTATCTGTACCTGTATGATTAGCTCTATTCAGATAATAAGAACCATGCTGTCCGTCCAAAGTATCTGAATCATCTGCAAGGTTTACTCTACCATCATTATTGGTATCATAAACTGATTTCTCCATGTCTGGATAAACCCAGGAAGTTGCCGCTTTGTAGCCAAACTTACCATTTCCTTTTACCGAATCTGTTTTAGCTGTGTTGTGAATAATTTGACCTGCTAAAGGAGAAGCAGGTTCGGAAGCAAGATTCTGAACTATTGCATTTCTGATTTCATTTTTATCGAGGTCTAAATATCCTGTGCTATTCAGAATTTTCAGAACACCTGATAAGTCTATGTCATTTAAAAATGGTATCGGCATAATTTATTCCCTTAGTTACAATAAGCTATCCCTGCAAAAGGATATTTAAAAGTTATTCTCAATTCGTTATTTGATAAATGTTCAATAAATCCGTAAACAACTGCTCCTGAACTATCAACAGTAGAAACAGAAGGTTTCTTTTGAAGGTTATGTATAACCGTCCAAACATTACTTGCTGTAGTTTGATCAAAGACAAAATACTTGTCTGCAATACCTTGCTCAATTTCATCAGCTTTGATTTTACCAAGTTTGTTATACTTGATTTCACCATTAACAATTTCAGCTTTCTGTATCCACATCGCATTGCTCAATCCTCATTTAACTGTTTTTCCCAATAAAAAACCTATAACAGCTCCACCAAGTGAATAAGCAGATGCTTCCCACCAAGGTCTGTCTTTAATGATTTCCTTCGTTATAGTAATAGTTTGAATCAAAGTGCTGTCAGGTTTCTTCTTAATCCATAAATCGAAGTTGTTGGCAGGAAATTCAAACTTTGCATATACAGTGTCCTTTTTGATAATCGTATCAACAACTGCAATAAAAGGTTGAGTTTGAATAATGGTATCCCTTGTATAGACAATTTTAGTTTTTGCTTTTTCAATGATTATCGGTTCTGCCTGTTTTACAACAATTACAGTATCTCTTTTGATAATGGTTTGAACCGAATCACTACAATTCTTTGAACTTCTTCCAAGGAAGAAACTCAATAAAAGCACTATGATTATTAATGCCAAGGCAAATATGTATTTATACTTTTCCATCATATAGGTTTGAATCCTAAATATCCTCTTAAAAACATTCTGCCTAAGCAGTGATTAACATTTCGTTTCCTGAAATAAACGCCTTCGCCATCATCTTGAGAACCATTATTGCCTGAACTTGTATTGAATCCCACAGTTTTAATCCAACCTGCTTTCAGAACTTCAATTATCCTTTCAACATGACCTTTCCATTCATTAGGTTTTCTCCAGAATATCAAATCATTATCAAAAGGAGTTGGTGACATTTTGTATCCGACTCGAATTGCCTCATTAAACATAGTAACAGTTGAACCTGTCTTGTAAATTGGAACATATGTTAAAGGATATTTCAAGTCCAAACATGCAGAATAGAAGCACCAATATTGACCTGCCGCGCAGTAAGCATCTCCTTTGAATCTGCCGACTGATTTCAGGTATTGTTCTACTTTGAATCCGTCATTTTTTCCGGACTTTTCTCTAACTCCAACCTGTGCAATAGCAGAATCTCTTGATGCCTTAATCAAATTTGTTTTGCAAGGTATTAAATACTTTGTTGCAGACAAACTATCAATGGTGGCTACCAAAAGAAGAAATATCACTAATATTTTAAGCTTTATCATAGTTATAAATTTGAGTTCGTAATAGATTGAATAATGTTAAAACTCGTTTTGCATAATTTGAAGCATGACCATGTTTTCTGTAATACCTTATCATTCCCGTGTATCCCATGTTGTAAGCTGTCAGAGCTTTAGCGGTATCGTTTTTACATTTATTCAGGTAATGTTTTAAAATCCCTGTTCCGCTCATAATATTTCTGTGTGTATCGTAAGTGCCACACTTGACCTGCATCAGACCTTTGCAATTATCTTTTCCTTTTGCCTTTGAGAAATTGTTTGATTCAATCGTAATGACAGCTTTTATTAACTCGACTGGTACATCATATTTCTTTGAAGCAGAAGCGATTGACTTTGCATAGCATTTCTTTTGATAAGCCTGACTACTAACGCTTAAAAAGAAGAAAAGAAATAATATTGTCAAAAATATCTTCATTCAATAACTCCTTAATTTGAGAATTGAGCTATGTAAACACCCAAAACAATCAGACCTACCAATATATGCACGCTTAGAAAGACTTTTCCAATGACAACATACATGCCTTGCCTTTCAAAGTCTGAAAACTTGTCATCATCTCCTTTAAGCAAAGCCTTGGTAAAGTTGATTTTTGTATAGGCATACAAAGCAAGACTGCTTAATCCGATAGCAACCGCTTCAAAGAAGGCTATGAAAAGGAAAGTCTGGATTTCAGCTATTCCGGGTTTCATAAAGAAAAAAGCAAGAATCCCTATGATAAACCATACTGCATGCCTTGAAACAAAATCAATTGCGGTTTTTATTTTCTCGTTCATATTAAATCCTTTATTTATGATTAGTTGTCAAATGATTATGAAATTTTTCATGCAAATCATTCAGTAGCTTTTTTATATCTTCAAGCTCCTTCCTGATCAAATCATCATATATGTCAACCCTTTGCTCAAGGAGTTTCACCCTCTTTTCAAGGTCATTGAACTTTTCAATATCAGCCAACTTCTTAGAGAACACTTCTTCATTTGCTTTTCTGTTATCTCTTTTCAGCATGATGTAAAAAGTTATTAAACCAACTATTAACAAACCAAATTGAATAATATCATCCGTAAAATTGTGAATCAAATCCATTCTTATTCTCCGATAAAATATACTGATGGTAACATAAATCTCATTTCATAATGCCATTTATCTTCTTCAACAAATAGAAACTTTTCCGATAATGGATAAAGTTTCAGGTTTTCAACATAGAAATCATTGGTTATCGATTGTCTCACCCTTTCAAGAGTATCATAAGCTCCCAAGTGAGACCTTAGATTTCTTACAATGACAATAACATCAAACTCTATCATTCTTGCCTGCTGTTCAAGTCTTGGATTTGTATAGTTTGAACCTTCATAACTTACAAGAACAGCTCCCTTCGGATGTATCAGTTCATAATCCTTTATATTGTCCGGGAAAGGTTCAACTGATAAATCTGGAATATCAGATTTAAGCTTATCAATAATTGCCGATTCTATTTCTTCAATTTTCATCAGTAATTTTCCAATATTTCCTTATCAATTACAGGTTTTCTCTCAGATACCAAAAAGAATCCGGGTCTTGTTTCCGCTGTTCCTTCATCAAGAATAATCATTCCTTTTTGAATCTTTTCAAGAGTTGATATTCCGTCCTTGTACAAGTTTTGAATGTTGTCAAAAACTTTCCCCCTTCGTTTGTATAGCTCATATTTGACTATGTCAACACAAACCTTTTTAATTATTGAGTGTTCATTCTCCAAAGGAAGACCGTATCTTGACCTTAAGAAGCCGTCAATCAATTGTGTAGATTCGGAAATGTATTTGCTTACTATTTCCTCGTTAATCACATTAGGATTTTCATCGTTGCTTAGTTGAGCAACAACCTTTTCGGTCAAATCATCCTTTATGTCCTGAACATCACAATACATCAGACCACCGTTGCAGAAATGATTGCGTTTGGCTCGTGTATGGTAGGCAAACTCTTTTGTTCTACCTTCCAATCCAATGCTGTCTTGTCTTCGTTGGTATTTGTTTCAACCAATAATTCGTTCTGATAGATTTTCAGATTTCCATTTTCAATTCTGTATATGGGACCGAAATGAACTCTGAATCCTGGCGATTGACTTGCAACAAGAATAGCTTTTTTTGCATTAATCATGTCAGCAGTTGTATCATCGGGTTTTGTGTATTGTTGGTTATATTCATAAATATCAACTCCAAGAATTCTGCCGATAAACATTCCCGAACGTGTTGGAGACTGGGTTAAATCTATTACGCCAACTCTGTTGTTATTTGTGTCAAGTTCTTTCTTTACTGAATCATTTGCTATGAAAGCATCTGCGGCTTCACTGCCAAGCAAAAGAATGTCGGCATTTATTCCAGAACGTTTCATAATATCACGCTTCCAGTTACGGATATTCACAAGAGGTTTTGCTGTTGTTTCACTCCATTTAACATTTGAAGCAAGAGTATGCAAATGGATATTATTTTGAAATTCAAAATCAACCGAGAATTCTATATTGTCTTGACTGACAATGACTTTTCCGGTTGACAATGCCTCACAAGCCATTTGTTCCCTGCGTCTGATAATTCTGTTTTTCAGTTCTTCGAGTTCCTGAAGAATCATCTGATTAGCAAGATTGGTTCTTTCTTCGGGACTTGTTACATAGATATTGCCTATTGATTTGTAATTGGCAAGTTCCAAAGCAGTAAACAGTTTTTTCTCAAAAGTTCTTGGAAGTGACAAAGTCTTGACTACTTTTGAAAGTTTCTTAATCGGTAAAGCTCCCTCATGCTGATTAACAAACTGTGCAAGTTTGTCCGAACCGGTGATAATTTCGATGTCGATTTTATCTGCGGCATGAAATTGTCTGTTCTTGAAGAAAGTATTAAGAACAAAAGGTTCGATTACCTTAGCTCTGTTAATAGCATTTGTTAAGCTTCTCGATTCAAACATATCGATTAAAGCGCTCATGATTTCACCTCCTTGATTACTATTGCACCATTATTGTAAACACCCGAAACGATTGTATGACCAGCTGTAAGACCATCTTTCAAAAATTCACCATGAACATACATGAAGCCTTTTTCGTCTTGGCTTGTAGCGTCAACATCGCATCCTAAAATTCCTGCAAGTTCTTCAGAACCGTCTGTTGAATCAGTGTCCCAAATCTTGTATTTGCCTTTTGCAGGATTGGCTTCTGCTGAAATTAATCCAAGACCAGCGCCACGTTTCAAATTCTGACCGGAAGCAATCACAATTTCATTGACTTCCATTGTTGGATGTAGTCCTGCAAAGATGTCAACGAAAGGATTTACATCCGTTAGGTTTGATATTCCCAGATTTAAACTCATCTTTTATCTCCCTTTGTAATATTCATCAATAAACTTGTTCTGTTCGTCAAGACCGCTTGAATCCATGGCAGATTCTTTCCTTGCAATCTCACTGAATTCAACTTGTACTGGAAAAGATTCAATCAGTTTTTTAATCAATTCTTCCCCGTTAATAGCAATCATTTTCCCGTTATCGGCAAATTGATATCCGTTGTTGTTGCTTCTAACAGCATCAAAAGCAAGTTTCACAATTTGCTTCTGAGCTGGAACCAAGCGACCTGTTTGAGACTTGAAGTATTCATTGAACTTCATATCGTTGTTGTCCTTTTCGAGAAGTTCAAGTTTCTTTTGAAGTTCCTGAAATTCTTTTGAGTTTTCGATTCTCAATGTGTTCTTGTTCTCAGATTCATTAGCTTGTGTGTTGCTTGTCTGATTGTTCTGATCCTGACTGTATGGTTGGTCAGCCAAATACTTAGCTTTTAACTTTTCGAGTTCTGCAGCTGTTTGATTGGCAATTTCTTCATTGAAAGTCTGTCCAAGCCACCCCAGTAAATCCTGAAATAGTTTTGAATAGTTCTCTGGCATATTAGCTCCTTGAAAATTTATTGATTTTTGATTGGTGTCAGATTTTGATTTTCCTCCTTCAAAATTTTTAGATTTTGAGGAAGAAGAATAATATATATTTCCTTTACTTTCCTTTCCTTTAATAGCATTGGTTTCGCTTTGCGTTTGTGATGCGTTCGCATAAGAATCGGATAACTTTGTTTCTGCATTCTTATCAGAATCGAATGAAATGAATAGTTTATCTCCATTGAATTCTGAATCTTTCAGACCTTTAACGGCAGGAGGAACAGCTCCAAGAAAACCAACATGTCTTAACATCATGTCCGGGTAAAGAGCAATTGAAACTTTCTTATATCTGCCTTCTTTGATTAATTCTTCAAACTGCGGATCGATTTGAGAGAATTTTGCTTCAATGGTATCACCGTTCTTTTTTAGTTGCTCTACCCAAGCATAAGCCGGGGAATTATTAATAGGGTGTCCGATTACGACAGGAGCATCGTGCCTTTCATCAGAAAGCTGGTTGTTATACTTCTCGACTATTGCGTTCAAGTCTTCTTCAGTCCACTCACGTTCATTACCGTTGGCGTCTGTATGTAATCCTGCTTTAAAAACTTCTTTCCACATTTTCTTTATGTGATTTTTTCAAAAATATCTTTCTACAAACGCAAACTTATTGAAAGCTACAACCTTGCTAAAAGCACTCAATACAGGTATTCAATACATGCAGATTTACATGTACTCAATACATGTAACCAATACATACATTCAATACAAACATTGAAAACATGCAGTTTGGAAGGTATTCAGTGCATTTACCAGAACTCAGGATTTGATTTGTTTTGCAATGTGTAAAATGCCAAATCAGTAAAAATTGATACTGAATTATAACTGATTTGAAACAAATTTGGTACTAATGCAAGGCATAAAGAATGGATAAAATAACACCAAAGCAAATCTATAACAGATTGAGCAAGGTTTATGACAGAAGCTATGACGCACCTGTTCACAGGATTGAAGATGATTTTATTTATAAGTTTATTTCAGAAAAGGGATTTACAAAAGGTAAAATTCTTGACTTGGGAAGCGGAACAGGAACTTTATTAAGTCATCTTGGAATTAGTTCTGATAGATATACAGGTTTGGATATTTCAGAAAGGATGATTGAATTGAGTTCAATGAAGTTTCCGAATCATAATTTCATTAAAGGAACTATGTCAAATATGCCTTTCGATAATGACTGCTTTGATTCAGTTTTATCTTTGTTTGGAAGTTTTTCTTATTCACTTAATCATGCTAAAACAGTCAAGGAAATCAAAAGGGTTTTAAAACCAAAAGGCAAGTTTTTATTAATGGCTTATGGTCTCAAGTATCAAAGCAGAAAATCTTACATTCTTAACAAATTCAAGATTAATTCTCCTGCCAGATTTTTCAAGGGAAAAGAATTGAAAACTCTTTTCGAGGATTTCGATAATGTAAAAATCTCTGGTATGACCATGCTTAGTGAAGAATTTTCAAAGCATTTTCCTTACTCGATTTCCAAAGCATACCATTTTGTTGAAACCAACATATTGGGTTCAATTATTCCTGATAAATTTTATTTTTTAATTATAACTGGTAACAAACATGCCTAAGCACTATTGTATTGAAAACGTCTTTGACGCCGCTCTCGACAGAATGATAAAGCTATATCAGGAAGGACACAGGGTTATTGTTTCCTTTTCAGCTGGTAAGGATTCAGGAATATGTCTTGAACTTTGCATTATTGCAGCTACCATGACAGGAAGATTGCCTGTGGAAGTCGTTATGAGGGATGAAGAGATTATGTATCCGGGTACATTCGAGTATGCCGAGAGAATGGCTAACAGACCGGAAGTTAAATTTTACTGGTTCTATGCCAATCAACCTGTAGTTAATATCTTTAACCGCCAGAATCCTTATTTCTGGGTTTTCGATCCTTTACTTTCTTATGATAAATGGGTACGCACTCCTCCTGATATTGCGGTTAAAATTCATGAGCAAAATATTCAGGGTTTGATTAGTGAGGAGAAATTTCCGCCTGCTAAAGGCAAAGACTTAATCGCTGTTTTAGGACTTCGCACCGATGAATCCATGCTTAGAAAAATGGGTTTGATGTCAAGCAAAGGATATTTAACCAAAGGCAAAAACAGTTATGGAACTTTTTATGCAAGACCTATATACGATTGGTCTGATGGAGATGTTTGGAAGGCAGTCAGGGATAATCACTGGGACTATAACAAAGCTTATGATGTAATGCACAGATTGGGAGTTCACAGAAACAAGTTAAGGATAGCTCCACCAACTTTAGCACCTGCCGCAATTGATGGTTTAATGGTTGCTTCAAAAGCATGGCCTCAATGGTTCGATAAAGTATGTGAAAGATTGCCGGGAGTTAGAACAGCTGGTATGTTTGGTAGAAGGTCAGTCGAACCTATCAGAAGGCTTGGAGAATCATGGAAGGAATGTTTCTATCGGACTTGCATTGAGGAAGCTCCAGATTGGATAGCCGATAGGGCTCAAAAGGTTGTTAATTATGTTATTCGCAGTCATTCAAGGCATTCCACCGAAGAATTTCCAGAAGTAACCAAATGCCCGAAATGCCAGATGCTTTCTTCATGGAGAAACTTGTCAAAAATCATGTATATGGGAGAACCATTCTCAATGAAAGTCAAAGTTGATGTTTTGCCTTATGTAGAACCTGAATTCTTCAGAGATGGAGCTGGTACATGGGGAGGCAAGCCCACTTGGTAATTTTTTCTAAAATATTACAATGCATTATTATCTGTAACGTCTTGAAATGTATGGATTTAAACAATTTTATAGAATTTGTCGCTAATCAGAAATGGATAACTGCAAAAACCTATTCTGAAACAGCGCCACACCAATATTGCCTAAAGAAAAACTGCGAGGACATTGAAGTTTTCAATGAAGCTGTTCAGTTTATCCGCAATAATGGAGTCAAAGAATTCTTCTACAAAAAATCATTCATATATTTCTATCAAGACGGTTACAAGTACTGGACTATGGGAGCTCCCATTCCGGCTACAATCCTAATTAACCGAACAAATGATATGAAAAAATATGAGTGATTTGAATGAAAACATTTGAAGAAGGAAAATGGCTCTATGGCGATTCGTGGGAAAGATTTCCCATTAATGATGGCGAAGTCTGGCAAGCGGGTAAAAACGTCTTAGCGGTCAAGGATTTGACAAATTTAACCCAATTAGACTTCTTTGGCATTCCTCAATTTGATATGTCCTACGTTGATCCTCCATGGAATACCGGAAACATCAATTCTTTTTATACAAAGGCAGGATTTTCTGAAAAGAAGGAATTTGAATCTTTTATTGAAAAGTTGATTTCCCTGATTAGTATTCATTCTCCAAGAATAAATTATCTTGAAATGGGAAGTCAGAATCTGGACTTTGTAAAGGATTTGATTATTTCCTTGAACGGCATCGTAACTAATGTTTGGAAAATCAAATACTATCAGAAACATCCCTGCTTTTTGGTTCGATATACCTTTGAAACACCATCAATTATTGATTTTGATTTCACTGGAATTGACGATGATTATACACCCCGATTTGCAATGCAGTTTGAACCAAATGTTAATTCTGTCCTTGACTTGTGCACTGGCAGAGGATTAACAGGAAGAACTGCGCATTCTTTAGGCAAAACCTTCTTTGGAACGGAATTGAACAAGAGAAGACTTGCCTGTCTAATAGATTATTATAACCAACAAGGTTTAACTATTCAAAAACTATAAGGATTCAAAAAATGGAAAATTACAACACCACACCAGAAGCCACTCAAAAGGCAGTAACTGAAAAAATTATTAAAAAGGGGAAAAAGGAAATTGAGAAAAAGAATGTTTCCTTGCAGGAACTTGCTATCGAATATGTTTCGATAGATTCTATCAAACCAAACAATTATAATCCAAACAGACAAAGTGAACATGACTTTGAGTTATTGGTAAAGTCAATGGAAGAGGACGGCTTCACTCAGCCGATTATCGTTCAGAAAGCAACCAAAATGATTGTTGATGGAGAACACAGATGGAGAGCTGCAACTGTTCTTGGATACAAGGAAATTCCAGTTGTTTTTGTTGATATGACGCCTGAACAAATGAGAATAGCAACTCTTAGGCACAACAGGGCAAGAGGAAGCGAGGATTTGGAATTGTCGGTACAAGTATTAAGAGACTTGCAGGAACTCGGAGCTCTTGATTGGGCACAAGATTCACTTATGCTTTCTGATGAAGAAGTTAACAGATTATTGGAAGATATTCCTGTACCGGAAGCACTTGCCAATGATGACTATTCTCAATCTTGGGAACCATCAGAACTTTCCGATGAAGATAATCAATTTACTAACACCAGTTCGAGACAGGTTGACGGAACAACTCACGGAGGTGAAATGATTACTGCTGCTTCTACAAAGGCTGTTGAAACAATCAAGGAAAGACAGGCTTTGATTCAAATAGCTAAGAATGAAGAAGAAAGAGAAATGGCAAGACAGCAGACAAAACTATATAGAGTAAGCTTAATCTTTGCCAACGAAGAAGCGGAAATCATTGAAAAGGTTTTAGGAAAAGAACCTGCTTTGAAACTACTTGAATTATGTAAAAAGGAATTGAGTACTGAATAATGTCAGAGCCGTGGGCAAATCTACCCTGGGAAAGAATTCCGGGAGAAACCGATAAAGCCTTTAAAGCTTTCTGTATCTATCGTGATCTTCGTCAAAACAGAAGTTTCAGCGCCTTACTTGACAGACTTGGGAAAAAGAGCAAAACTCAATTTGCAGTCTGGTCAAGAAAAAACAACTGGCAAGTTAGAGTAAGAGCCTTCGATGATGACGAAGACAGAAAGAACAGGATTAAGCAACAGGAAAGCATTCAGAAAATGAATGAAAGGCAAGCACAACAGGCGGAGACTTTTCAAAGAATTGTCTTCTTGCCTGTTACTGCCTTTTCTGAAAGACTTAAAAAGGATAAAGACAACAAAATGCCTGCCATTGAAGATTTGAATAAGCTTACAACAGTTGAGCTTATTGATTTGATTATACAGGTAAGCAGAAGTTATGGAAATCTTGTCAATATCGAAAGAATTGCTCGCGGAGTTCCAACGGAGATAGGAAGAAATGAAAACACAATTCTATTACAACCGCAAAAAGATAAATTTGGGGAGATTGTAGCAAATGACGAAGAATCAGCAGAAGCTTTACTTAAATTCCTCTCTGCCGTGGGAGATGCTCAAAACGGCAAGCCCAGCTACAATGGCGATGTATCTGTCGAAAGGGAGGTATCAGATAGCTACTCACATTAACATATTGAATAAAAAACTACTCGATGTTGCAGGTGGCAGAACGAAAAGATTGATTGTAAATATGCCACCCAGACATGGTAAATCGGAATTGATTTCAAGATATTTCCCTGCATGGTATCTTGGAACTTATCCTGACAGAAGAATTATTCTGGTTTCTTATGAAGCTGGTTTTGCAGCTTCCTGGGGCAGAAAGACTAAAGAACTCTTGGAAGAACATGGAGATGATTTATTCGGAATCAAACTTAACAGACTTTCAAATTCAGCTTACCGATGGGATGTTTCAGGACACGAAGGAGGATTGAATGCCACTGGTGTTGGTGGAGCTATTACAGGTAAGGGAGCAAATGTTCTGATTATTGATGACCCGGTTAAAAATGACGAACAAGCAAACAGTAAAACATATCGAGATAAAACTTTTGACTGGTTCAGGGCAACAGCATATACAAGACTTGAACCTGACGGAGCAATCATTGTAATCATGACCAGATGGCATTTTGACGACCTTGCCGGAAGACTTGTCAATGATTCTGATTCCGATGATAAATGGGAGGTTCTTAGCTTTCCTGCATTAGCCAAAGAAAATGATATGCTTGGAAGAGAAGAAGGAGAACCGCTTTGGAAATTAAGGTATCCGGAAGAAAAACTTCAAAATATCAAAAATCAAATCGGTTCTTATTGGTTTTCTGCTTTGTATCAGCAACAACCAATAGCAACCGAATATCAGATATTCAAAACTGAGTGGTGGAAAGAATATGAAGAAGAGCCGACTGGCTCTGTATTAGTTCAATCATGGGACACTGCTTTCAAGGAAAAGCAACAGAATGACTTTTCGGTATGTACAACTTGGTTGCTTTCTGAAAAAGGTTATTTTCTAATAGACTATTGGAGAGCTAAGGTTTTATTTCCTGACCTTCAAAGACAGGTCATAATGCAATTCCATAAGCATAAACCAAATGTAGTACTGATAGAAGATGCTGCCAGTGGTCAAAGTCTTATTCAGGTTTTGCAAAGGGAAACAAAGATTCCTATTAAAGCAATTCCTGCAATAAAAGACAAGGTAACCAGAGCTCATTTGATAACGCCACTACTTGAAGCAGGAAAAGTATTTATTCCAAAAAATGCTCAATTCCTTGCTGATATTATCAATGAATGTTCGGAATTCCCTTATGGCAACCATGATGACATCGTTGACAGCATTACTCAGGCACTCGATTATTTGAGAAAACGAAGTTCCTCTGGTAAGAACCTTGGACTGCTTACCAAATATGATAGAAAAAAGGAAAATTATTTCACCACTTATTAGAGAATATTTATGGGTTTCATTCAGAATATAAAGAACCTTTTTAGTGATAGTCAGGTAAGACAAATTCAAAATGAAAATCAGCAGTCAAGACCTTATCCACTTGGAGTTATAGCAACAAGACAGGCATTTCTTTTTAGTTCAATGAATGAATTACTGCCAAATCCAGATGTAGTTTTGCAGAAAAATAATGAAACTCTTGAAACTTATAGAAATTTCCTTTATGATGCCCACGTTTCAAGTTGTGTACAGTCCAGAAAAGCTGGTGTGATGTCACTTGAATGGGAAATAAACAGAGGAGGTCAAAAATCCAATGAAGCTTTGTTTATCGAAGATATTTTCAATGATTTGAATATGAGACAAATAATCAACGATATTCTTGATGCACCTCTTTATGGTTTCAAACCTTTGGAGATTTATTGGGGTGTTGATGAAGACTTTATTGTTCCAAAAGACATAAAAGGAAAACCTTCTTGGTGGTTTGAATTTGATGGAAATAACATGCTAAGATTCAGAGACAGATTCAAAGTAAATGGTATTCTTCTTCCGAATAAAAAATTCCTTGTAGCTCAAAACAATGCGACCTATGACAATCCTTACGGAGAATCAGTTCTTGCAAAATGTTATTATCCTGTGGTCTTCAAAAAAGGTGGAATGAAACTTTGGTCTATCTATACACAAAAATATGGTATGCCTTTTCTTCATGGTAAGATAGCATTGGGAAAAGGTCAGGAAGAAGCCTTTGAACTTTTCAATGTTCTGGAGAAACTGCAACAGGATGGAATAGCTGTTACCGAAGAAGAAGTAAATATTGACATTTTGGAATCGGCAAAAGGAAGTTCCGCAGACATCTATAAAAACCTGCTTCACTTCTGTAATGCTGAAATTTCCAAGGCAATCCTTTCTCAAACTCTTACAACAGAACAAGGCGACACAGGCTCTTATGCCATGTCCCAAACACATCTGCAGGTACGCAAAGATGTGGTTGATTCAGATAAACAGCTAGTTGAATACTGGCTAAACAAGCTTATTGAATGGATTATTGATTTTAACTTTGAATCAGTTTCTGAAATGCCAAAATTTGTTATGTATGAAGAGCAAGACGTAGATATGACATTGGCACAGCGTGACCAAGCTCTTGCTTCAACGAATCAAATTAAATTTACTAAAGAATATTTCAAAAGGAATTATGGTTTTAAAGATGATGAAATCGAGATTGCATCTGCAACACAACCAATTTCGCCATTCAGTGAAAATGGTACTGAAATACAGGAATCACCTTATGATATTTCTCAATTTGATGAACTAACTCAAGCAGTTCTGAAGCCTGTTCTTGACATGATCGAACATGGTACTTCCTATAATGAGATTCAGGACAAGATTGTTGAAATGTTTCCGGATTTGGAAACAAGCGAACTTGAAGACTTCTTGGCTAAAGGTATTTTAATAGCTACCGGGAGCGGTTTTATCAGTGGAAAGAAATAATTACATAGTTGAATTTTACATGGAAACCGGTTCAATTCCAAAACTAAAAAGTTTTAGGTTTGAAGATCCTTTTCAAACAGCTTTCAAATTATCGCCAGATAGAGCTATTGAGTGGTTGAAACAAAGAGGTAAGAACTTGAAAATTTCAACTGATTGGGATGAACTTGATTCGGAAGCTCACAACAAGGCTTTCACAGTTGCCAAGGTTATGAATGCAGATATTCTTCAGCTTATTTATGACTTTATTGAACAAGCTAAAACAGAAGGTTGGACTTTAGCAGAATTCAGGGAAAAGCTTCTCAAAAGACTCACTGAATCAGGTTGGACAGGAATTGCTCCTTCAAGGTTAAAAGTAGTTTATGATACGAATATGCAGATGTCGTATTCACAAGGTAAATACAAGCAACAGAAACTGATTTCAAATCTTTACCCTTATTGGAAATATACACAGATTGAAAGACCTACCAAACGTCATGACCACAGCTTATTGAACGGAAAAGTATTCCGTCATGACGACCCAATCTGGAAGAAGATTTATCCGCCTTCCGGATTCGGTTGCAAATGTTCAGTTGTACCAATAAAGGATGATTCCAAGCTCGAAGAAGGACAGAAATATTTACCTTCATTGGAAAACAGTACAGATTTTCAACTTACTCCTTTAAAAGCTTGGGAGCCAATAGTCAATAACTATGTTGATGGTATAAGAAAAGCTCTTGAGGAAATGCTTAGCCAATGATAAACGAACAAATTATATCGCAATTAAATAGTGTTTTCAGAACTCTGAAAAGTCAATATGATGACCTGACTCCTGTTCTTGAAATGGTGTCAGCTTTGATTGATAGGGCAATTAGTGCAAATTTTGATGAAAGAGGGCGTTGGGACGGCAATGAATCTGATATTACAATATTTTCTGGTGGTTCTCAAAAATGGAAAGCTCTTGCTACTTCTACAAAAGAAAAATATCAAAGACTTGGTTGGGAATTAGAACCAACTCTAAACCGAACAAAAGGACTGATGTCAACTATCGAAGTTAGACATCAAGGTAAATCTTCTGTTGTGATTTCTGCTAATTCGCCTTATGCCGCAATACATCAGTTCGGAGGGACATTAAAACCGACAATCCCGATTACTTCAAAAATGAGAAAATTCTTTTGGGCAAAGTTTTACGAAACAGGTTTTGATACCTGGAAAGCTCTTGCTTTGACTAAAAAGAAAGAGCTGAAACCTGTGATACAGATTCCGGCTCGTCCTTTTATTACATTGACTGAAGAGGATTTGGAGGAGATTCTCGAAATTATTTCTTACCAGTTTTGTTGATAATTGTTTGAAATTTGATTATTTATTATTAATGAGTTGTAACAAATACATAAGAAAGCTCAAGCAATTTATTGAATACATAATTAATATTCTATTAGCATACCACCCCAAGTTAATCCAGCACCAAATCCAGCCAAAATAACCTTGTCTCCTCTTTTTAATTGTTTGTCTCTTATTGCATCATCCATAGCAATCGGGATTGACGCAGCCGAAGTATTTGCACATCTATCAATATTTACATAAAATTTTTCGATTGGAAAGTTTAATTTTATTGATGCAGCTTCAATAATTCTTCTATTCGCTTGATGAGGTATAATCATACTGATATTATCTAAAGTTAATTGACATTGAGATATAATTGAGGAAATAATTTCTGGTAAAATATTAGTTCCAAATTTGTAAATTTCTGGACCATTCATAAGAATAAAATTCTTCTTATCATTAGGAAGAATTCCAGAACCATTTGCTGAACCACTGCCTTGTAGCATTAACCACTCTCTTGGAGGGTTTCCATTTGAACCTAAATAAAATCCTAATATTTTTGAACCACGAGAATTACTCGACACGATTGCAGCACCAGCACCATCTCCAAATAAAATGCTAGTACTCCTATCATTCCAATCAACATATTTTGATAATGTTTCCGCACCTACAACTAAGACATTCTTCATAGCTCCGCTTAAAACAAATTGATCTGCTATGGATAAACCATATATAAACCCTGAACAAGCTGCAGCAATATCAAATGCAGCAGCATTCTTTGCACCTAAGTTTTTCTGTACTCTTGTTGCAGTCGAAGGCATCATCATATCTGGCGTTAAAGTCGCAACTATTATCATATCAAGTTCTTCAGCTTTTATTTTTGCTTCTTTTAATGCAGTTAGGGAAGCATTTGTTGCCAAAACAGATGTTGATTCATTTGTTTCTGATATATGCCTTTGTTTTATTCCAGTTCTTTTAATAATCCATTCGTTTGTGGTATCTACCATTTTCTCTAAATCATTGTTTGTTAAAGTTCGAGAAGGTAAATACGAGCCAATTCCGGATATGTATGAATTTGAATTTCCCATCTAATTTATATCACAATATTTTCTTAAAATAATTTTTTTTCTTCTATTTCATTCTTAGAATCGTAATTATCAAATAAACGAGATTACGGCTCACTCGTTTGACGCTGAAATTATTTTCAATCTGATTCGCCAAGCAATGTTTCATTTTTTTAAAATTATCGAACAATGGTTTAGTGAGTTTTCCTGAAACAAAAAGATTATAGCTAAAAGTTGCCATCACAATTCCGCTGAAAGAATCAATAAGAAAATGTTTACGTATCATGAGTGTTGAAAGCGCAATCCCGCTTGCCCATATTAAATAGAGCATTCCAAGTTTTTTTCTAAAGTGTTTGATTCCCAAAGCTATTGTAAAAGATAAACTGACATGCAAACTGGGGAAAGTATTGTTTGGAACGTCAGCATCGAAACACCACTTTAAAAATTTTGTAGTAAAAGTATTAGCTTCAAATGAAGGGACAGAATAATTAGCCGGGAAAAAATAAAATAATGGATATGTAAATAATAATGTTCCAATAATTGATGCAATTATTCTGTCAAATGATTCTTCCGATCTTAAAAAGAATACTGATATAACGACTACAACGTAAAAGGATATATAGAGATAAACCATTCCCGGCACAAAAGGGAAAAGTTTATCTAAATCAGTTAGTAAATTATAATTGTCATTAATGTGGTGAATACTAACATAACCATATAATGCTGTGTGCATTAAATAAATAAGCCCAACAATAAATATTCTTTTAAGATAGAGTATGGTTAACATTGTTTTATGAACGTTGTTCATTTTATCCTTTTTTTTAAATGTAATAGATTTTTCCAATCATATTGTCCTTATGTTATTTACACAGAATCAAAATTCTTTAATTGTTGCTTAGCGTCTAAATAACCAATTTCGATTAATTCTTTCGCTTTTCTAAAATCAAGAACTTTAAAATCACCAGTGTCTGGTTCAATAAGAATATCCGGTTTTTGCGATTTGCATTGTTAAATCGCTTATTTGAACTTGTACAATGATAAACATGTGATATAAAATTCTCCAAAATTTTGGATCTGGAATTTTTTCATTTGAATTTTTATTCAAATAATTAAGAGGATGTTTAATAAAGTATTGTATCTTTTCGTTTATGGATAATTCTTTAACCTTATTATCTACTTTCGGAATTTGTTTGTCATTATATTGGTTTATTCTATAAGTCCCGAATCTCCTAAGATTAACGGCAATTACTTTATCCATTCCCATTTTCTTAACAACATCAACGGGCGTAGGATTAACTAACCCTCCATCAACAAGTTTGTGTCTACCGATTGTTACTGGTGAAAATAGTATAGGGATAGATATGCTAGCCCTGATGGCTGATAAAAGATCCCCCTTTTCAAGAACAACTATTTCGCCTGTTTGAATATCCGCTGTTACGGCCGAGAAAGAGATTTTAAGATCATCAAAAGTATTATTTCCAAACCAAGTACTTAAGAGTTCTGTTAAGTATTTAGTATTCACCAAAGAAGTCAATGAAATAGTCGGCGAAAATATTTTCGCCATAAGTTTCCAATTAGTTTTTAAAGCGATGTCTTCAATTTCTCCAACTGACATCCCCATAGCATAAGCCCCGCCAATTAGAGCGCCAATACTGCTGCCGGATATATAATCTATTTTTATTCCGTTTTCTTCAATTGCTTTTAGAACGCCAATATGGGTTAACCCACGGGCCGCACCACTACCGAGTGCGAGCCCTATTTTTAATCTTCCTAATTTATCTTTAGTCATATAATCTATTAAATAAAGAAAGAAATTATTTGTTATTTAATCTACCAGTTTCCTGAAAGTAAATTGCTATTTTAATCAATTATTTTGCCTTGCATCCTGTAAAGTTCTAGCCATTTCTATTAACTCATTCATAAACAACTCGACACGATCACCCATCATACCCTCTCTCATAGGTTTAAAAAGCTCAGGATTTACGGGTATTTTCTCGTTCATAACTGCTAAATAAATTTCTAAGGGAATGTTAAGGGACATCCTGATAGGAATCATGCTCAGTTCAATGACCACTTGGCGTAACTGCTCTATGCTTCTGGCTCCTCCACTACTTCCATAGCTAACAAAACCAACTGGTTTGTTGTTCCACTCCGGGAAAATTGAATCAATAGCATTTTTAAGAACTGCAGTGTACCCATGATTATATTCTGGAGTAACTATAATAAAAGCATCGCCTTCCTTGATTTTTGCCGACCATTTCCTTACCTGTTCGGAAGAATAATTTTCTTTCAACATGGAAGGTACCATTGGTTCGTCGAAGAAAGGCATCGGATAATCTCTCAAATCTAAAACTTCGGCAAAAATGTTTGTTTTCTTCTTAATTTCCTCATAAATCCAGTTTGCAGGTTTGTCACCAAATCTGTTTTGACGAGTGCTTCCGATGATAATTTTCATCTTGATTATTGAATTGTTTTCCATAAAAACTCCTTATTTATAATTAACATTTGGTATATGTAACTGATTCTAAATTATTGATTAGATTTTTTACTCTTTATTTTTAGAACAGACCTTTAGTTTCAATTTCAAATTGTTTTCTCTTATAGATATTGATTAAATAATTACTGATAGCAATCCAACAACAATTCCTATCAAAACAGAAATATAAATAATTGACCTTGCTCTTTTCTTGTCTTTTCTTACAAATTCATCGTTTTCTACTTTATCAGATTTTCCCAACTTATCGAAATTGAATATCTCAGCTAACCCAAAGTAAGCACAGAAATGCATTTGTGCTTGTAAAAAACCAATAGCAGATATAACAGAGGGAATAGAAGTAAGAAAACGAAATCCCTTGGTAACATCAAAATAAACTAAAATAAAATATGTAATAATAGTTAAAATTAATCCAACTATGCCGAATTGTCTCCTTTTCTTTATTTCTTCTTTACCTATATTGCATACACCAGGTATGTAAATATCTGAAGTCTTCATATTATTTCTCCTAAATATTAAATAATGCTATAATTATCCTGAATAATACCTTTTCAAATTTTTCATAATGTTATTTAATGATGGTAATATTCATATATTACTTTCCAGTTGCCTTTAAATATGTTATCTTCTTTACCAAATAATTTGCTTTTGCTTCGATAACTTGAGACTGAGTATTTTGTAATAGAGCCTGAGCTTCGAGTAAATCGGAAACAGTAGTTATACCGTTTTTATAACTATCTTCATTAACCTTTAAATTTTCTTCGGCTTGTGCTTTTGACTCTTCACTTAATTGATATTGCTTATAAGCATCTGTTAAATCTTGCCATGTTTTTTCAATTTGCAAAAGAATTAATCCCGAGTTATCCTTTAAATTATTCTCTGCAATTTCTTCCTTGATTTTTCTTCCCTCAAGTTCATAAGTCGCACCCCACCAATTTGAAATTGGAACTGAGACTGTCCCAAATACCAATCCGAGAGTTCTACCGTCATTTTCGTCAAACTTCATATACATAGCGCTAAGGCCAACACCGACTTGAGGAAGATATTCGCCAAGTTTCATATTTGTTTGAAGTTTTTCAGCTACGACGGATATTTCGAGTAAGGAATATTCGGTTCTGCTTTTCAGAGCTTCGTTTTTATTAACATAAATACTTTGGGGCAAATCAATAATTTTCAACTCGTCATTTAAAATCATTGTTGAATCGTAAGTTATTCCAATATGCTGACAAAAGGCGAGCGTAGCAAGTTTTTTCCCATTTTCCAATTTGGATTTATTCAGTTGAATTTCACTGAGTTTAAGTTTAACTTTAAGAACGTCATTTTTTAAGACTAATCCTGACTTCTCAGCGTCTTGGACTTGAGACAAAAGCCTGCTCAGCAATTCTTCATATTTTGCGACTGTTTTGCTTTTTTCATCGAGCGAGACGATTAGCCAATATTGTTCTTCGGTCTTTAGAAGAATCTCATCTTTGGTCAATTTGTCTTTGAATTCCGAAACTTCCTCACTCAAAGCGGCAAGACGATTTCCATTAAGGATGCGGCCGCCGACATAAATCGGTTGAACGGCATTAATATATCCGACAGTTCCTTTTTTTAATAGTCCGATAGTTGAACTAGGGAAAAAGGCAAATTGAGTTGCATTTCCAAGATTTGCAGGATTACCGTCATAAACCGGAAGGTCTCCACCTTTCATATTCATTTCCATCAAGTTTTTCTGGGCATTCCACATCATACCGCCTGCACTTATATTGGGAAAATAATTTGTAAAGGCAGAATTTTTAATCTGTTGTGAAGCTTGAATTTCTAATTTACTATTTTTGCCTTTAAAATTGTTTTGTAAAGCTAATTTCTTGCAATCTTCAAGAGTTAAGACCTTTTGTGCAAAAATAGGATTTATGCAATATAAGGCTATTAAAAGAATACATAATATTTTTTTCATGCTAATTCCTCCTCTTCTATTTTTTCAAAATCTTTTCTATGTATCAAATAATAAAGTATTGGAAGAATAATTAAAGAAAAAACTAAACCAAAAATTAATCCAAAACATATGACTGCTCCAAGCGGTCCCCAAAGCGGAGATCTGCTCAATATCATTGGAATTACGCCGACGGCGGCGGCGGCGGAAGTAAGAAAGATGGGACGCATTCTTCTCTTTGCCGAAGATATCGCAGCTTCTTCTAGTGAATGACCATGTTCTCTTCTAAGCTCTTCTGCATATGAAACGTAAATGATTCCGTTACGTACAACAATTCCAATTAACCCTATAAGACCGATAAATGCAGTAACGCTAAACGGATAACCAGTTACTATGGTACCAAATGCCGCGCCGAAAATGGAAAGAGGCATAGTCGTCATTATTAAGATTGCGGTTTTAAAATTTCTGAATTGAGCAAGTAGTATGATAAATATTATCGCGACACTTATTGCAAGCGAATAATAAAGCGGTGTGATTTCATCGACGCTCATCTCATACTCGCCGCCGTAACTAATCGAAACACCGCTGGGTAAATTCAAATTTTCCACCGCAGGTCTTAGATTTCCAAATATATTCGAAGCATATTGGCCTCTTGCAACATCAACTTTAACAGTAATTGTTCGAACTCCGTTACGTCTTACAATTTCACCTTCTGTCCATTCTTGTTTGGCGTTTGCAAGCTGCCGAACTTGAACCGACGAAACTAAAAACGGCGAGGTTACGTATTGATTCATAATATCGTCGATATTGGCTTTAGTTTTTTTATCAACCTTCAAATTTATATTTACAGGGTAGTCGCCTTCCCATATTGTTGAAATAGGAAAACCCTTCGTTCCGAACATTAGTGAATAATCAAGAATGGTTTTTGAATAACCGAGCCGGTTAGCTTCGTCCTCTTTTAATTTTAACTGAACCGCTTGCAGCGGTTGTTTATAATCCGTTCCGACCCATTGCACACCTTTTAATCCGCGAGCAATACCGGAAACTTCATCAGCAACTTTTTTAATTGTAGCAATACTATCGCCTGAAATTCTGACCTCAATTGGAGATCTACTTAGCGTCATTTCCAATTGTTTCCATTTGCAATAAGCTTTAGGATTGTTATCACTGTAAATTTTGCTGTATTCGTCCAAAATTTCTTTTGTTGCTTCCGACGATTCAGTAATCACTAACAACTGACCGTAATTTTTCGAAGGGAAGTTTGGAGCATACAAAGTGTTGAACCTCGGCGAGCTCGTTCCTACAAATGCGGCGACTTCCTTTACACGTTTGTCTTTCTTAAGTTTTTCTTCAATCTCTCTCATAACTTCGTCTGTTTGTTTTAACGAAAATCCGGTTGGAAGGTAAACTTCTACAGCAAACTGGTTTCGTTCGAATGCAGGAAAATTCTGTTGTGGGCTGACCAGTAAAATTATAATCCCTGCTACAAACGATACAAGACCAACAATCACGATAATAGTTTTCTTTTTAAATGATTTATCCAAAAGATTATCATAAAAGGCTTGCAACCATTTTAGAAATTCGCTCTTTTTCCCTTTACTGTGCTCACCTTTAACACCGTGCTTAATAAAAATATAACTCATCATTGGTACCAAAAGGACTGAAACAAGAAGAGAAATAAACAAAGCATATGTTATTGTTAGGGGCAATGATTTTACAAAATCTCCAGCAGTGCCTATCATCAAAATATTCATCGGCAAAAAACACATTATGATTATAAGTGTAGCAGTAAAAACCGAAACGAATAGATCGGTTACACTTCTCGAAGCAGCATCATGGGGAGAAATACCATTATCAAGCTTTTCAACATAGTTGTCAATTATAACAATCGCGTTATCCACAACCATACCGAGAACAATAATTAGACCTGCGAGGGATACTGTTTGTAAGTCGATCCCCGTTGCCCACATTAGTCCGAGTGTTATAAAAATGGATATCGGGATAGCTGAAGCTGCGACTAGCGCAACCCGTCGCGGCAGTAAAAGAATAGTAACAAGAATTACGGATAATATTGCGAGTCCAAATTCCTTTAAAAATTCATAGATTGCTTTCGATACAAAATCGGGCATATCCGAAATAATACCGACTTTAACATCAGCTGGTAACTGAGTTTTAAATTTTTCAATCACTTTTTTAACATCATGGCCGTATTGAACGATGTTATGACCCGGAAGCATCTCCAACGAAACGATTAAACATTTTTTACCGTTGAGGCGGATATACGAATCGGGATCGGGATATTCACGCACAACCTTTGCGACATCTTTAACGCGTATCACGTTACCGGTCGGGTCCGAATAAATAATTTGATTCGCAATGTCACTTTCCGTCTTATAGCTTGAAGGAATATGTATCGGTCTTATAAGTTCGCCGTTATCAATATCACCGGAATAATTAACCATGCCTTCAGGTTTCAATTGCGACAGAACCATTATCGGCTTGATACCATAGTTGGTTAGTTTTGCATCGTCTATGTATACATTAATTTCTTCCTTCTGCAGTCCGAAATGTTTTACTCGTGATGTAGAGGGAATTGTCCTAACATCATCCTCAAATTTTTCTATGTACCTTTCAAGCTCTTTATAAGTTTTTGTTTCTGATTCAACCGCCAGCAATATCGCGGAGGTATTTCCGAAATCATCATCCGCCGTTAAAGACATTACTCCTGAAGGAAGCTGCGGCTTAATATCATTTAATCCCTGCCGCAATTTCGCCCAGAATGCTTTCGGATCGCTTTCGCTTTTCTGAATCTCAACATAAATTACCATTACATTTTCTTTTGAGATTGAATAAGTCTTTTTTTTATCAACGGCTTCGTACTGAAAAAGATATTGCTCAACTTTTTTAGTCAATTGTTCCTCCACTTGCTGCGATGATGCTCCCGGGTAAATGCCTATAATCAATCCCTGCCGGATTTTGAATTCCGGAAATTCATCACGCGGCATTTGTATAAGAGCTATTATTCCAAACAAAACAAGTATGCCTGTAGTTACAATTATTAGCTGTTTATATCGGAGAAGTTTTTCTATTAAAGTGTGTTTAGTTTTCATAATTTCTCTTGCATCCTTATTGGTTGATGATTTGTACAAGTGAATTATCAACAAGTTTTTGTTGACCTGCAATTACAATTAGCTCGCCATCATTCAATCCGCTTGTAATTTCAACACCATTCTTCAATAGTTTCCCGAGTTCTATATATTTTCTCTGAGCTTTATTTTGGTTAACAGTATATACAAATCTTCTTCCTTGTTCGTCAACAAGAATTGCTTCGGTTGGAATGGACAATACAGATGTTGCATTGGACTTGATAAGTAAAACGTTGCAAATCATTCCCGGTTTTATTTGATAGCTACTATTCGCAATTCCAATTTTAATCATATATGTGTGAGCAATAGGATCGGCTAAAACACCTATATCTTCAATCATACCATCGAAAATTTTACCATTTAAAGCCGATATTTTAATTCTAGCTTTATCTCCTTTTCTTATTGACGAAATATCATTTTCTGATACTGGGATTTTTGCAAATACTTTTTCAATTTTAATTATCTCAATAGATGTCAAATTTGGAATTGTATTCATACCTGGCTCTATTGAGCGTTTTCCTACTACACCAGAAACAGGCGAATAAAGTTTGCAATCTTCAAGATTTTTTTTTGCAATATAACTTGCAGATTTTGCTTGTTGTAGTCCAGTTTCAACTTCAACCATTTTAATTTCCTGAAGATTTGCATTATCATACATTGGTTTTAATCTTTTATATGCATCTTCGGCCTGTTTCAAGGTGGCTAAAGTCATTTCGTAAGCATATTTATAAGACTCTTCATTAAGTTCTGCAAGTAATTGACCTTTTTTTACATACTCTCCTTCAGATACAAAGACACGGTTTACTGTCCCAACTACTGAAAAATTTAAAGGGAACGATTCAGATTCTACAATCGTTCCACTGTAAGGGATTTCATTTGTATCAAGTTTTTTTTCAACTTTTGAAACTTCAACAACCTTTTGAATTTCTTCAGTTTTGATACCCTTTCTATCATCGTTGTTACACGAATTCAACTGCAATACAATAACTGCAAGCATTATTGCCGTATATTTTTTGTTTAATCTTTTTATCATAGATCCCCTGTTATTATAAATAAACCAATATCGTTTTTTAGTCAGTTTTTAAGAAAAAAATATCAGAACTCTATTCCTTTAAAAAGTACATCTAATAGTATAGATAGGTTAGATTCAATGTTATCCATTTGACTATCAACAAAACAATATTGTTCTAATCCTTTTAAAGAAATCAATATCGCAAGAGATGTTAAATCAACTTTTTCGATGCTAAAAATTTTCTGTTCACATCCTTTTTTTAAGATTGAGGAAATTATTTCCAATTCAAAAATTTGATTTTGTCTCCTGATTTTGTCAACAAATTTGTAATGAATTAAATAATCGTCTTTTAAAGCACTATAATAGTTTTCTAGTTCTTTAAGAAATTTAAAGCGTGTTAGTACATAAATTTTCAGCTTTTCTTGCGGTGTATCAACTTCTGATATTCTTTTTCTGATTTCGTATTTTAAAAATATTTCTTCTTTTTTAACTACCTCTTGAAATAATTCTTCTTTGCTTTTAAAATAGTGATAAATAGTACCTTTTGCAACACGAGCATACTTTGCAATCTCGTCAACTGAAGTTTTGTTTAACCCAAACTTTGAAAACAACTTTTGAGCTGTCATTATTATTGAATCTTTTGTATCTGCCATATATTTAATTTTTTTCAAACTTACTGACTAAAATCGTTTTAAAGTACAAAAATAACAAATTTTAAGTTCGTGGACAAGAAAAAGTTTGATTTTTACATTTTATATTGAATTTTTTTCAAAATTTTTGCTACAGCTCTTTCATTCATTCCAAGTTCCCTTGCAATTTTCTTAATCGGAATTTCCTTTGCATTTTCTGAAACATACCTCTCAATCAAAGTCCGCAAAGAATTAACCATGGGAATACTCAAAGTAATTCCACCAAGTTCTTTTATCAAAAGACGCGCCGTTTCTATACCACAAACTTCTGAAACTATTTGAAAATGTTCAGGCAAATCCTGTTCTTCGAGCATTTCAATTATATCTTCATTTCTCATGATTTTTCCTATATTTATTAATGATTCTTCCTTAGTAAGACTGACAGATTCAAGGTCTGCCAGTCTGTTTTTATTTGAATTTTGGTTTAGAAACCAACATCATCCTCTTTTTGATTTTCCCATTCAGTCATCCAAGAACTTGGATATCCACCAGGACACATCTCAACATAAGAGTCCAATTCGTTTTTTCCTTGCCTGCTGTCTTTTTCAATATACCTTTGACAGGAAACATCAAAATCGAATTTGGCAAAGCCTGTCTTGCCAATAAATTTGTGCTTAACTTTCTGGATGTAAACAATCGGATAGCTCTCAGTCATAGCTTCGTTAAACTGTCTGTAAACAACCATACCATTATCAGCGATGTTAAACCAATTAGCTGAACCTGAAATATCATACAGAGTAGGAACTTCAAAAAGTTTACTGTCTTTTCGGCGAGCCATTTTGCGTGGGTGTGCCACCAGAATCAAGTGGATGTCATGAATCCTTGCAAAATATTTAAGCTGATTTAAGACCTTCCCTGTATAGATTGTTTCAGAATCATTGCCGTATTGATGTTCAAGTGTGTTCCAAGGATCGAGAATCAATCCTTTTATACCGTGCTTTAAAACCAGACCACTTGCCGCTTCGAGAATTCTTTCCAATCTGTATTCTTCATTGTCTGGAAGAATAAAGTAAGTATGATTATTTATAAACTCCCTGGCAGATTCTACTTCATCAAATGTCATTCGATTATTATAGTCTTTTAAAAAAGGCTTGCCAATAAGGATTTCGCAAAGTCTAAGTAAATGAATTTCAATAGTTGCATTCTCCGGAGAAAAGATTCCCCAGGACCAGTTATGGTTAATAGCAAGTTTTATCATTAGCTGATCCATGAAATTGGACTTGCCATGTGAAGGAATTCCGGTTACAATTGTCAATTGAGAACCATAGAAAGTAATAAGTTCGTCAAGATTTGAATAACCGGACTTTGCTCCGTTTGGAAATCCGTTTTCATACAAATCTTTCAGTTCATCTCTTCTGTCATTTGCATAGTGAATGCCTTCAATAGGATAAAGTTCAGCATTTTCGATACATTCTTTAAGTTTAAGCTTACCGTACTTCATCAAGACTTCGTTTGCATCTTTGCAGTCATTCGGAAACCTGACAATCCAACATCGAGACTTTCCAAGCCTTCTGGCAAGTTCTTCTCTTAGTCTTATGCCTGGAGCATCAGAATCAGTTGCAAGATAGATTCTGTGCATATTTTTGAAATAATCAGAACAATTATCCAGATAATCGAGCTTGGTTTGAATTTGCTTAACTTCCGGATTAA